>PTKX01000015.1 GCA_002938195.1 Alphaproteobacteria bacterium MarineAlpha5_Bin7 | reverse complement strand
TTTACGAATGGACATTAAAAAAATCTGAACATCCAAAAGCTTCTTGGTTTCTCTCAATAATTTCTTTTACTGAAAGTTCTTTTTTTCCAATTCCGCCAGATATCATTTTAATTCCAATGGTTATTGCAAAAACAGCCAAAGCTTGGACATATGCTTTTATTTGTACTGTTAGCTCTGTTTTAGGAGGAGCTCTAGGATATTTGATAGGTTTTTTCTTTTATAATTCTATTGGTATATTAATTGTCAATTACTATGGTTTGGATAATCAATTTACGAATTTTGAAAATAGTTATAATGAATATGGTTTTTGGATTGTCTTAGGCGCAGGTTTTACTCCTTTTCCATTTAAACTAATTACTATTTCAAGTGGTTTATTTGGTTTAAATTTTATTACATTCATATTGGTAGCATTTGTTGCAAGAGGTTTAAGATTTTTTTTATTGGCCGGATTATTAAAATTATTTGGTGAGAATATAAAGAAATTAATAGATCAATATTTTAACTTACTAGCAATAATATTTTTTATTTTATTAATTGGCAGTTTTGTTTTAATTAAATATTTATGAATATAATTTATAGAAATTGGGGAGTTATTGTCTTTGCTATAAGTATAATAGCTATTTTTATTGCTCTAATAGCTGAATATTTTTACAATCTATTACCTTGTAAAATGTGCCTATATCAGCGCTATCCATATTACTCTATAATAATTATTTATCCAATTTTCTTATTTCTAAAAAAACATAACAGTATTATGCTTTTTATTTTATTTGAAATATCTATTGTTTATGGATTGTTTTATTCTATTTGGCACGTTGGAATTGAAAAAAATATTTTTAAAGGACCTCAGGGTTGTTCAAATTCTTTAGAAAAATTGTCTTCAGTGGATAAATTAAAAGAACAGATTATCAATCAACCAATTGTAGATTGTGCTACAATTAATTGGCAAATATTTGGTTTTTCAGCTGCAACAATAAATTTAATACTACTATTGTTTATTATATTTTTTAATACTATATTTGTTATGAAGAATTATTATGAAAAGTAAAAAAAGCAATACTAGTAAAAAAAAATATAAGTCTAGTTCAAAAACTAATAAAAATATATTAGAGGAAATTATTAGAGTTGATCATGCTGGAGAATATGGGGCTACAAGAATTTATGATGGCCAAATATTTATTTTTGGAAAAAATTCAAAGATTGGTAAAACAATTCAACACATGGCTGACCAAGAACAAGAGCATATAGAAACCTTTGAAAAATTAATTATCAATTATAGGGTAAGGCCAACAGCTCTATTACCACTTTGGAATATTGCTGGATTTGCTCTTGGTGCTTCTACAGCTATAATGGGAGAAAAAGCTGCAATGGCTTGTACAGTAGCAGTTGAAAGAGTAATTGGTGAACATTATAAAAAACAATCCAAATTATTAAAAGACGATCAAAAAAAACTTCGCTCTACGATTAAAAAATTTGAAAAGGATGAGCTTGAACACCATGATATTGGGATTGCTCATGATGCAGAAAAAACACCAGGCTACTCTATTCTTTCGAGTTTTATTTCTTTGGGTTGTAAGGCTGCTATTGCTGTATCTAAAAAAGTTTAATTTTGTAATTCTGCATCCCAATACAAGTAATCTCTCCAACTTTTGTGTAAATAATTTGGTGGAAAATTTTTACCATTATTTTGTAGTTGTATCGATGTAGGTCTAGCAGGTTCTTTATTTAACTTCATGCCTGAATATTTTAATAATCTTCTACCTTTTTTTAAATTACAAACAGTGCAAGCTGAAACTACATTATTCCATGTTGTTTTTCCATTTAAACATTTTGGGACTAAATGATCAAAAGTTAATTCATTGGCTGAAAACATTTGGTGACAATATTGACAAGTAAAATTATCTCTTAAAAAAACATTAAATCTTGTGAATGCAGGTTTGCGTTGAGGAGTTATAAAATCTTTGAGAGCTATTACGCTTGGAAGTTGGAATGTTCTTGAAGGTGACTTTACTTCAAAATCATAGTTTTCAATAACTGAGACTCTTTCTAAAAAAACTGCTTTAATAGCGTTTTGCCAAGAACATAGCGATAATGGGTAATAACTCAATGGTCTAAAATCAGCATTGAGAACAAGTGCTGGGTTTCCAGAAATGTTCATTTTATATTCCTCCTATAAAATAATCATATATTATATAGTTAGTATTTCAATATAACAATTTGTTTACTTTAAATTTTTTTCTATAAAATTTTTAGTTAGTTGCAATATTGCTGGTGAGACAGTGTGACCTTCATTTTTAATTAAATGAGATTCAAATAAAAATTTATAATTTTTTAAAATTTTACAAGCCTCAAAATAATATTTTGGTTCTAATACTGTATCTTGATCTCCATGTATAATCAGTATTGGAGTCTTATTAAATATTGTCTTATCATGGTTTTCAGAAGGCAGAATTCTACCTGATAATAAAATACAGCCTGCAAACAACGCATTCATATACTTGCCTAATTCAAAACTCATCATTGCTCCTTGAGAAAAACCTAATATGAAACAATCATTGAATGTAAGTTGATATTTTAAACATAGACTATTAATATATTCTTCAAGTTTCTTTAGGGAAGAAATGCAGTCCTGTTTTAATAATTCTTTTTCTTTTGGGCCCGCTTCATTAAAATTAATACCATTGGGATAAAGATCAAACCATTGCCTACCAATAGGATACTGGGGTACAGGAGAAGGTGCATTTGGGGCATAAAAATTTATATTGTTATGAGAGTCACTTAAATATTGAGCTAAAGGGAGAAAATTTTCTCCATTATCTCCATAACCATGTAATAGGAAAACTAATTTACTAGGATTATCAGTTGGTTCAAATGAAGGGCCTTTTAATGATTCTTTTTTATTCATATTTAAAAGGATTATATGAAAAGACTAGAAATTAAACAAAAAATTTAGTAAATAGTCTTCAGGATATGATATGGGCATTCATTATAATCACAAATCAAAAGCTGGGGACCGGAAAATGCAGAAAGCTCTCAAATTAAAAATGAAAGCTGAAGCAAGAAAGCAGAAAAGAGAAGAAATGCAAGCCGAGAAAGATGCTGAAGAAATGCGTAAGTTAGAAGAGCTTACTAGACCAGATAGTCCTATATCAGAAAAAACTTAAATAAAAAAAATTAATTATCAACTGGATGATTTTTTCTAATAAATTTTTTTAAAATACTAAGTGCTTTACTAGCCTCTTCTAACAATATCATATGGCCACAATTTTCAATAATTTCTACTTCCGAGCCCTCAATATTGTCTGCTAATTTTTGTCCTTCTTTAACAGGGCACATTCTATCTTTTGCACCAAGTATATTAATTGTTGGACATTTAATCTTTTTTGCCGCTTCAAATCCATTTTTATAATTATCACATGCCCTAAAATCTACGCCTAGATTATCCTTTATAGATCCATTGATAACAATTGTGCCACCTAAATTCATATGGTGTAAACCTGGTACTGGATGACCCCCAAAGTGCCCTCCTGGACCATGAGCCCAATCCATCATAAGATCTACTGCTTTTGGATCACCTTTTTCTGCTAATTCTAAAAGTTCTGGATTCATAGGAATTGCCCCTGCTCCTCCCATTAATGCTAATGATTTTACTTTTTTTGGAAACTGAGCTGCACACTCCATCGTAATTAAACATCCTTGTGAATGTCCAACAAGAGATGCCTCTGTCATACCTGCGGAGTCAATGACATCAGATATCCATTTTCCTTGTTCTTCAATTGATTTTAAAGATGGTCCTTCTGAATAACCATGACCTGGTAAGTCAATAGCTAAAACACTATAACCATGAAATGCAAAATAGCGAGTTTGCAGAACCCAAGTAATATGACTTAAACCACTTCCATGAACAAAAACGATAAGTGGTTTCTTTTTATCAAATGGTCTTCCACCCGTTGAAGCAAAAACTTCTTTATTATTAACTGTGAACTTCACTTATTTGCTACTAATCTTGGCTTTTTTGCAGCCCTAAAACCATTTTCAAAATCATTAACAATATCATCAAAATCTTCAAGACCTACTGAAAGTCTAATCATATCATGAGACATGCCAGCTAGTTTTAAAGAAGCCTCATCCATTTGAGAATGAGTTGCTGAAGCTGGATGTATAACTAATGTTCTTGAATCTCCTACATTAGCAAGATGAGAAGATAATTTTACGTTATCAATAAATGCAGCACCGGCCTCTTTTCCACCTTTGATTCCAAAAGCTATCATTGAACCAGTTCCCTTGGGAAGTAGTTTTTTTGCTAGCTCATAATCAGGATTAGCAGGAAGGCTAGCATGTGAAACCCATGCAACACTTTCATGATTATCAAGATATTCAACCATCTTTAATGCATTAGAGCAATGTTTTTCCATTCTCACAGAAAGTGTTTCGATTCCTTGTAAAACGTTCCAAGCATTTTGTGGACTTAAGCATGGACCCATATCTCTCATCCCTTCTGCTCTTGCTTTCATAGTAAATGCTACTGGGCCAAATTCTTCTGCAAAAGACAAACCATGATAACCTTCATATGGTTTTGTCATATCAGGAAATTTATCATTTTGCATCCAATCAAATTTTCCTCCCTCTACTAAAATACCTGCCATAGAAGAACCATGGCCACACATCCATTTAGTCAGTGAATGAATAACTATGTCTGCTCCATGTTCTAAAGGTCTACATAAATAAGGAGTTTGATATGTGCTATCAATTACTAAAGGAATTCCTGCTTCATGTGCGATTTTAACAACCTCTGGCATATTCATTAATTCATTTCCAGGATTGCCAACCAATTCACCAAAAATACACTTAGTATTTTTTTGTATGGCTTTTTTAAAACCTTCTGTGTCTCTAGGTTTCACAAAGGTTGTTTTAATGCCAAACTTAGGCAGGGTTAAACGAAAAAGATTAAATGTACCTCCATATATTTGGGATGATACTACTACGTGATCTCCAGTTCCGCATAACGTCATAATAGTAAGAAAAATTGCACTCATTCCAGAAGCTGTTGCCAATGCGGCTGTACCTCCCTCTAAAGCTGATACACGCTCTTCTAAAACTTGAACCGTTGGATTAGAAATCCTGCTGTAAATATGTCCGCCTTGCTCTAAATTAAATAATGCTGCGGCATGATCAACATCATCAAATAAATAAGAAGTTGTTTGATAGATAGGCACTTGTCTTGAGCCAGCATTTTTTTCAGGCATATATCCTGCATGCAAACTTAGTGTATCAAATTTATAAGTTTTGGGGTCCATTTATATCTCCTTAGCTTTTTTTCTTAGTTCGAATTTTTGAATCTTACCTGTTGAAGTTTTTGGTAATTCTCCAAAGATAACATGTTTTGGCCTCTTAAATCCAGCCATATTTTGTTTACAAAATTGAATAATATCGTCCTCTGTGACATTTTTTCCTGGCACTAATTCTACAAAAGCACATGGTGTCTCTCCCCATTTTTCATCAGGCTTAGCAACAACAGCCACTAAAGACACAGCTGAGTGCTTTGCCACAACATTTTCTACCTCTACAGATGAGATATTTTCACCTCCAGATATTATTATATCTTTTGAACGATCTTTTATTTGAATATATCCATCTGGATAAACAACTGCTAAATCTCCAGAATGAAACCATCCTTGTCTCATTGATGTTTCTGTAGCTTCTTTATTTTTATAATAACCTTTCATTACAACATTCCCTCGAATTAGAATTTCGCCCATTGTTTTTCCATCCATAGGAACAGGCTCATAAGTTTCTGGATCGGCAACACAAACCTCTTCAGTATTTGGATAACGCACTCCTTGTCTAGCATTGATGTCAGCTTTTTCAGCATTCGAAAGTTGATTCCATTCTTCATTCCATGCGCATTGAAGAATATGACCATATGTTTCGGTTAAACCATAAACATGCATAACTTCAAACCCAAGATTATCCATTTTTTCTAATATAGCGCTTGTAGGAGGTGCTCCTGCCGTTAGAACAAATACTTTGTGTTTAATTTCTTTTTTATCCTTTTCATTTGCATTAGCTATTAAACTTAAAACTATAGGCGCTCCTCCAAAATGAGTAACTTTATATTTATCAATTAAGTTGTAAATATCTTTCGCAACTATATATCGACAACATACAATTTTGGCATGTATCAAAGCAGCTGTCCAAGGATATCCCCATCCATTGCAATGAAACATCGGAACAGTGTAAAGAAAAGTTAATTTATTTGGCATATTCCAAGCTGTTACACTGCCTGTCGACATTAAGTAAGAGCCGCGGTGATGATACACTACACCTTTGGGTTTTCCTGTTGTGCCTGAAGTATAGCTTAATGAAATTGCCTGCCATTCATCGTCGGGTAGAGACCAATTAAAATTATCATCACCTGTTTCAAGAAATTCTTCATAAGTCCAATCGCCTATTTTCTCGCCTTCACCTTCTTTAAATATTGCTTGATCATCATGAATATCAATTATTGGTATTTTTTTACCACATATATTTATTGCTTTTTTTATAGTTGGTGAAAATTGGGTATCTGCTATCAACAATTTTGCATCACTATGGTCTAAAATATAAGCAATAGTTTCTGCATCAAGTCTAGTATTGATAGTATTAATCACGGCACCAGTCATTGGAATAGAATAATGTGCTTCAAATAACTCTGGAGTATTTGCGGCAATAATAGAAACTGTGTTACCTTTAGTAATACCCTTTTTTGTTAAGGCACTTGCAAACTTTGTACAGCGGTTATATGTTTGAAGCCAATTGTAAGTTCTATTACCATAAACAAGTGACTCGTAATTAGGATAGATATCTTTTACACGAGAAATAAAACTTAATGGAGAGAGAGGAACAAAATTCGCAGAATTTTTATTTAAATTTTTATCAAAACTACTCAATTTTCTCTCCCAAAAAAAATAATTAAAACATTTACAAGAAAACTGTCTAATTTACTAATGGTTTTCCCGTTTCTAAAGTATGTTTAATGCGTTCTTGTGTTTTAGGCATTTGAATAAGCCTCATAAATGCCTCTAATTCCAATGCGTAAAAATCATCTTCACTCAATTCTTTATTAATATTTGTGTTACCTCCGCTTAAAACAAAAGCTAACTGTTTTCCTACTTCTAGTCCATGCTCTAATATTTTTTTCTCTTCAAATAAATTTTCTAATATTTCATACATGTTATCTCTTACACTTCCGCCAGTTAATTTAAATACAGCTTCTTTTGGTGGTTTATAATTTGTTTTCATTTCTTCTAATAATTTTTCCGACTCATGTAATAATCTGTCTCTATTTATTACAATCCTATCTTTTTTTAATAAAAATTTATTTGGAAAAGCTTCGTTGGGAGAATTAGCAGTTTTTGCATATCCAATTAAATTAAATACTTTTAATGGAGCAAAGTTAGGATCATCCTTTGAATCCTCTGACTGCATCCAACGCCATAACATTTCCTTGCATCCCCCTCCAGCCGGAATTAATCCTACTAAAGTCTCTACTAATCCTAGCACTACATTAGAATGTGAAACTACATAATCACTTTGACATAATACTTCAAATCCACCCCCAATAGCTAAACCAGAAGGTGCAGAGATAACAGGGAATTCAGAATATTTTAATTTTTTGCAAGTTTCTTGAAAATTAATAATAAATTGCTCTATTTTACTCCATTCATTATTTTTTGCATATTCCATAACATAATTTAAATTAACGCCTGCTGAAAATTGTAAAGAATCATTGTTTATAATTAAATTTTTATCTGATGCTGATTTCAACATATCCATTGAATCTGAATCTAGTGCATTTGCCTTAGTATTAAATTCTACTAAATTATAATCTTTGGCTTCATTATAATAACAATATGATGAAGGATTTTCTTTTTTTAGATATTTTATATCATTTTTAATTCTTCTAAGAGTATTTAGATTTTTGTCTAAATATCTTTGTTTTAACTCATCAGATTGATTGATATTATTCATTTTATCAAGCATTTCAAATGGTCCAATTGTCCAATTAAATCCTAATCTCATTGCTTCATCAATATCATTCTTATTGGCTGTTACATTTGGCACCAAAGAAGATGAGTAATTTGTAATTTTTTTAATTACAGTTTTTGCATAATCTCCATACTTTCCACTAATATTAATTAATTTATTAAGATTCATTTGATCGCCAATACCTAAATCAATTTTTTTAATTTGCGAATAATCTCCTGTATTTAAATTTATAGCTTCTAGAATTTTTTGCCCTTCCTTTTTTTTCATACGGTAAAATCCACCCTTGCCTTTTCTTCCTGTGTAACCAGCTTCAATCATTTTGGTAATAAATGGATTTTCTTGCGCTACTTTATGAAAAGAATCTTCTTCAGGAAGCTCTTTAATAAAACTTTTTAGAACATCTGCCATAAGGTCTATGCCAATTAAATCATATAATCCAAAAACACCTGTTTTAGGAATGCCCATTGGTCTTCCAAACACGGCATCAGCTTCTTCTATTGTTAATCCCATTCTAAAAGCTTCTGTCATGGCGACTTGCATTGCATAAACACCAACTCGATTTCCTAGAAAACCAGGAGTATCTTTACAAATGATTACACCCTTGCCAAGTTTTTCATCACAAAAAGATTTGAGTAAATCAATTTTTACTTTATCGTTAATTGGCTCAGTTACGATTTCCAATAGCCCCATATAGCGAACAGGATTAAAAAAATGTGTAATACAAAAATTTTTTTTCATCTTTTCTGACATCTTTTCAGATAATACTTTAAGTGGTATAGTAGATGTGTTTGAAGAAATTATAGATTCATTTTTTCGTGTTTCTTCTATTTTTTTGTATAGATCATGTTTAATCTCAATTCTTTCTACAACTGCTTCTACTACCCAATCCGCACCACCAACTTTATTAAAATCATCTTCAATGTTTCCAACTGAAATTAAATCAATTTTATTTTTTTCAACTAATAATGGAGGGCGTGATTTTAAGATTCTGTCTTTAGCATTTATTGTAATTTGATTTTTAGAACCATCTTTTGAAGGTAAATCCAGCAAAGTTACTTCGACTCCAGCGTTTGCAACCTGGGCCGCAATACCGCTACCCATTGTTCCTGAGCCAATTATAACAACTTTTTTGATATCCATCAGATCTATTAAAATCAAGCTTATATAAGAAAAAATGAGCTTATGTAAATTATTTAACTATTGGGGTGGAAATTAATTTAAATATCTCTTAATAGGCGCACCGATATGAAAAAAAATCCTGCAAGAAATGCAAATTTGAAAAAAAATGCCTCACAACTATTAGAAAAAATTAATAGTTCTATTGATGTTGATTCTCGACTTTATTCTGAAGATATAGAAGCATCGATAGCTCATTGTAAGATGTTAATTAAAACAAAAATAATCTCTTTAAAAAATGGCAATAAAATTATTAACGGATTAAACAAAATACAAAAAGATATAAGCAAAAATAAAATTAAATTTAATTCAAAATATGAAGATATTCATATGAATATAGAAGCCATACTCTATGATAATATAGGAAGTGTTGCAGGAATGTTGCACACAGGACGTTCTCGCAATGATCAAGTTGTTACTGATTTTAAGTTATGGATTAAAAGTAATTCTAAAAATATAGAAAATCAAATTAAAAAATTACAAAAAGCGCTTATTAGTATTGCAAAAAAAAATGTATTAACGGTAATGCCTGGATATACACATATGCAAATTGCTCAACCCATTTCCTTGGCTCATCACTGTTTAGCATATGTAGAAATGTTAGGTCGTGATCGTCAAAGAATTACTAATTGCATTTCATTATTAAATGAAAATCCTTTAGGTGCAGGAGCTTTGGCTGGAACAGCATTTCCGATCGATAGAAAATTTACTACAAAATTATTAGGATTTAAAAATCCTACAGTAAATTCAGTTGATAGTGTTTCAGATAGAGACTTCGCTATAGAATTTATTTTTACACTAACAATGATAGCAATGCATTTATCACGTCTTGCTGAAGAAATTATATTATGGTCAAGTCAACATTTTAATTTTATTAAATTACCAGATCAACTATCTACTGGAAGTTCCATCATGCCTCAAAAGAAAAATCCAGATGGGGCCGAAATAGTAAGATCGAATGTTGCAAGTCTTATAGGTAACTTAAATAGCATTATGATTACTTTAAAAGGATTGCCTTTAGCTTATAGCAAAGATCTTCAAAACGACAAAAAAATAACATTTGAATCTTATGACGATGTTTTGTTGAGTGCAAAAGTTATGACCGAAATTTTAAATAATATTCAAATTAATAAAAAAATAATGCATAATTCTATCTACAATTCGTATTCTACTGCCACAGACCTCGCAGATTGGTTAGTAAAAAATTTAGATTTCACATTCCGAGACGCTTATAATTTGACTGGAAAAATAGTAAATTATGCCTCAAAAAAAGATAGGCTGTTAGATAAAATTTCAATAAAAGAATTTCAAAAATTTGACAAAAATATCACGAAAGAGGTTTTTAAAGTTTTATCGCCATTAAACAGTATGAAGAGTAAATCAAGTTTTGGGGGAACTTCTCCAGAAACTGTGAAAAAATCTATACAATATGCTATAAAAAAATATTTATGAAATTTTTTAATATAATAATTTTAATGTTTTTTACTATGATAATTAATAGTTGTGGCAAGGTTGGCCCCCTCAATTTACCTAAAGATAAAATTGATAGATCAATTATTACGTATCCATGTGATAAAGCATGTGAAGAAAAATTTGAGGCTGAAAAAAAACGGCAACAATCGGTTATTCTACAAACTGAATAATGACTTTATATTTTAAAAACAATATACCTTTTATTGAAGGTGTTAATCTTGATGATTTGAGCAAGACAATAGAAACACCTTTTTATGTCTATTCTCAGAAAAAAATTATTGATTCTTATGAGCATATAAAAAATACACTTAACACAAATATTTATTATGCTTTGAAAGCTAATTCTAATCAAGCAATAGTTACTTTATTAAAATCATTGGGAGCTGGAGCAGATGTAGTTTCAATTGGAGAAATAATGAGAGCCTTAGATGCAGGTATAAAACCAGATAAAATAATTTTTGAAGGAGTAGGAAAATCAAAAAATGATATAGAATTTGCACTGAATAAAAAAATTAAACAAATAAATGTTGAGTCAATTGAAGAATTAGAAATGATTAATGAAATTGCCTATTCTTTAAAGATGATTGCCAGTATAGGTATAAGATTAAATCCTGATATAGATGGCTTGACTCTTGATAAAATTTCAACAGGTAGAAAAAAAGATAAATTTGGAATAAGTTTTGATAAAATAAATGACATTTGTGCATTAATAAAGAATTATCAAAATCTAAATATCAAAGGGATAAGTTGCCATATTGGCAGTCAAATAAACGACCCAAGTATTTATGAAAAAGTTTTTATAAAAATGAAAAAAGCTGCAGAAATAATGGAGGAGCGTGGTTTAAGTTTTAATCATATCGATCTTGGGGGAGGCTTTGGTGTAACTTATGAAGATGAAAAAGAGCTTAATTTAAAAACTATATCAAACCTTTTAAAAAAAATATTTAATGAAAAATATGAAATTTCTTTTGAGCCTGGAAGATATTTAGTTGCTAAAGCAGGTATTCTGATAACAAAAATATTAATTGTAAAAGAAGATGATCATGTAAATTACATTATAACTGATGCTGGTATGCAAACTTTATTACGTCCTGCTCTTTACAATGTTAAACATAATATTGTACCTTTTAGTAAAAATAAAAAAAGTAAGAAATACACGATAGCAGGACCAATTTGTGAAAGTACTGATATTTTTTTAAAAAATTTTGATTTACCAATACAATCAATAGGAAATTATCTAGCTATTTATGATACTGGCGCTTACGGATTTGTTATGGCTTCCAATTATAATACTAGAAATCTTCCTACAGAAATACTTATAAATGAAAGTAATCATGCAATTATTAGAAATAAAGAAAATATAAATGAAATAATCAAAAAAGATATAGTGCCTACTTGGTTAAAAGATTAATTTAATATTTCTTTAACTATATTTGCGATATCTTTTACTATTAAATTAAGATTAAAAATAAATTCTATAAAGTAGAAATTTAATAAAGGAATGACTCCAATTCCATTTTTCCTTATAAACCAAAATCCATAGATTATTAAAATTATAATTAAAATTAAAATTAATGAATTAACAATGCTTGTTTTTTCTTCATTAATATATGTAGATGGTAAATTTGAAATCACTTTCTTTTTTTCATTTATATCTTTTGTTGTGGATGGAGCTGAATTAGTTATTTCTTCGTCTTTGTCTTTTGTTATTGAAGGAGATGGATAAGTTATTTCATCTTCTTCGTATTGAATTGATGTTTGAAACCAACTATTGCCACATTTGGCACATTTTACTGTTCTTCCTCTTGGCTTTAAATCAGCCGAATTAACTAAATATTTTGAATTACAGGAAGAACAAGAGATCAACATAATGTATATATAGACAAGTAATAAATTATATAAAATAAGCAATTTATACAATGATATTAAGATCTATTATTTTTTATTTTTTTTTAGCAATATGGACAATTATTATGGGGATAATATGCCTGCCCTACTTATTTGTTCATTATTCTAATTTAAGAAAACCAACAAATATATGGATATTGGGTATTTTTAAATTATTAAAATATTGCTGCAATATTTCTTATAAAGTCGAAGGAAAAGAAAATATCCCAAATTATCCAATAATTGTTGCTTCAAAACATCAATCAGCTTTTGAAACGTTTGCTTTGTATCTGACAATCAAAAATTCAATTTTTATTCATAAAAAAGAATTATACTTTATCCCAATTTTTGGTCAGTATTTAAAAAAATCTAATATGATATCAATAGAAAGATCAAATAGATTTTCTTCAATGAAAAAAATAATAAAACAAGCAAAATTAAAAATGTCTAAAGGATATTCTATTATAATTTTTCCCGAAGGAACAAGAAAAAAAATTGGAGAATTGCCAAGTTATAAAAGTGGATTTATAGGCATTTACAATGAAACAGAAAGGGAAATTTTACCTGTTGCCCTAAATTCCGGTTATTGTTGGCCTAAACATACATTTATAAAAAAATCAGGGAAAATTATTATAAAAATATTAAAACCAATTCCCGCTAAATTAAATCGAAAAAAATTATTAAATGAATTGGAAAATGTGATTGAAGAAGAAACAAATAAATTACTTAACTAAATTTAATTTTTTTTATTTTTTTCTCTAGGATCAAATGAGCCTGCTTGGCCCAGTTCTTCAATAATTTTTCTTATTTTCTTGGTCGAAGAAAAGGTATCTTCTAAAAATTTAGAATCATTGTTTCTAATTGCTTTTTGTAATGTAGTTAAATCTTCAGTAAAACGTCCTAGCATCTCAATTACTGCGTCCTTATTTTTTGAATATATATCTCTCCACATTATTGGATCACTTCCAGCCAATCTTGTAAAATCTCTAAAACCAGCAGCAGAATATTTTAATACTTCGTTTTTTAAATGATCTTCTAACTCATTTGCCGTAAAAACTATTGAGTATGCAATTAATTGAGGAACATGAGATGTCATGGCTAAAACGCGATCATGGTATTCTGGGTTCATAATTTCTACTTTCATCCCAAGTTTTTCCCAAAACGATTTTATTTTAGTTGTAACATCATTGTCTTTGTCTTTATCTAAAGGAGTTAATATACAAAATCTGTTTTCAAAAAGTTCAGCAAAACCATATTCTGGTCCACTTTTTTCTAAACCAGCAATTGGATGGCCTGGAACAAATTTGATATTTTCATTATTACAGTATTTTTTGAAATCATTAATAACGCTAATTTTAGTTGAACCAACATCTGTAACTAAAGTTTCCTTTTTGACAAATTTATTTAATGATGAAAAAATATCCTTATAAGTTCCTACAGGTGAACAAATAATGATCAAATCTACTTGTTTATCAAGCTCTTCTATATTTTTATTTGAATCTGATAAAATTTGTAATTCAGCACTTTTTTCTAGAACATTTTCATTAGAGTCTAAACCATATATTTCTTGAGAAATATTATATTTTTTAATAGCTCTAGCTATTGACGAGCCTATTAAACCCACTCCGATAATTAAAATTCTTTCAAGCATATTTACTCATTGTTTTTTTTAAATTTCTCTAACAATAATAAAGTTTTATTGAGATGATCTTTAGTTCCAAGGGTAATTCTAATTGCATTATTGAGGCCATAAGTAGATAAATATCGAACAGCTATACCTTGAGACAAAAGATATTCATTAATTTTTTTAGCATTTTGATTGTTTGTTTCCGGAATTATAACAAAAACAAAGTTTGCCTGCGTTTTATAGGCTTTAAAACCTAAATTATTTAGTTCTTCTATAAACCATTCTTTAATTTTAGAATTATGATTAACAACCTTTTTTAGATGATCATCATCCTGAAGTGCAGCTATTCCAGCTGCTATTGATCCGGATGTAACATTAAATGGAGGTCTAATTTTTTTAATCATATCAATTAAAACTTTACTTCCATAACCCCAGCCAAGTCTTAAACCAGCTAATGAATAAGCCTTTGAAAATGTTCTTGTAATTATAACATTGCTAAATTCTTCAGCTAATGCAAAACTTTTATCATAATCACTAGCATCGGCAAATTCTGCATAGGCTGTGTCTATAACAACTACTATATTTTCAGGAATTCTTTTTAAAAGTATTCTCAGTTCATCATTATTTAAATATGTACCAGTTGGATTATTAGGATTGGCTATACAAATAACTTTGGTGGAGTCAGATATTTTATCAACTACAGAATTAATATCTATTTTGTAATCAATTTCTTCTGCAATTACTGATTCAGCGCCTGCATATTTAGTAATAATTGGGTACATTTCAAAGCCATGTTTTGCATGTATAACCTCATCTCCAGGGGAACAAAAAGTCAAAATTGTTAAAATCAATATTTCATCTGAACCTGTACCGCAAATTATTTGATCTTGATTTAAATTATGTTTCTTACCAATTAAATGTTGTAAAGAATCGGCTGTTAACTCTGGATATCTTGATAAATTTGAAGAACAATCAGTAAAGGCCTCAATTGCCTTTTTACTTGGACCAAAAGGACTTTCATTTGAAGAAAGTTTAATAATATTTTTAATGCCAGGAGCTTTCGAAGTGCCTCCGGTATAAAGCTGAATAGAATCAATTCCTCTTTTGGGATTTAACAAATTATTTTTTTGTAACTGTATATTTGCTGAGGTGTGAAATATTTCTCTCCAAATTCTCACAATACTATCTTTTGAAAATTTTCCATTGTGTAATTTTAATAATCTTTTTATTACATTTTTTTCTCTATCTTTATCAACTACTTCTGAATTATTTTTTTTTAAAATTCCAATTTTGTCAACAACTGAAGTTCTTTTGATAATTAGGTCTAGTAATTGATTGTCTATTTCATCAATCTTAGATCTCAACAACTTTAAATCTTCTTCATTCATAATTATTGTAGGCTATTTACTAAGTAAATATCATTAAATCAAAGAAAACAAGTAATAATCTATATAAGAATTATTGACTACAGTGGTCTATTAATCTAAATTCACCTTATAACACCGATTTGAAACAGCTTGCGGGTGTGTATCTGGAAAACAGCTAAAGCGGATACCGCCTTCAATCTGGGCGGTTTTTTTATTTGAAAGAATATATAATGGTAGATTATGGTATAAAAATTGAAACAAACCTTAAATTAGATTGTGAAATTGCGTATTTCTCAAAAGCTAATTTTGTTATTGATTCAGGTTATAAGTTTGATGATTTTAAAATAGCATATAAAACATTCGGCAAAATAAATAACGATAAAACAAATGTAATTTTTATTTGTCATGCATTAACAGGGGATCAGTTTGTATCAGGAAAAAATCCACTCACAAATAAAGATGGATGGTGGGATAGGATGGTCGGGCCAAATAAACCAATAGATACAAATAAGTATTATGTAATTTGTTCAAACGTATTAGGCGGATGTATTGGATCAACAGGTCCAAAAGAAAAAAATTTTATTACAGGAAAGCCATTTGGTACTGAATTTCCATCAATCACAATAAGAGATATTGTTAAAGCACAAAAATATTTAATTGATGCTTTGAAAATTGATAAAATTTTTGCAATCATTGGTGGTTCTATGGGTGCCATGCAAGTTTTGCAATGGACGATTGATTATCCTGAGAAACTATTAAATGCTATTCATATAGCTGGAGCACTAAAACATTCCGCACAGAATATAGCATTTCATGAAGTAGGAAGACAAGCTATTATGAATGATCAATCTTGGAATAAAGGAAACTATTATTTTGAAAATACTAAACCTGAAAGAGGTTTATCCGTTGCAAGAATGATTGCTCACATAACTTATCTATCAGATGATGCGATGCATAGAAAATTTGGTAGAAAACTTCAATCAAGAGATATCATATCTTTTGGTTTTGATGCTGATTTTCAAATTGAGAGTTATCTTAGATACCAAGGCAAATCATTTGTAGATAGATTTGATGCAAATAGTTATCTTTACTTAACAAGATCAATGGATTATTTTGATGTTGTAGAAAAATTCAAACAACTAATTGAGTATCCCGTAACAAACAACCAACACATTAATTATCTAATAATTTCTTTTACTTCTGATTGGTTGTTTCCCACAAGAGAGAATAAACAAATAGTTGATATATTAAATTATAATACTCGGAAGGTAAGTTTTACGGAAATTGAAACAGATAAAGGGCATGATAGTTTTCTTTTAGATGAGCCAGAGTTTGATAAAACAATATCAGGTTTTCTTGATAGTAAATATAAGAAATTAATAGGATAAAAAATAATGAATACCAAAAGTATTAGAAATGATTGGCAATTAATTGAATCCTTAATTCAAGAGAATGCAAAAGTTTTGGATATTGGATGTGGAGAAGGGGGGCTAATAAACCAATTAGAATCAAATATTATGGCAGACACACGGGGAATAGAAATAGATCCTAAGTTAGCAAGAAAGGCAATTGCTTCTGGTCATAACGTAGTAGAAGGTAACGCCGAAAAAGATTTAAATCAATTTTCCAATCAAAGCTTTGATTATGTAATTTTAAGTCAAACTCTTCAAGCAATGATTAGACCAAAAGAAATGTTAATAGAGTTATTAAGAATTGGAAATAAAGCAATTGTATCCTTTCCTAATTTTGGACATTGGAAAATTAGGTCTCAACTTATGCTAAAAGGAAAAATGCCTGTTACCAATAATTTACCATATTCATGGTATGATACACCAAATATTCATTTTTTTACTATCAAAGATTTTCAACAATTATGTAAAGAATTAAATATAATTATTGAAAAAAGTATAGGATTAACATCAGCTGGAAAACAATTCATTATTAAAGAAAATTCATTTGGAATAAATTTATATACAAGTGAGGCAATTTTTTTATTGAGTTATAAAAAATATGAACCAATAAAAATTCAAGCAACAAAAAAATCGTTTGTTAATAGTTCTGTTGTAACAAGTTAAAAATAGATGGGTGTAGAAGTAAAAATAATTAAACAATTAACTGATAATTATTGTTATATTATTTATTCTAATGAAACAAAAGATGCTTTAATTGTTGATCCAGCAGAACCAAATCCAATATTGGAATATTTGAATTCTGAAAATTTATTACTTAAAGGAATATTGGTTACCCATCATCATTCAGATCATACTCAAGGAGTGCTTGAAATTAAAAATAAACTCAACGTGAATGTATATTCGCCAAACAGTAAAATTGAAGGTACAACAAATTTATTAATGGATAAGCAAACATTAGATTTTGAATTTATTAAATTTGAAATAATTAGTACTCCAGGTCATACTCTTGATCACATTGTATTTTTTTGTAATAAAGAAAAAATATTATTTAGTGGTGATACACTTTTTTATTATGGGTGTGGTAGAGTGTTTGAAGGAACATATGAAATAATGCTTAAAAGCTTAAATAAATTAAAATTACTTCCCGATAATACTAGGGTATATTGTGGTCACGAATACAGTTATAAAAATTTAGAATTTATTCTTGATGAACTCGTATATTGGCATGATAGAGGAGCGGTTAAGCAAAAAATTAGAGAAATGATTAAAAAAAGAGGCTCATCAATGCCTTTTGAATTAGGTCATCAAAAAGATTGGAATCCTTTCTTAAATTGTGACAATCCTAAATATAAGCAAGTTATTGCAGATTTTCCAAAAAATGAAGGTAAGATAAGCAAAGAAGCAAGTGAAATAGAATATTTTACTTTTATTAGGGATAAACGCAATGAATTCTAGGTAATATATCTGATATTTACTTATAATTTATTGACAGAAACAAAAGTTCTATATATTTCACCATTTTTTTGAGTATTTAATATGATCGCAGTAATTAAAACAGGTGGAAAACAATATGCCGTTAAAGCAGGTCAAATACTTAAAGTAGAAAAACTTCAAGGCAAAAAAGGTGATACGGTATCTTTAACTGATGTTCTGTCATTAAGTGATACAGCAAATAATACTGTGGGCAATCCTTTCATTAAAGACGCTTCTGTGGAGGCAAAAATATTAGACCAAATCAGAGATAAAAAAATAATAGTATTTAAAAAAAGAAGAAGACAAAATTATCGCTTAACTCAAGGGCATAGACAATATTTAACAGTTTTAAAAATTGAATCAATTAACCATGGTGAAAAAAAATCAATTGTTAAACAGGCTGCAAAAAATACTAAGATAGATAAAGAAGATAAAATTGTAAAAAAATCTGAAAAGAAAATAATTAAAAAAGAAGCAGTTGCAAAAAAAACTACATCTAAAGTAACAAAAAAACAATCAACTGTTAAAAAGAAAGAAAAAAAATAAATAGGTTAATTTATGGCTACAAAAAAAGCAGGTGGAAGTTCAAGAAATGGCAGAGACTCTGCTGGTAGAAGATTAGGTGTAAAAAAATATGGCGGTGAGTTAGTAATATCTGGAAACATTATAGTTAGACAAAGAGGAACTAAATTTCATCCTGGTAAAAATGTTGGTATAGGCAAAGATCATACAATTTTTGCTAAATCTGATGGGAAAGTATCTTTTAAAAAAACGCGTTCTAGAACCTTTGTGTCTGTAGTACCTTCTTAATTTATAAAAATAGGAGTGAGTTACTCCAATATTCAAAATGAAATTTTTAGATCAAGCAAAAATTCATATAGCCTCAGGAAAAGGAGGAAATGGTTGTGTTAGTTTTAGAAGAGAAAAATATGTAGAATTTGGAGGACCTAATGGTGGAAATGGAGGAAAGGGAGGTAATGTTATTTTTGAAACTGATCCAAATTTAAATACATTAATTGATTATAGATATCAGCAACATTTTAAAGCTCAAAATGGTGAAAACGGTAAAGGCAAGAACCAAACTGGATCAAATGGCAGGAATATAATTATTAAAGTTCCTCCTGGAACTGAAATTTATAATGAAGATAAAACAGTTCTGTTGTATGATCTTATAAAACCAAATCAAAAAACTACCCTTGCTTATGGGGGCAATGGAGGATTAGGAAACACTCATTTCAAATCATCTACTAATCAAGCGCCAAGAAAATTTACGGTTGGAGAAAAAGAGGAAGAAAAGTGGATATGGCTTTCACTAAAAATATTTGCAGATATAGGAATTATTGGAAAACCAAATGCAGGAAAATCAACTTTACTATCTAAAATTTCTAGAGCACAACCTAAAATAGCTGATTATCCTTTTACAACTTTATATCCTATTTTAGGTGTAATAAAAAAATTTGATCAAGAAATTATTGTTGCTGATATACCTGGTCTTATTGAAGGAGCACATGAAGGAAAAGGAATTGGCGACAGGTTTCTTGCACACATAGAAAGATGTAAATTTTTACTTCATATAATTGACGTATCCGAGATTGATTTTATTAAAAATTATAAGATTATAAGAGAAGAATTAATTAAATATGGAAAAAACTTAAATAATAAAAAGGAATTAATTGCTCTTAGTAAATCAGATTTACTAGATATTTCAAAAACAGAATTATTAGATTTCGTAGAAAAAGAATTGGGAGAAAAACCATATATTTTCTCAAGTATCTCAAATGAAGGAATTGAAGATTTATTAGATGCTTTATTTAAAAATATGGAAACAAATAATGATTAATAATTATAAAAAAATTGTTATAAAAATAGGATCTTCTTCGATCATTGATGATCAAACTGGGAGAATAAGAACTGCATGGCTAAATTCAATTTGTAAAAATATTTCATTGCTTATCAAAGAAAATAAAAAAATTGTAATTGTATCGTCTGGCGCAATTGCATTAGGCAGAAAACATATTGGAAATAATAAAAATATTAGAAAGTTAGAGGATAAGCAAGCCGCAGCTGCTATAGGCCAGATCGAATTAGCATACTATTGGCAACAATCTTTAAAAAAATATAAAATTAAATGCGCACAATTATTACTTACACTTGATGATAGCGAAATTAGAAGAAGATATCTTAATGCTAGAAAAACAATTTATTCTTTACAAAAAAATAAAATTATTCCCGTAATAAATGAAAATGATACTGTCGCCACTGAAGAAATTAGATATGGAGATAATGATAGGTTAGCAGCAAGGGTAGCTCAAATGATAGATGCAGACTTGTTAATTATGTTAAGCGATGTAGATGGTCTATACACTAAAAGACCTCAAAAAAATAATAAAGTAAAAAAAATATCTAATGTGAAAAAAATCAATCCATCAATTGAAAAAATGGCAAGTTCAAAATCGTCTAAGTTTGGTTCTGGAGGAATGGCAACAAAAATATGGGCTGCTAAAATTTGTATGAATTCAGGTTGTAGTACTATAATTGCTAACGGCAAAAAGAATAACCCTTTGCAAAATATTGACTCTTCAAATTCTACACTATTTCAAGCATCTACATCCCCTGGTAACTCAAGAAAAAAATGGATATTAAATCATCTTCATCCATCAGGAATTATTGTTGTTGATAACGGAGCTGAAAAAGCTATTTTACAAAACAAAAGTCTTTTACCCTCGGGAGTTACAGATATAAAAGGTAATTTTGCTAGAGGAGATATTTTAAGTATTGTTAATGAAAAAAATAGTAAAATTGGTATAGGTGTAATAGCCTATGATTTTAGTGAAGCTAAAAAAATTATTGGAAAAAAAAGCAAAGAAATTAAGATAATACTAGGCTATGAAGGAAGAGATGAGATAATTCACAAAGATGATTTAGTAAAAATTAATTCATGACAGATCAAGAAAAAATTATAAATAATTTAGGTATAGCAGCAAAAAAAGCTGCAAACGAGCTTTCACTAATAAGTGAAGATGAAAAAAATAAAGCATTGAATAATTTAAAGAAAAAAATAAAATTAATTTCTTCAGAATTAATTGAAATAAATAAAAAAGATATTGAGAATGCATATACTTTAAAATTATCTTCTTCTATGATTGATAGACTAACTCTTACAAAAGATAGGGTGTCCAATATGATTAGCAGTTTAGATGAAATTATAAATTTGAATGATCCAGTAGGAAATGTTTTATCTGAATGGGATAGGCCAAATGGTCTGCATATAAAAAAAATTTCTACGCCAATAGGTGTAATAGGTATTATTTTTGAATCTAGACCTAATGTAACTGTCGATGCTTCTGCAATAGCTATGAAAGCAGGAAATGCGGTAATTCTTAGAGGCGGAAAAGATAGTTTTTTTACTTCCCAAAAATTATCTGCAGCTATAAGAGAATCTTTTAATTCAGCTGGACTTCCTGAAAATACAGTTCAAATGGTTCCCATACCAGACAGGTCAGCAGTTGATGAAATATTAAAATTAGATTCATATATAGATGTAATAATACCAAGAGGTGGAAAAAGTTTGATTGAAAAAATTAAAGAAAAAAGCTCAATACCGGTTATAAAACACCTTGAAGGTATTTGTCATGTCTATGTTGATAAAGATGCTAATTTAAATGTTGCTAAAGATGTAGTATTTAATAGTAAAATGAGAAGACCTGGCATATGTGGAGCAGCAGAAACTTTATTAATTGATAGCAAAATATCAAATCAAACAATGCCTATAATTGAAAAATTAGTAAATTCTAAATGTGAAATTAGAGGAGATGATTTTGTTTTATCATTAAATAATAATTTTAAACAGGCTACGGAAAAAGATTGGGAAACGGAATATTTGGATAGTGTAATATCTGTTAAAATTGTTGATGGAGTTGAAGGAGCTATAAAACACATAAATAGATTTTCTTCAGGTCATACTGAATCTATTATTACCGAAAATGCAGAAACATTTAAAAAATTTTATAATCAAATTAACAGTGCAATAATTCTTCAAAATGCTTCTACACAATTTGCTGATGGTGGTGAATTTGGTTTTGGTGCTGAAATCGGTATTTCAACAGATAAACTACATGTGCGTGGACCAGTTGGGGCAGAACATTTAACAAGCTTTAAATATGTTGTTCACGGCAATGGTCAGGTGAGGCCTTAATTGAAAAAGATAGGATTACTTGGAGGATCATTTGATCCGCCCCATAAAGGACATTTGTATATTTCTCTTGAAGCAAAAAGAAGCTTTGCATTAGATGAGGTTTGGTGGTTAGTAACTCCTCAAAATCCTCTTAAAATATCTAAACCAGCAACGTATCAAGAAAGAATATTAAATTGTAAAAATATAACTAAAAATTACCCTATAAAAATAAAAGAAATTGAAAAAAAAATTCATTCAAAGTTTACTTATGAAACTTTAAATTATTTATTAAATCATTATAAAAATTTAAAATTTTTTTGGTTAATGGGAGCAGATAATTTAATTAATTTTCATAAATGGCAAAAATGGAGAAAAATATTTAAAGAAATTTCTGTTGTAGTTTTTAAAAGACATGGATATAACAATAGAGCTTTGCTAAGTACAACATACAAATCATTTTCTAACTACCGAATTGATTCGAGCCTTATTTCTAATAATAGTTTTAATAATTTACCTTCGTGGACATATATTAACAATAAAGAAATAAAAGTTTCATCTTCTGATATTAGAAAACAAAGACTATTATTGAAAGGAAATAAAAATTAATAGTAACAATAAACTAGCTGAAAAAGTAAGTTCTATTTTAGACGATAATAAAATCGCTGAAATAAAAATAGTCAATTTAAAAAATAAAACATCAATAGCTGATTATTTTATAATTGGTACATGCAGGTCTAGCAAACACGGGAGTTCAGTTGCAGATGATTTAAGAAAAAAACTTAAAAAAATTGGTATTAAATGTCCTAATCCAGAAGGAACACCTAAATGTGACTGGGTAATAGTGGATGCTGGATCAATTATTGTACATTTGTTTCGTTCAGAAATAAGAGATCTATACAATCTTGAAAAATTATGGAATATTAATTTTGATACTATGGAAAATAAATCAGCTTAGAGATATAATGTTTGAAAAGTTTATGAATAAAAAAATAATTCAATGTATATTAGTAATAAGTTGTATTTCATTTAATAATAGTAGCTTTGCAAAGAGCAAAGAAACATATGAATATCTAGATTTATTTGGACAAATTTTTGATCGAGTAAGGTCCAGTTATGTAGAAGAAGTAACGGATGAAGAGTTAATTGAAAAAGCAATCGATGGAATGTTAACCGGTCTTGATCCACACTCAGGATATATGGATGAAGAAATTTGGGAAGAAATGCAAAGAGATACCCAAGGAAAATTTGGAGGATTGGGTATAGAAATTACAATGGAAGATGGTTTTGTAAAAGTAATATCCCCTATTGAAGATACACCAGCATATAGAGCGGGAGTTTTAGCAGGTGATTATATTATTCAGATTGATGATACTCCTGTTTTTGGGCTGACTCTCACAGAAGCTGTAGAACTTATGAGAGGTGAAAAAGGGTCATCAATAACTATAATTGTTTCTAGAGAAGGAGTAGAGCCTTTTGAAATAGAAATTATTCGGGATATAATTAAAATACAATCAGTAAAAAACGAAATTTTTAATGACATAGGTTACTTAAGAATCACTACTTTTACCGAGCAAACTGAATCTGGAATCATTAAATCTATAAATAAAATCAAAGAGAATTTAAAAAATAATGAAATCGGGTACATACTTGATTTAAGATCTAATCCAGGAGGACTCTTAAGTCAGGCAGTTAAGGTTACAGATATTTTTCTAGAACAGGGAGAAATTGTTTCAACAAGAGGAAGAAAAGAAATTGATATGAAGAGATTCAGAGCCAAAAAGGGGGATTTAATTAACTCAAAGCCTTTAGTTGTCATTATTAATGGAGGTTCTGCTTCAGCTTCTGAAATTGTTGCAGGAGCTTTACAAGATCACAAAAGAGCAATTGTCATAGGAACTAAATCATTTGGAAAAGGTTCTGTACAAACAATTATACCATTTAAAAAATCCAATGATGCTATGGCTGGTATTAGATTAACTACAGCAAGGTATTATACTCCATCTGGAGAATCTATACAGGGGAAAGGAATAGAGCCCGATATAATAGTAGAACAAGGAAATTTTGAAGCAAATAATTATTTAAAATACTCAGAATCTGATCTTAAAGGATCTTTAGATAAAGAAGAAGAAAACGATGAATCTGAAGAAGAATTAAGTCCTCTTCAAGAAAGATTAGAAAAAGATTTTCAATTATCTAGAGCTGTTGATTTAATCAGAGGTCTTAGTATTTATAAAGAATCATTCTCTGACTAAACTTATGACTCAAAAATACAGAAAATGTGTTGGAATGATGATTTTTAATAAAAACAAAGAAGTATTGGTGGGAAGAAGAATAGATCATCCTTCAGGTTTTTGGCAAATGCCTCAGGGCGGAATTGATGATGATGAAAAACCAGAAGAAGCAGTATGGAGAGAAATGATGGAAGAAATAGGAACAAATAATGCAAAACTTATTCAGGAGTCTAGTCAATGGGTACAATATAATATTCCCAGTGATACCTTGCAAACACTACCATGGGGTGAAAAATATATTGGCCAGACGCAAAAATGGTTTGCATTTGAATTTATTGGTAAAGATAGTGAAATTAATGTTGGAACTGAAAATCCTGAATTTAGTGAGTGGAAATGGGCAAAAATTGATACTATTGTTGATAACATTGTCCCATTTAAAAGAAACGTTTATTCAAAAATATTAAAAGAATTTAAAAATTTACTTTAATTATAATATTCTAATATATTATTGTTCCACCTAATATTATTGCAGTTAAAATCATAATAAATAATATTAAGCGTACTGTTAAATCTTTCATATCTATTGTTCATAAATGTTAAGGGACTAAAAATTATTGCTTACCAACAACAGTGAGGAAGTAATTATGAAAAAAGAATTCCGTCCCTTAACATATCTTAATTGTACTCAAGGAATGAGACTAATTGGTGATTAAATTAAGGTAATATTGTGAAATTAATTTAAATTTTTTCGTAATGAGATGAATTTAAGGCTTCTATTTTTGATTTGACTATTAAATATTGTTGCTTAGATTCATCGCTCGTTTCATTTTCTAATTCAAGCATTTTTTGTTCAATAGTTGCCTTTTCTAAAGAGTTCATTTCTTCTACCTCTTCAGCTAATACAATACATTTCTCAGGATTAATTTCAACAAATCCACCAGAGACAAAAAAAGATTTCAAAAGATTTTTACTTTCTCCATAAACCAAAACACGCCCAGGTCTAAGAGAAGACAATAGTTTAGAATGACCAGGTAAAACACCTAAATCACCCTCTTTGCCAGGGACTATAATCATGCCAACTTTATCATTAAATATAAGTTGTTCTGGTGCAACTAAATCAAATGAAATTGTACTTTCCATCTACGCTGCTTCAGCCTCTAATTTTTTAGCTTTCTCTAAAGCTTCTTCTATTCCACCTACCATATAAAAAGCTGCTTCTGGCAAATGATCGTATTCACCTTTAACTAAGCCATCAAAACTTTTAATGGTATCTTCTAACTCAACATATTTACCCGGAGACCCAGTAAACACCTCTGCAACAAAGAAAGGTTGAGATAAAAACTTTTCAATTTTTCTTGCTCTAGCAACAGTAAGTTTATCTTCTTCTGAAAGCTCATCCATTCCTAAAATTGCAATGATATCTTGCAAACTTTTATAGGTTTGAAGAACTCTTTGTACTTCTCTAGCTACTCTGTAATGATCATCACCTACAACCTGTGGATCTAAAATTCGTGAATTAGAATCTAATGGATCCACTGCAGGGTAAATTCCTTTTTCAGAAATAGCTCTATTTAAAACTGTTGTGGCGTCTAGATGCGAAAATGAAGTTGCAGGAGCAGGATCTGTTAGGTCATCTGCAGGAACATAAATTGCCTGAACTGATGTAATGGATCCTTTATTTGTTGTTGTAATACGTTCTTGTAATGCCCCCATATCTGTCGCTAAAGTTGGTTGATATCCAACAGCAGAGGGTATACGACCAAGTAGGGCAGAAACTTCTGAACCAGCTTGGGTAAATCTAAAAATATTATCAACAAAGAAAAGAACGTCCTGACCTTCTTCATCGCGAAAATATTCAGCTTGAGTTAAACCTGATAAAGCAACTCTGGCGCGTGCTCCTGGGGGCTCATTCATTTGTCCATAAACAAGTGCTACTTTTGATTCTTTACCTTTTAGATCAATAATGCCTGATTCAATCATTTCATGGTAAAGATCATTTCCTTCACGTGTTCTTTCACCAACACCAGCAAAAACAGAATATCCTCCATGAGCTTTTGCAATATTATTAATAAGTTCCATAATTAAAACTGTTTTACCTACGCCAGCACCACCAAATAATCCTATTTTTCCACCTCTAGCATAAGGGGCTAATAAATCGACAACCTTGATTCCTGTTACCAATACTTCTGTTTCAGTAGATTGATCAACAAATTCAGGAGCTGGACGGTGGATAGGGTAAGTTTTACTTGTGCCAATTTCTCCTCTTTCATCAACGGGCTCTCCCACTACATTCATTATACGTCCTAAAGTTTCAGGTCCTACTGGCATTGAGATAGGGGAACCGGTATCAGTAGCAGTCTGTCCTCTTATTAAGCCATCCGTTGTATCCATTGCTATTGTACGTACTGAATTTTCACCTAAATGTTGTGCAACTTCAAGTACAAGTCTAGTACCATTATTATCAACCTCTAGTGCATTCATAATAGATGGAAGTTCTCCATCAAACTCTACATCAACAACAGCTCCGAGTACTTGTGATATTTTTCCAGATAAATTATTAGCCATTTTTCCCCCTTTTTAAATTGCTTCAGCCCCTGAAATAATTTCTATTAATTCTTTAGTAATAAATGCTTGTCTAGTTCTGTTATACTTTAATGTTAAAGTGTCTATCATCTCACCTGCATTTCTTGTAGCATTATCCATTGCAGCCATACGTGCTCCTTGTTCTCCTGCACTGCTCTCTAACAGCATTTTAAAAATCTGAATGGAAATGTTTTTAGGTAAAAGATCTTTTAATATCGAAGATTCATCTGGTTCATATGTATAAATTGCTGCAGAATTTTTATCATCAGTATCTTTTTTTTCTTTTTCATTATTTTCTTTAATATCTAAAGGAATTAACTGCTGACGAGTAACTTCTTGAGTAATAGCAGATACAAACTTATTATAAATAAGAATACATTTATCAAATTTATCGTCAAAATATAAACTTTGGATTTTATTTGAAATTTGAAATGCGCCATCATAACCTGATTCTGTAACATCTACATAGCTTTCTATAATTTTATCTTTCATAATACGATTAAAAAAATCTCTAGATTTTTTACCTACAGTAATTAAACTAACATTTTTTCCTTTACTCTCCAATGAATTGACAAATTTGGTTGTTGCACGATTAATACTACTATTAAAACCTCCACATAAACCTCGATCCGCCGTTACAGGAATGACTAGATATTTTTCATCCTTGCCAGTACCTGTTAATAATTTAATGACCCCCTCACCTGAAACACTTGAAGAAGCAAGTGATAGTAACATTTCTTCTAAACGAGATGAATATGGTCTTGCAGCTTCAGCTTTCTCTTGCGACCTTCTAAGCTTACTTGCTGCAACCATTTTCATTGCAGAAGTAATTTTCTTTGTTGAACCAACAGAATTTATTTGAGTTTTAAGATCTTTTAGGCTTGGCATTAATTACTCAAAAATTTTTCAACAAGGTTATCTAGAATTGATTTTAACTTATCATCATTTTCTTTTGATAATTCTTTTTCATTAGCTATTGATTCTAACAAATCAGAATGGTTAGTTCTAATCTCATTTAAGGCTTCTGACTCAAAGTTAACAACATCGTTAACTCCAATTTTATCAAGATAGCCTCGAACACCTGCATATATAGAAATAACTTGTTCAGGCACAGTTAATGGTGAATATTGACCTTGTTTTAATATTTCTACCAATCTAGCTCCACGCTCTAATAATTGTTTGGTTGAGGCATCTAAGTCAGATGCAAACTGAGCAAATGCTGCCATTTCACGATACTGCGCTAGTTCAAGTTTCACTGGACCAGCAATTTTTTTCATTGCTTTAGTTTGAGCAGCTGAACCAACACGACTGACAGACAAACCTACGTTAATTGCAGGACGAATGCCAGCAAAGAATAAGTTAGTCTCTAAAAAAATCTGGCCGTCAGTGATCGAAATAACATTGGTTGGAATATAAGCTGATAAATCACCAGCTTGAGTTTCAATAATTGGTAAAGCTGTTAAGCTTCCTCCTCCATGTTCATCGCTCATTTTAGCCGCTCTCTCAAGTAGTCGACTATGAATGTAAAATACATCCCCTGGATAAGCCTCACGTCCAGGTGGACGTCTTAAAAGAAGTGACATTTGTCTATACGCAACGGCTTGCTTAGATAAATCGTCATAAACAATAAGTGCATGCATTCCATTATCTCTAAAAAATTCACCCATTGTACATCCAGTGTAAGCTGATAAAAACTGAAGAGGAGCAGGCTCTGATGCAGTCGCTGATACAACAATTGTATATTCCATTGCTCCATTATCTTCTAAAGTTTTAACAATCTGTGCAACGGTCGATCTTTTTTGCCCTATTGCAACATAGATACAATATAATTTTTCTTTTTCATTATCTGATTGATTAACATTTTTTTGGTTAAGAATAGTATCAATAGCAACAGCTGTTTTTCCAGTTTGTCTATCACCAATAATTAGCTCTCTCTGACCTCTCCCTACAGGAACTAGAGCATCAAGAGCTTTAATTCCAGTCTGCATTGGTTCTGAAACACTTTGCCGAGGTATAATTCCAGGAGCTTTTAATTCAATTCTTCTTTTTTCAGAAGATTGTATAGGGCCTTTACCATCAATAGGATTTCCTAGACCATCAACAACTCTTCCTAATAATTCCTTTCCAACTGGAACATCAACAATCTCACCTGTTCTTTTGACAGTGTCACCTTCTTTTATACCTGTATCATCACCAAAAATAGAAACACCAACATTATCCATTTCAAGGTTAAGAGCCATACCTTTAATGCCGCCAGGAAATTCTACCATCTCTCCAGCTTGAACTTGATCTAAACCATAAACACGTGCAATACCATCTCCTATGCTTAAAACAGTTCCTACTTCAGCTACATCTGCTTTACTTTCAAAGTTTGAGATCTGTTCTTTGATAACTGAAGAAATTTCTGCAGCTTTAATTTCCATTACGTCCCCCTCATTGCTATTTTAAGTTTGTTAATTTTAGATACAAGTGATGAATCAATCATTTTAGAGCCAACTTTGACAATTAAACCACCAATGATACTATTATCAATTTTATAGTTTAGAGATAACTTATCACCCAATTTAACTTTCAGTTTATTTACAATTTCATTTTTCTGTTCTTCTGTTAATTCATCAGCAGAAGTTATCTCGGCGGTAACATCGCCTCTTTTTGCAGAATTAATTTTCATAAATTGTGAAATAATTAATGATAAATATGCAAATCTTTTATTATTTGCTATTACCTTTAAAAAATTATCAGTTAAATCATTAATACCTTGATTTGAAAAAATTTTCATAAAAACTTTCAATTTATCTTGTGAAGATATTAGAGGGCTCTTAATCAAAAGTTTTAAATCTTTGTTACCTCCAATTATTTTTTGAACTAATTTTAAATCATTTATTGTTGCATCAACTTTATTTGCTTCAATAGCTAATTCATATAATGCGGAAGCATATCTATCTGATATTAGATTGATCGATGATAATTGTGATGCCACTAAATTTGTCTCCAATAGTACTTTTGAAAAAGGGTATTAACACATCAGAAAATCAAGGTAAACTGTGAGTTTATGCGTCAAATAGCGTTAAATGGGTTATTTGATTTTAATTGTGGGTAA
>PTKX01000014.1 GCA_002938195.1 Alphaproteobacteria bacterium MarineAlpha5_Bin7 | reverse complement strand
CCTATTTATAATCAGGCAGGAGAGCTTGTAGTTCCAGAAGGTCAAGTTGCCGATGATGGTATGCTTGCAGGAATGAACTTTTATGTTCAAGGTATTGATGGAGAATTGCCTCAATAAATTTATTTTTTAACTTACCTCCTCATTTTGAGGGGGTAGGAAACTTTTAATAATATATTATTTATGTCCGAATTACATATTTCTTGGGATGATTATCATAAAAAAACTGAACAGCTGGCTGTAAAAGTTCACAATGATGGATGGGAATTTAATCAAGTAGTTTGTATAGCTAAAGGAGGAATGAGGGTAGGTGATGTCTTTGCTAGAATATTTAATGTTCCATTAGCTATTTTATCTGTTGAATCATATAGAGGAGAAGGTATAAAAAATCAGAGAGGATCAATTACTTTCTCAAGAGATTTGGCAAAAACAACTCCAAATATTGGATCAAAAGTTTTATTAGTAGATGATTTGGCAGACTCAGGCATTACACTTAAAAAAAGTATTGATTGGCTTCAGCATTCATATGGTTTTTATTTAGAAGAACCAGTAAGATCAGCCGTACTTTTTTATAAAGCTGTATCAACTTATAAACCAGATTATTATATTGATTATTTAGCTGACTCACCATGGATTTTCATGCCTTTTGAGAAATATGAGTCAATGAGCATTGATGATTTAAAATAATTATTAAATCCAAGTACTAATTTCATTTATCTTCTTTTTTTCTGTAGCAAATTTTGGAATTTTACAATTTTTATGACTATGACCTATTACTAATAATAGAAAAGGTTTCTCATTCTTTGGTCTTTTTAATATTTCATTTAAAAAATGCATAGGACTTGGCGTGTGAGTTAACATGCATAAACCAGAAAAGTGCAAACAAGATATTAATATTCCTGTAGCTATGCCAACTGATTCTTTGACATAATAATTTTTTATTTTTTTATTCTTTTTAACTGAGTATTTTTTTTCAAAAATAGCTATTATTATTGGTGCAATTTCTAAAAATTCTTTATTAGAGTCAGTTCCAAGAGGTTTCAGTGCATCTAACCATTCTTTTGGCGCTTTATTATTATAAAAATTTCTTTCTTCTTTTTCAGCAGCTTTTCTAATTTTTTTTTTAATATCTATATCTTTGATAATTACAAAATGCCAGGGTTGTAAATTTGCTCCATTAGGCGCACTGCCTGCAGATAAAACTGCATTTTTAATAATCTCGTCTTCAATTTTTAAATTATCAAATTTTCTTATACTTCTTCTGGTTTTAATTAAATTATAGAATTCTTTTGATTTCTTTTTGATTTCATTAATAGGCAATCTTTTTTTAATGAATTTTATTTCTTTTAATTTCATAAGTTTTAATTATTATATACATAATATGTTTTATTGGACAATAATTTTATTTGGTATTTTATTGATGTCTATTTCTTTGAGTAATCCCGTTTATAACTTGTTATTGAAAAAGTATATTAAAGTTAATTTATTATTTCAAATTTTTATCAGAGTTTTTTTATTTATAATTTCATTAATTATTATTTTATTAGGATTGTATGTAGAAAGTAAATTTTAATATCTTCGAATATCTCTATCTATTAACGCAGCCCAAGCATCTATTCCACCCAAAACGTTAACACTATATTCGTAACCATTTGTTTTAAGCCATTTTACTACAGCTTGGCTTCTAGTACCAGTGTGACACATAACAAAAATATTTTTATTTTTGTCTAGTTCTTTATGTCTTTCTGCTATTTCGGTTAATTTGATATGAATAGTTCCTTTTACCGCAGCATGATCTCTTTCAGAATCTTCTCTTACATCTAATATCTGAATATTTTTATGTTCTTGTCTTAGTTCATTCAACTTATGAACTGTAATTTCACTACTTTTGTAAATATCCATTAATTCTATTTTATATAACTTAGATCAAATTATCCAGTTTATTTAATGCATTTTTGATACTATTTATGATAAAGAATAATTTTATTTGTTTATATCAAATAATTTAGTATAAGCCCTCTTATTTCAATGACACAAAACCCAAAAAAAATTACTTTTTCTGCATTTGGTAGAGATTCATATTATCATCGTGATTGGTTTAAAAAAAATGGGTTTAAGTTTGATCGAAGTTCTAGAAAATGGACTGTAAGTGAATTGCCCATAGAACATGCTGAAGAATTTGCTAGCTATTGTAGAAAATATGGCCTTACTTTTGAGAGATCTGATAGAGTTATTACAGAATTTGATTATGCAGAATATTTGTGGGATGGTCAAAGAGATGAATTTATGCAACCTTATGAAAAAGTAGACTTACCGTCACCTAAAAACAAAAGATAAATTTTTGCTAAATAAATTATTATCAAATAATTTATTTTTATTAATTTTATTAAGCGCTATATGGGGTTCAGCGTTTTTTGCTATAAAAATTTCAGTTCAACATTTCCATCCAATTTCTGTAGCTTCATTTCGTTTAATAATAGGCGCATTGCTATTATTTTTATTTTTTTCATATAAAAAATATTCATTTAATTTTTTTAAGAATAATTTCGTTGTAATTTTTACTATTGGATTAATTGGAAATTTTATTCCTTTTTTTCTAATAAGTTGGTCGGAACAATATATTAAATCTAATACAGCAGGATTGCTATTATCTGTAGGTCCAATTTTTACATTAATTTTATCTCATTTTATGACACATGACGAAAAATTTTCTGCGTTAAAATTAATTTCAATATTAATTGGTTTTTTAGGTGTATTATTTATAATCGGTTTTGATAGTTTTTCAATAAATTTAAATAATTTAAGTAATTTAATACCCAAAATAGCAATAATTGTTGCAGCTTTAGGATATGTTATATCTTCAATACTTGCTTATAACCTTAAAAAAGTAAACATAATTGAATTAACTACATTCGCAACTATATCAGCGGCAGTTATATCAATTCCATTTATGCTATTTTATGAAATTAACTCACCTTCTAAGTTTGAATTTAATTCTTTAATCCCAATTATCTATCTAGGACTTTTTCCTACCGCGATTGCTTTTATTATTAGATTCCATATTATTTCAAAAGCCGGCCCAGTGTTTTTATCTTATGTTGCGTATTTGATACCTGCTTTTGCCATTTTGTTTGGTTATATAATTCTAAATGAAGAAATTAATTTAAGTTCATTAATAGGAATTATCTTAATTCTTCTAGGTGTATATTTTGGCCAGATGAAAAAATTAATGTAAAAAATATGATAAAAATGAGTAAACTATAAGGAGAATAGCAACAAATATTGATATTTTAGCAGCATTAAAGTATTTCATTTTTTATTGATTTATTTTATATTTAGTTCAATATAACATCAGATATGACAGACTCAATCAAATATTTACTGGAAGAAAACAAATCTCCGAAATTTTGGTATAATATTAATTCTGACTTACCCAGCCCACCTCCACCACCTCTTCACCCAGGAACAAAACAACCTGCTGGTCCAGATGATTTTGCTCCATTATTTCCAATGGCTTTAATTATGCAAGAAGTTTCAACTGAAAGAGAAATTGAAATTCCTGAACCTGTAAGAGAAATTTATAAACAGTGGAGACCTTCTCCTTTATATAGAGCAAGGAGATTAGAAAAATTTTTGGATACTCCTGCAAAAATTTATTATAAATATGAAGGCGTTAGTCCTACCGGAAGTCATAAACCCAACACTGCTATCCCTCAAGCTTTTTATAATAAAGAAGAAGGTGTTAAGAAAATATATACTGAAACAGGTGCGGGTCAATGGGGCAGCTCTTTAGCATTTGCTGGTCAAGTTTTTGGTATTGATATTGAAGTATTTATGGTGAAAATCAGTTTTGATCAAAAACCGTATAGAAAATTGATGATGCAATCATTTGGCGCAAATTGTCATCCAAGTCCTTCATCTTTAACTGAATTTGGAAAAAAACTTTTAAATGAGGATCCAAATAATCCTGGAAGTTTAGGAATAGCAATTTCTGATGCAATAGAAATGGTTGTTAAAAGTGGAGGCAATGCTAAATATTCACTAGGTAGCGTGTTAGGTCATGTACTGATGCATCAAACAATAAATGGTAATGAGGCAATTCTACAAATGGAAATGGCCGGTGATTATCCTGATATTATTGTTGGTTGTACAGGAGGAGGAAGTAATTTATCAGGTTTGATGTTTCCATTTTTAGGACAACAACTACGTGGAGGAAAAAAAATTGATATTATTGGTTGTGAGCCATTATCATGCCCTTCTTTTACTAAAGGTAAATATGCTTATGATCATGGAGACATGGCTAAAATGACTCCTCTAATAAAGATGCATACTTTAGGATCAGATTTTCTACCTCCCGCAACTCACTCTGGAGGCTTAAGATATCATGGTATGTCTTATCATTTGAGTCACTTATATAATCTAGGATTAATGAGAGCCAAAGCTTATGGTCAAAAAGAATGTTTTGAGGCTGGAATTAATTTTGGAAAACAAGAGGGTATTATCCCTGCTCCTGAAGCTACACATGCAGTAAAAGGGGCTATTGATGCTGCTTTAGATTGTAAAGCAAAAGGAGAATCTAAAACTATTTTATTTAATCTGTGCGGACATGCACATTTTGATATGTCAGCTTATGATGATTATCTAAGTGGCAAACTTTCAGAAGATGTGTATGAGGAAGATTCAGCCAATAAATCTATGGCTAATTTACCCAAAGTTTCCTAATTAGATAATATATTTCATTTTTTTATTTCATTATTATGCAAGATAGATTAGAGTTTTATTACTTAGGGAGAGATTAATTAGTTTTAACGCCGAAGGAGCAACGACCCGGAAACTCTCAGGCAAAAGGACCTTGGTAAATTTAATATCTGAAGATTTTTAATCAACAGAAGGGCTTGAAAAAAACTAACATGGTAGATATTTGGCCTTTCTACGGCACTCGCCCATACAATCAAGACGCAAAAAATTTAATAGCACCTTCTACTGATCACTTAAGTATAGAAAATATTGAAATATTTAGAAAAAATAATTACTGGAATTATCTTAAAATTTTAAATCCTGTTGGTCAATTGAAAGAAAAAGATTCTCTATTAGAAGCAAGAACTCATTTTGATAAAATGAAAAAAAATGACGTAATAAAAAAAGATAGTGAATTAAACTTTTATATTTATCAAATAAAACTTGATGAACATTCTCAGCTTGGTTTCTTATCATTAGCCTCAATCGATGATTTTAAAAATAATATAATAAAACCACATGAAAAAATTTATGAAAATAGAAAGATTGAAAGAGCTGATCAAATGATGAACATTAATACACAAATCGGTCCAATTTATGTTTCTTATCCATCAGATCAAAACATTAAGGATTTATTATTAACTCAAATTTCATTACCTCCATCATACGATTTTGAAAGTTTTGATAAATCTGTTCATAAATTATGGTGTGTAAATGATAAAAATTTTATCAATAGACTTCAAAGTTTTGCAAAAAATATAAATTGTTTTTATATCGCTGATGGTCATCACAGAATTGGAGCAATGCAACATATTAAAAATTTAGATAAAAAAAATCCCATAGTTGAAAAATTTATGTTAGCTGCATTTCCATCAAATGAATCTAAAATTTTTGACTATAACAGAGTCATAAAAGATTTAAATGGCCTATCTGAGAATGAATTTATTAAAATTCTTTCAAAAGATTTTAATATTAACAAATTAGCAAAACCTTTTAAGCCATCAAAAAAAAATGAATTTGGGATGTATCATGAAAATCAGTGGTATTCACTTGAGTTTAAAGGTTTCATAGAATCTTTGAATTTTATTGATAAGTTGGATATAAATATATTAAATGAATTTTGTCTTGTTAAAATACTCAATATTAAAGATGTGAACAATGATGAAAGAATTAGATTTATAGCAGGAAGCCATGGATTGCAGGCACTAAAAAAGAAAGTAGACGAAAATCCAGATAGTGTAGCCTTTTCAATCTTTCCATCTGATATAACTGATGTTATTAAAGTTGCTGATAACAATTTAACAATGCCACCTAAATCAACATGGTTTGATCCTAAACCTCTTGATGGTTTAGTTGTATATGAGTTTAATTAATTTATGAAAGAGCCCAATAAGAAACCAAGCAATCCTAATTTTTCTAGTGGTCCATGTGCAAAACGACCTGGTTGGAAATTAGAAAATTTAAAAAATGCAAATACAGGAAGATCTCATAGATCAGGTGAAGCAAAATCAAAACTTAAATATGTTATTGAGAAATCAAAGACACTATCTAATCTTCCAAATGATTATGTTGTAGGAATAATGCCTGGATCAGACACAGGAGCCTTAGAAGCAGCTTTATGGTCTTTATTAGGTCAAAGAGGTGTAGATATACTAGCTTGGGAAAATTTTGGAAAAGATTGGGTTCAAGACGTAGTCAAACAACTTAAATTATCTAATTTAAATGTTCATAATGTTGATTATGGAGATTTTCCTGATGTTACAAATGTTAATTTTCAAAATGATGTAATTTTTACATGGAATGGCACAACCTCAGGAGTAAAAGTTCCACACACTGATTGGATTCCTGAAAATAGAGAAGGATTGACTATTTGTGATGCAACATCTGCTATTTTTGCAATGCCTATTGATTATAAAAAGTGTGATGTACTTACATGGTCTTGGCAAAAAGTATTAGGAGGAGAAGCTGCTCACGGTATGATAGCTATGTCTCCAAAGGCTATTTCTAGATTAGAAAATTTTTCTCCAGAATGGCCAATTCCTAAAGTTTTCAGATTAGCAAATAATAAAAAAGTAATTAAAGGTATTTTTGAAGGCAGTACTATCAATACTCCTTCAATGATATGTGTTGAAGATGCAATAGATGGTCTTAATTGGGCCGAAGATAATGGCGGTCTAAAATTTTTACTTGAAACATCAATGAAATCTTTTGATACAATATATAATTGGATTGAAAAAACTGATTGGGTAACATTTTTATCAAATAATCAAGCTAGAGAATATTTATCTAATACAAGTATTACATTTAAAATTTGTGAAGAATGGTATTTATTAAAAAATGAAGAAGAAAAAAGACTTATAGTAAAAGAAATTTGCAATAAACTATCTAATGAAAATGTTGCCTATGATATCAACGGTTATGCAAAGGCACCTCCATCTTTTAGAGTGTGGGCAGGGGGAACCGTTGAACCCAAAAATATTGAAATGTTATTACCTTGGTTAGAATGGGCTTATCAGAAAGTTAAGGAAACTAATGCCTAAGGTCTTAATTTCAGATACTCTAGACTCTGTTGCTGAAAAAATACTATTATCGAATAAAATTAAAGTTGATGTTCAAACGAACTTTACTGAGGAGCAACTAATACAAAAAGTATCAAATTATGATGGTTTGATTGTTAGATCTGCCACAAAAGTTACAAAGGAAGTTATTTCAGGCGCTAAAAATTTAAAAATTATTGGTAGGGCAGGAGCAGGGGTAGATAATATTGATTTAAAAGCTGCAAAAGAAAAGGATATCATTGTAATGAATACTCCTGGAGGCAATACGAATGCGACGGCAGAACATACTTTAGCATTACTTTTGTCTTTATCTAGAAAAATTCCAATGGCTGATTTAACTACTCACAAAGGATTATGGGCCAAGAAAAAACTTAAAGGCAATGAAATAAAAGGCAAAACAATTGGAATTATAGGATTTGGAAATGTTGGTAAAAGATTTGCTGAAATGTGTAGCGCACTTGGTCTTAATGTAATTATTTATTCAAAGTATTTTCAAAGTATTAAAAATGAATTTCCTTCGTATAAAACTACCGATTTAAATAGTTTATTAAAGGAATCTGATATTATAAGTTTTCATTGTAAACCTAATTCTGATGGATCTCCTATAGTAGGGTCTAGAGAATTAGGAATGATGAAAAATAATGCTTTTATTATTAATACAGCAAGAGGTAATCTCGTCTCTGAAAGTGATTTAAGTGCAGCTCTTAAAAACAATACAATTAAAGGTGCTGCTTTTGATGTTTTTGAAAATGAACCTGCTACTGACAACGTTCTATTTGGCTTAGAAAATGTAGTGCTATCTCCACATATAGCTGCCTCTACTAATGAAGCTCAAGTTATTGTAGCCGAAATGATAGCTAATCAATTTTGTGATTATTTTAATAAAAATGAGATAAATAACTCTGTTAATTAATAAATAATTCCGTCAGATTTTCTATATATTCACTTGGATTTGACAATGTATTACCATCCAATATATTTGCTTGATCAAGCAGTAAATTAGCAGCCTTTTTATGGTTAATTTTTTTTAAATTTTCAGAAATTTTTATTATCATGGGATGATCTGAATTTATTTCTAATATTTTTTTAGATGTTGGAGTTTTTTGGTTATGCATTTTCATTAATTTTTCCATATTGATATCCATTCCTGATTCATCTGCCAAAAGCAAAACGGGACTTTTTGTTAATCTTTCAGATAGAATTACATCAGAAATTTTGTCTTTAAGTTCATTCTTCAAAACATTGATTAAATCATTGATATTACTATTTAATTTTTTATTTTTATCTTTATTTTTTCCCTTTTTTTCATCTCCAAATTTACTAAGGTCTACTTTGCCTTTAGTAATAGATTTAAAATCAAATTTTTTATATTTAACATTTTGGAGCCAAAATTCATCCACTGCATCAGTCATGAACAGAACTGGTATTTTTTTATCTAAAAAAACTTCAAGTTGAGGTGAATTTTTAATATGTTCTTTATCAGTATTTGCAAAATAATATATTTCTTTTTGATTTTTTATCATTTTTTTTTCATAATCATTTAATGATATGAAAGTAGAGTCTAAAGAATTTTCAAATCTAACTAAAGATAAAATTTTTTCATGATATTCATTTAATTCGTATAAACCTTCTTTAATAACAGCCCCAAAGTTCTTCCAGAAGGATAAATATTTATTATTTTCTTTATTAGCAAATGTCGTAAATTCATTTAATATTTTTGTAGTAATTCCTTTTTTAATTTTAGTAATTACTGGATTATTTTGAAGCATCTCTCTGCTAATATTCAATGAAATATCCTGTGAGTCAATTACACCAGGAATAAATCTTAACCAATTTGGAATAATTTCATTACATTCATCAGTAATAAATACTTTTTGTACATATAATTTTATCTTATTCTTCCTGTCAGAATTAAATAAATCCATAGGTTGATTAGTAGGAAGATATAATAAAGCTTTATAATTTATAACTCCTTCTGCGTTATAATGAATTGTTTTTAAAGGATCGTCAAAATTTAAAGAAATATTATTATAAAACTGTTTATAATCTTCTTGTTTAATATCTTTCTTATCTTTTAGCCATAAAGGATCTCCTTCATTTATTTTCTCTTCCTTTTCTTTGTCATCTTGATCTTTTAAGAAAATTGGAAAAGGTATGTAATTTGAGTACTTTGTTATAATAGATCTTAATCTAAATGAATCTAAAAATTCATCTGAATCTTTATTAATATGAAGAGTTATTAGCGTACCTCTTTTTTTCTTTTCTATATTTTCAATTGAATAATTTTCTTTTCCATTCGAAGTCCATAAATTAGATTCTTTTTTAAAAGCATCTTTAGACAAAACTTCAACTGATTTTGCAACCATATAAGAAGAGTAAAAACCTACACCAAATTGACCTATCGCATTTATATCCGCATTTTTTTTACTTCTCATAGCTTCTATAAATTTATTAGTTCCAGATCTTGCAATGGTTCCTAAATTATCAATTAAATCTTGGCGTGACATGCCAATACCATTATCTTCAATTTCAATGGTTTTATTTTTTTTTGAAACCCTTATGTTGATTTTTAAATCTGAATCATCAGATAATAGATTTTTTTTTGATAGAGACTCATATCTCAATTTTTCACAAGCATCCGCAGAATTAGATATTAATTCACGTAAAAAAATTTCTCTTTCACTGTACAAGGAATTAGCTACTAAATCTAATAACTTGCTTACTTCAGCCTGAAATACTAAATTTTCTTTATTTTTTACCATTTAACTAAGATTTAGGCATTCTTATTAATTATTCAATAAGTAGCAATATTTTTTTGCCATATTTGTGATTATAGGGTTAATATAATGATAATTAGACTTTTCATGAAATTTGATAATATTTTAATTTTTTTATCGTTAATTTTTATATTTATAACAGCTTGCACCTCAGTTGATCGAATAAATACTGAAAATAGCTGTATATTATTTGAAAATAAAAAAAATTGGTACAAATCAACAAAAGCTAGTTATGAGAAGTGGGGCACACCTATTTCATTGCAACTAGCTATAATTAAACAAGAATCTTCTTTTAAACAATTTGCGAAACCTAAAAGAAAAAGATTAATAGGAATTATACCGAGTAAAAGACCTTCCACAGCTTTTGGATATGCTCAAGTAACAAATCCAACATGGGATTGGTATAAAATGCGTAATGGCAAAAAAAACGCATCTAGGTCAAATTTTAAAGATGTTACTGATTTTATAGGTTGGTATTCTGATCAAACATATAAAATGTTAGGAATATCAAAAAATGATTTTTATAATCAATACTTAGCTTATCATGAAGGCCATGGAGGGTGGAAAAATAAATCATATCTATCTAAAAAATGGTTAATTGAAGTTGCTAAAAAAGTTGAAACAAATGCTAAACAGTATAACAATCAGTTGATAGAGTGTGAAAATAAGTTAAATAGGAAGGGTTTATTTGGAGTATTTTAATGCCGCTACTTAATAGTATAAATCAAATGCAAGATGAAATGAAAGAATGGAGACATGATCTCCATAAAATACCTGAAATAGGATTAAAAGAATATCAAACTTCGGATTACATTAAAAAGAAATTAAAAGAATGGGATATTGAATACAAAGATGGTTATTCCACTACTGGAGTAGTTGCTTGGGTAAAAGGTAATAAAGGAAATAGCAATAAGACAATTGGTTTAAGAGCTGACTTTGATGCTCTTCCAATGCCAGAAAAAAATAATTTTGAACATAAGTCAACTAATGAAGGAATGATGCATGCATGTGGTCATGATGGACATACTACAATGTTATTAGGGGGTTTAAAACATCTCAATGAAAATAAAGATTTTGATGGAACAGTATATTTCATATTTCAACCCGGTGAAGAAGGTTTCGGTGGGGGAGAAAAAATGATTCAAGATGGAATGTTTAAAGATTTTAAAATAGATGAAGTTTATGCTTTGCATAATTGGCCAGAATTACCATTAGGCCACTTTGGTGTTTCTACGGGTCCAATGATGGCTGCGGTTGACGAATTTGATATTATAGTTAAAGGCAAAGGAGGACATGCAGCAATTCCAGAACTAACTGTTGATCCAGTAGTTATAGCTGCACAAATTATTTCTTCTATTCAAACAATAATTAGTAGAGTTACTAGCCCAGTTGATAAAGCTTTAATTAGTGTCACCAAAATACACGGTGGAACTGCTTACAATGTAATAGATGATGAAGTAAAACTTAGCGGAACTGTTAGAACGTTTAAAAAAGAAACAAGAGAGATTATTGAACAAAAAATTAATGAAACTGCAAAAGGAATAGCTAAAGCAAACGGAGGTGATGCAGAAATTCTCTATTCACATCTTTATCCTGCTACAGTTAATTCAAAAGAAGAAAGTTTATTTGCTGCATCAGTAGCTAAAGAAATGGTAGGAGAAGATAAAGTGAACACAGATATAGAACCTTCAATGGGGGGAGAAGATTTTTCTTATTTGTTAAATGAAAAACCTGGATCTTATCTTTATATTGGACAACAAGACTCAGAGCATAACGCCCATTTGCATACTACCAAATATGACTTTAATGATAACTTATTACCGATCGGAGCTAATTTTTGGGTAAGTTTGGTAAAAAAATATTTTGAAAAATAACTTCTAATAATTAATGGATTTTTTATTTTCATATATCAATGAATTTTTATTATATACTAATGAATTTTATTTAAGATCGTATTTTTTATTTTTTATTTTTTTGTTTTTATATGCAACTACATCTTTTCCGGGATTTATTATTTTTTCCGCACTATCAGGTTATTTATATGGAACTTATTATGGATATTTAATTTCTATTATTTCATTAACTTTAGGCAGTTTAGTTTTTTTTTTAATATCAAAAAATTTCTTTAAATTTTTTTTTTATAAATATTATGAAAAATATTCAAATAATATTAATAAATATATTCAAAAATCATCTATTGAATATTTAATTATTTTTAGAATGATTCCTGGTGCGCCATTAGGTATACAAAATTTTCTTTTATCTCTTTTGAATATAAATATTTCAAAATTTATATTTGTTACCTTTATTGGTTTTACACCATATATCTTTGCTTCAACTTTTATTGGAAATAAAATTAATAATATAAATCTTATTAAAGAATTAAAATTCAATGACATTCTTTCATTGGATTTAATCATTCTTATAGTTATATTGTTGGTAATACTTTTTGTAAGAATAAAGTATAAAAATAAAAAAAAGCCTTCTTAAAAAAGAAGGCTTTTTTAATAATGAAAAGCTATTTTATCTTCTAGCTAGCCAGTATAAAATACCTAGTACGATAATACCAGTTAAACCATTTCCTCCAAGAGAAGACACTAAACTTGAAATATTATCTACTACAGCAGTACCAATAAATGGCACTGCAGGACCAAAGATGATGCCAAGTACTACACTTAGTGGGATTATCACTAAGGCAACATCCATAACACCTCTTAAAAAACTTTTTGCTGAATCCATCATTGCTTAACTCCTTTGTTTAAAGAAATTCTACCTACGATTATAAAGCCAAATAACTACAGCTATTGAGATCAACCCAACCAGCCCTTGACTACCTAATTCTGCAGATAGTGCCGTGATGTTTCCTAGGATTGAAACTCCTAAAAAAGGAACCCCAGCCCCGAAGATAATTTCGAGAACAACAGCTGCTGCAATTAACGTCAAACCTAATTCAGCTATTTGCTTCAACCAATTCTTAACAGTATCTAACATACCCATAATTAACTCCTCGAACATTTAGTTCATCACGTCACTTAAGCTTACCTTAAGTGTGAAACTCTCTATATTTTTTCAATAATATTTGAAAAAAAAAAATTCACAATTCAAATAAACTATTGAAAATATTGAATTTTTAATGTGATTTATTTTTAATAATTCGCATGAATCGTAAAAATGTAGCATAAATTATATAACTTATTGATAAATAAAGATATTTTACAAAAAAAGGGTCAATTTTATTGAAATATTTTTACTTTTTTTAAATCAATAAAACGTTCAAAAATCAGGTTAATTAGCTGTCAATTATATATTGTTTAAAAAACCCCTTATAAACTAAGAAAAAATTAATAAAAAAAGGTAAAATACTTGTTATAGATTAAATTTTTACTAGTTATAAAGTTTATTGGAATCTTATGATCAGATTATTTTTAGTAATAGCATTTATTATAATAATTATATTAATTTTAAGAAATAGGAAAAAAAATTCTAACTTAAAACAAAACGATATTTATAAAAAGATTATTCTAATAATAATTATAGGTGCATTATTATTCTTTTTAGCTACTTCTGGAAAATTTATCTTACCACAAATTTTAAATTTACTAAAAGTTGCCTTACCTTTTTTGACTAAATTTATTGGTATATAAATTTAATGAATTATAAATCCTTTAGTAGAGAAAACTTACCTTTTAATAATGAAATGCTATCATTTTGGGAAAATAATGGTTTTTTAGTAATAAATAATTTTTATAGTGAAACTGAATGCAATAATCTCATAAAAAGATCACAATTTTTAATTGAAAAAAATGATTTTTCTAATTCAAATTCTATTTTTGATACTGTGTCCCAATCACATAATGATGATACTTATTTTTTAGATTCAGGAGATAAAATTCGTTTTTTTTTTGAAGAAAAAGCAGACATCAATGAAATTAATTCAAAATCCAACAAGAATTATATTGTTAATAAGATAGGTCATGCGTTACATGATTTAGATAAAATTTTTTATAAATTTTCTCATAAAGTAGAACTTGATGAAATATCAAAATGCATAGGTTTCAAAAAACCATTATTACTTCAATCAATGTATATTTTCAAACAACCAAAGATAGGGGGGGAGGTAGTTTGTCATCAAGACTCAACTTTTTTATATACAGAACCTGAAACTGCAGTGGGTTTTTGGGTTGCCTTAGAAGATGCAACAATTGAAAATGGATGTTTGCAAGTAGCAAGTGGAGGTCACAAAGGTCCTCTCAGAAAGCTTTTCACTAAGGAAAATGGTAAAATGACTATGAAGGAATTAAACAATAATCCATTTCCCCCTACAGATACGATCTTAGAAGTTAAAAAAGGGACTTTGGTGCTTTTACATGGAAGACTTCCTCATTACTCATGTGAGAATAAAAGCGCCAAATCAAGACACGCTTATACCCTCCATATTATCGATGGAAATTCAATTTATCCTAAAACTAATTGGCTACAAAGACCCAATTTACCATTAAAAGGTTTTATTGATGACTAAAAAAATTATTTTAGATTGTGATCCTGGACATGATGATGCAGTAGCTATCATGTTAGCAGCAGCTTCAAATAATATAGAAATTTTAGGTATTACTTGTGTAGGTGGAAATTCTACACTTGAAAATACTCAACTAAACGCTCTAAAAATATGCACTCTTATAAATAGAACAGATATTAAAATTTATGCAGGTTCTAATAAACCCATTAATTATGATTTAGTCACAGCTGCACATGTTCATGGCAAAAGTGGATTAGATACTGATGGCGATCCTATTATAGTTGACTCTTCATATAAAATTCAGGAAGAAAATGCTGTAGATTTTATAATTAACGAATGTCATAAATATATTGATCCGATATATTTATGTCCAACTGGACCTCTTACTAATATAGCTTTAAGTTTACAAAAAGATCCTAGCATTAAAGAAAAAATTAAAGAAATAGTCTTTATGGGTGGAGCTGCACTTTGTATTGGAAATATAACTCCATCGGCAGAATTTAATATTTATGTTGATCCGCATGCTGCCAATATAGTTTTGAAGTCAGGTATTCCAATTACGATGATGGGTCTAGATGTCACTCATAAAGTTAACGTTAATGATGAAATCATTAAAAATATAAAAAAAAATAATAATAAATCTTCTAAATTTTTTGCTGAATTAATGAATTTTTATTCTCGATTCCATAGACAGCTTTACGAAATAGATGAATCGCCATTGCATGATCCCTGCGTGATTGCATATTTAATTGATGAAACAATATTTAAAGGAAAATTGGTAAACGTACAAGTTGAAGAAAATTCAGAACTTACTAGAGGTAAAACTGTTGTAGATTGGTTAGGTGTTACAAATAGACAGCCTAATTGTAAAGTCATTACAGAAGCAAATGCCAATAAATTTTTTGATCTTCTTTCAAATGAATTATCTAAATTAACTTGAAAAAAATTCTCTAGATAATTTACCCGCTAAATCTGCATTGCTAATAATTAAGGAAATATTTGCTTTGAGGGTTTGATTATTTGATTCTTTGTTAATTTCATTAATTAAAAACGGCGTAAGATCTTTTCCACTAATTTTATTTTCCTTTGCTATTTTGATAGATTTCTTAATCCAATTATCAACATTTACTTTTTTTAATGCATTTTCTTTGGGTACCTTGTTAAATATTAGAATTGATTTATTTCTTTTCATCTTTTCATTTATTTTTAAAAAGGAGCATATTTCAGATATTTGATCAAAATTATTGTCCAGCTTATTATCTGTTTCAGGGTACCAAAAACCAGGCATATAATTTGCTTTATAACCAACTCTTGTTATTGATAATGTCTCAAGAAGTTCGAAAGTTTTATTTAAGTCTAATATTGATTTTGCCCCACTGCAAATAACATAATTAGTATTTTCAGATAATGAATGTAAATCTGCAGATATATCGTAAGTTTTATCTACGTTTAAATGAACACCTCCAATCCCACCAGTTGCAAAAAATTTAATATTAAAAATTGACGCTATTGATAAAGTGCTTGCAACAGTTGTAGAAGCATTTTGTTTTTTATATATAGATAAAGAAAAATTATGATTTGATACTTTTTGAACATTTTTATCTTTTGCAAGAATTTCAATATCTTCTTCAGATAAACCAATTTTAATTTTTCCATTAATTATGCCAATAGTCGCTGCTACGGCTCCATTATCTTGTACAGCCATTATTGATTCTTTAGCTACTTTAATATTATCAGGGTACGGCAATCCATGGCTAATAAGAGTGCTTTCAAGCGCTACAATAGGTTTGTTTAATGATATAGCTTCTTGAACACTTTTGTTTATTTTAATTAAATTTTTCATTTAATAATTTATTATCACTTTTTTAGAGAAATTTTTAATTTTTATTAAATCTTTCTTTGTATTTAACATTTTTCCACTTGCGTAATAAGATCCACATGCAACTGAGTATTTTAATATATCTTTTTCCTTATATCCTTGTGAAATCAAAAACAACATCATTCCAGCTAATGCATCACCAGCACCGTTTTCATTTCTAATTTTTATTTTTGGTGGTTTTATTTTAAATATTTTTTTACCATTTGAATAAATGACATTATTTTTAGAATTTGTTACAATAATCATAATATTTTTATTTTTTTGCTGAATATTTTTTATTCCACTGATAATGCTATTTTCCTTTGTTAGATTTATTAGCTCACTTTTATTTAAAAAAAGTATATCAATATATTTCATAATTTTCTTAATTTTATCAGTTTTATAAACAGAAGTTGCACAAACGATTATCTTATTTTTAGGCGAAAGTATTTTTATGGTTTTTTCTAAAAAATTTTTTGGGAAATTAAGATCAAAAATTATAAATTTATTTGTTATATTAGGTATTCTTAAATTTTTGCTAGCTTCATATATGTCCGTATTTGCGAGACCTAATAAAAAATTATTATTTTTATCAGATATAGCGATGTAATATCTATCTGAGGTTTTACTATTTGCCTGTTTTATTTTTATATTCTTGGATATTGATTTTTTTAATTCATTGTTAATTTTTAAACTGTAAAATTCAATTTTTTCAAAATTTGATATTATCTTTGCTACATTATATGCAACTCCTCCAATTCTACTATGATGCACTACAGGATTTGTTCTATAGTTTATAATATTTTTTTTTAAATTTATTAAATAATCGTAATGAATTGCCCCTATACAAACGAAAATGTTTTTAGATTTTAACATTATGAATTATATACCTTTTATGTCAGTTTTTGATGTTCATCCACCTATAATTGATAATAAGCAACTAATTAGATGGTTAAAAACAAATTTTTCTTTTTTGAGGAACAAAGCCTTTCATCTTAAAAAACTTAATAGTGAAAGAGATATTAATTATATAATTTCAATAAAAAATAAAAAAAATTATGTACTAAAAATATCTAATCCATCAGAAAAATTAGATATCTTAAATTATCAAGATAGATTAATAAAACACTTAAGAAAAAATAATAATTTAAAAAAATATATTCCAAAAATATATCATAGTAAAATTGTCAAATATATAGATAAAAAAAATAGAGAATGTTTTGTTAGGATTCTTTCTTTTATTGATGGTCAGATGTATGGTGATATTAAAAGTAATGAAAAAATTGAAAATTCCTTAGGAAGTTTACTAGCGAATACTTCAATACAATTTAAATCTTTTATAGATCCAATAGGTCTTAGAAAATTTATTTGGAACCCTGCTGATATAGATTGGATAAAAAAAGAAATAAATATCTTTTCGGGTAAAAATAAATCTATTTTATTAAAAGCTTTTTCTGAATATGAAGAATATGTAAAGAATAATTTAAAAAATTTAAGATATTCAATTACTCATTCTGATCCTAACAATTATAATTTAGTTGTTAAAAATAATAAAATTAATGGATTATTAGACTATGGTGACTCAATTTACGGTCCAACAATCAATGATCTTGCAATATGCCTTTCGTATGCATTAATGAATAATAAAAATATATTTTCTACTTTAAAAAATATTATTTTAGCATATCATAAAAAATTTCCAATTAGTGAAGATGAAATTTATTCTTTAATTTCTTTATCTAAATCAAGACTAATGATCACAGTTGTGATGGCTAAGAAACAAAGAAATAAATATCCATCAAATCAATATTTAAGTATCAGTGAACAAGATGCTTGGAATCTATTAGAAAAATTAAATAAAATACCAACTAATTTTTTAATTTATATAATTAAAAATATATGCGGTTTTCCAATTTTAAAAAACTATAATAATATAATATCATATTTAAAAAATACTAAATTTGATAATATTTTTAATTTTCATTTACTAGATATAAACAAATCAATTTTAAAATTAGATTCTCAATCTTCTTTATTAAAAGGTAATCCAAATAATCAAGAAATAAATAAAAGAATGAAAAAAGTATATTCCAAAGATAATTCAAAAGTAGGCATTGGATTATACAAGGAAAAAAGAAAGGTATATAAAGGTACAAACTTTGCTTCTTTATTAGATGAGAATAGAAGACGGGATATTCATTTGGGAATAGATATTTTTATAAATCAAGGAACTAGCTTATATTCACCAATTGATGGAAAGATTGTAATTCTTGAAAATAATAGCTTTAAATATGATTATGGTCCAACACTTGTGTTAGAACATAAACATAAAAACATTAAATTTTATACACTTTACGGTCATCTTTCAAAAATTACATTTTCAAAATTAAAGATTGGTAAAAAAATTAAAAAGGGCGATTGGATAGGTAAAATAGGTAAGACCAGTGAAAATGGTAATTGGCTTCCACATTTACATTTTCAAATAATTTTAGATTTAATGAACAATAAAGAAAATTTTCCCGGTGTTGGTGAAGAATTTTTAATTGATATTTGGTCTAAAATATCTCCCGATCCGAATTTTATATTAGGTATTCCTGATTCTTTTTTTTCAAATAATATTAATTTTGAAAATATTTTAAAGAAAAGAAAAAAGAACATTTCTAAAAATTTTTCTATTTCATACGACAAGCCCCTTCACATGCTTGAAGCCAAAGATCAGTTCTTCTTTGATAGATATGGAAGAAGATATTTAGATTGTGTAAATAATATTTCACATGTTGGTCATTCAAATGTTCATATTCATAATTCACTTGTAAGACAAAACTTAAAACTTAATACAAATACAAGATATTTATACAATATAATAAATAAATATAGTGATAAATTACTAAGTAAATTTCCAAAAAAATTAAATAAAATATTTTTTGTTTGTACTGGATCTGAAGCTAATGATCTTGCATACCGTATTGCACAAACTTATACAAAAGCTAAAGATGTTTTTGTAATTGATAATGCTTATCATGGTCATACAAATTCTCTCATAGACTTAAGTCCCTACAAATTTAAAGGAAAAGGTGGATTAGGGCAAAAAGATTATGTCCATATTTTAGATATGCCAGAACCTATTAGAGGTAAATGGAAATATAAAGATAAGAATTGGTCTGAAAAATATATAGATGATGCCATTAAAGAGATTCAAAGAATTGCAAAAGATAAAAAAATATCTTGTCTATTTGCGGAAAGTATTTTGGGTTGCGGAGGTCAGGTAGTTATTCCAAAAAATTATTTAAAAAAAATATTTTTAGAAATTAGAAAAAATAAAGCTCTTTGTATTATTGATGAAGTTCAAACAGGTTTTGGCAGAGTTGGTAGCGACTTCTGGTCTTTCCAAGAACACAAAGTAATACCGGATATAGTAACATTAGGAAAACCAATGGGTAATGGACATCCATTAGCTGCAGTTGTAACAACTGAAAAAATTGCCACTGCCTTTAATAATGGTATGGAATATTTTAATTCTTTTGGAGGAAATCCAGTATCTTGTGCTGTAGGTTATGCAGTTCTTGAGGTTATAGAAAATAAAAAACTTCAAAAAAATGCTTATCAAGTTGGAAAATATTTTTTTAATAAATTATTAAAAATAAGAAATAAAAATAAAAAGTATATTAGTGACGTTAGGGGTAGAGGATTATTTTTAGGAATTGATATAATTGAGAATTATGACAATTTAAAACCAAGTGCTAATTTAGCAAAAAAAATTATTAATTTTATGAAAAATAATGGCATTTTATTAAGCACAGATGGTCCTTATAATAATGTTATTAAAATAAAACCACCCCTTGTTTTCAATAAAGCGGATGTTGATTTTGTATGTGAAAAATTATCTGAATTTTTTAAAAAAATATAAAATACAATCCATATATAATCATTAATATTCCAAAAATTAAATCAATCCAAAACCAAGTTTTTGTTGAATAAATATATTTTGATGATAATTTTGATAAATATCCTAAACTAAAGAAAAATAAAAAGCTTGCAAAGATCGCACCCAATCCAAATAAAAATTTATCATCAAAATTTGAAGATATTGATCCTATTAAAATTACAGTATCTAAATATACATGTGGATTTGCATAAGTTATAAAAAAAATTACACTTAATGTTTTATATAAATCATATTCTGTTTCTTCTGATTCAGGTATATTGACCAGTTTATTAGATTTGTATATTTTAAATATACCATATAATAATAGCCAAATCCCTCCTATTATTTTTATTACATCTATTAATTGAACGTTTAAATTAATAATTATTTTTGATAAATTAATTCCTAAGATTATGAGTAGGGCATCTGAAAGACTACAAAATAATACTGTAATAAATATAAATTTTTTCTTTAAACCTTGATTAATAACAAACAAATTTTGTGGTCCAATTGCAATAATTAAAGTACTGGCAATTATAAATCCTTGAACAAAATCTATTAAATTCATGTTGATATTATAAATTAATGAGCTAATTTACTTGTATGAGATTATTTACATTAATTACATTCTTTTGTTTAGTTTTTACAACAATAAGTGCTGAAATTATCAAGCCAACACCCTACATAGAACCAGAAAATGTAATTTCAATACAACTATCTGCATTACAAGAAAATAACAATCCCTATGAAAATGCTGGAATAGTTCAAACATGGGAGTTTGCTCATCCATCAAATCGAAAATTTACCGGACCAATAGAAAAATTTGGTATGATGATGTATTCGCCTGCGTATATTATAATGCTTAATCATAATAAACATAATATTATTGAAATTGAAATTAATGAAAATAGTGCATTTTTTTTTATAGAACTTATTGATAAAAACGGGAATCAATATGGTTTTAGATGGATTTTAGAAAAAGTTTTCACTGAAGGAAATTATAAAGATTGTTGGATGACAATAAGTGTTTCACCACCAATGTTACTTTCAAAGTCAACATAAATGTGTGGAAGATTTATCAACTTAAATAGTAATAAGAAATTGAAAAATATTTTCGATATCAATGATAAAAATAATCTAAAAAATATTAATTCATATAATGTTGCACCTTCACAGCAAACAATCATAATAAATAATGATAATAATTGTGAATTGGCAGATTGGGGTTTTAAATTTGTCGACAAAGAAAGTCAAAAAGAAAATTTAGTTATTAATTCACGATTGGAAACTATTAATAATAAATTAATTTTTAAAGATTCTTTTTTAAAAAGAAAATGTATTATACCTGCAAATGGATATTATGAATGGCATAAAGAGAATAATATAAAAAAACCTTATTTTATTCATGTACCTGAAAAAGAAACTATTTTTTTTGCCGGTATATGGAAATATATAGATTTTTATAAATCCAAAAGATTAGTTTTTTCTATAATAACCAAACCAGCAAATTATATTTTGACTAAGATACATCACAGAATGCCAGTTATTTTTTCTATAGAAGAATCTAAGGAATATCTTGAATCTAACAATAATGAATTTTTAGATACTAACTTTGTTTCCATTATTGAAAAATATTTTGAATTTTATGAAATTAGTAAATTTGTGAATAGCCCAGTAAATAATTCACCTGAGTGTATTAATCCAATAAAATAGATATAGTATTTTTTTTATAAAAGTTTATCTAGATGTTATGATTTTTTTACGTAAAAATGAGTTATGGATGATTTTATTTTGCATAGGATTATTATATTGGCTATTTAATCCTTCGGCAAGTATGTCTTTAATAATGATTATTCCTCTACTTCTTGCTGTTTTTTTTTCAAAATAATTATTAATGCATTTATCAAATAGAAATACATCACAATGGCAAAAAATTGATTCAGATCATCATCTACATCCATTTACTGATTATAAAGATTTAAATAATACTGGTTCTAAAATTATCGTTTCAGCTAAAGGAACTTATGTAACTGATAGCGAAAATAATAAACTTCTTGATATGATGGCTGGTTTATGGTGCGTTAATATTGGATATGGAAGAAAAGAATTATCAGAAGTAGCAAAACAACAAATGGATTTGTTGCCCTATTATAACTCTTTTTTTAAAACAGCTACTACACCTTCTGTAGAATTATCAAGAATTTTGTCTGATATTACACCTAAAGGAATAAATAAATTTTTTTATGGTTCTAGCGGCTCTGAATCTAATGACACTTTAGTAAGACTTGTACGAAGATATTGGGATATTTTAGGTAAAAAAAATAAAAAAACTTTCATCAGCAGAACTTACGCATACCATGGTAGTACAATGGCTTCAGCTAGCTTGGGAGGTATGCAAGCTATGCACGGACAAGGTGATTTACCTTTACCAGGTTTTGTGCATGTAACACCTCCATATTATTATAAATTTGGTAAAAACATGAGTGAGAGTGAATTTTGTAATTATGCGGTAAGTGAAGTAGAAAAAAAGATTAATGAAATAGGACCTGATAATATAGCAGCTTTTATAGGGGAGCCAATTCAAGGAGCTGGTGGTGTAATCATTCCACCTCCTAATTATTGGCAATTAATACAAAAATTATGTAAAAAATATGAAATTTTATTATGCGTCGATGAAGTAATTTGCGGATTTGGAAGAACTGGCGAATGGTTTGGCTCTCAATTCTATAATATAGAACCTGATATTATAACATTCGCTAAAGGAATAACTTCTGGCTATCTTCCTTTATCTGGTATTGGAATAAGTGATCAAGTCTCTAATATTATTATAGACAGAGGTGGAGAATTTTATCATGGATATACTTATTCAGGTCATCCTGTTCCTTGCGCAGTTGCTATAGAAAATATTAGAATTTTAAAAGAAGAAAAGATTATTGAAAATGTTAAAAATAATATAGCTCCTTATTTACAAAAAAGAATGAAAGAGTTTGAAAATCATCCACTTGTTGGAGAAGTGAGAGGACAAGGACTTTTAGTAGGTGTTGAATTAGTTAAAAATAAAAAACAAAAAGAATTCTTTGAACCAACAGGTAAAGTAGGCAATATTTGCAGAGACCATTGCATGAATAATAATTTAATTATGCGTGCTGTGAGAGATGGAATGATGTGTTCACCGCCATTAACAATTACAAAAGAGGATATAGATATTTGTATTGATCGTTTCTCTAAAGCCTTAGATTTAACTGCAAAAGACGTTAATAAGTTAACAATTTAAAATTAATTTCTATAATAGTATTGCTTGTTACTACTCAATAAACTAAACCATTATTCTAAACATCAATGAAAAATATATTAATTAGTTCTTTTCTTATTGTTTCAGGTTCTTTATTTTTTGTTATAAATGATGCAATAATAAATTATTTGTCACCTCTAGGAATTACTTTTTATCATTTTGTATTTTATGGATCTCCAGTATATTTGTGTGTTCCATTATATTTACTAATTACAAGGAATTTTAAAGCAAAATTAAAATCTACAAATTACTTTATTCCATTACTTAGATCTTTTATTTTTGCTCCCATGCCATTTATAACTTTTATTGCATTAAAAAATATGTCTCTACCTGAATATACTACTCTAAACATGTCAGCTCCTATTATAGCAAGCTTTTATGGCTTTCTACTTCTTAGAGAAAAAATTAATTTATATTTAATAATTTCATTATTTTTTGGTTTAATCGGAGTTTTGTTTGTTATTCAACCAGGATTTGATACATTTAATCCATTTTTCTTATTGGTTATTTTTAGTACGTTTCTTATTACTGCTACTACTGTTTTAGTTAATAAATATAACCAGATTACTTCGCCTATTGGTTTTTTTGTTTATGGAGGAATTGTTGTACATTTAATGTCTTTTATTTTGTTTATTTATGATCCTTTAAAAATAAATTTTAATGTTTTTATATTAATATTTATTTCATCAATATTAATTAATTCTGCAATGTTAATTATGACAATTGCATTCCAAAGGTCTCAAAAATACTATTCTTCTATTTTTTGTTTAGTCTATATCCAAATTTTATATTCCTGTTTAATTGGTTTTTTTGTCTTTGGAGAATATCTTAACTTTCTAGCTCTTTCTGGGGCAGTTTTAATTGTTTTTAGTGGAATTCTTTCAATTCCTTCTCAATATAAACAAATTAATGATTAAGTTATTTTATTGCTTGATATTATTATTCTTTTTATTTTCGTGCACTTCTCTAAATCAAAGTAACACAGAAAATGAATATGATAATATTATAACAATTTTTGATATACCAGGTTCGGGTATTTCAATTCAAAATCATTATAAAGTTACCGCACATTACATTGGCACACTTGAGGACGGAACGGAGTTTGATAATAGTTATAAAAGAAATCGACCATTAAAATTTCAATATGGGTTAAGGCAAGTAATTAAAGGCTGGGAAATTGGTTTAATTGATATAAAAATTGGTGGAAAAAGAAAAATTAAAATTCCTCCAAATTTAGCTTATGGAGATACTGGAGTAAAGCATCTCATTCCACCTAACTCTTTTTTAATATTTGATATTGAAATTTTGAATATTGAGCCTCATCAATATATCTTAATTGATCATTATTCTTTGAAAGATTTACTAAATGAAAAAATAATACAAAAATCAGGTAAGAAATTTATATTAATAGATATCAGGACTAAAAAACAAATATTAGAAAGCGGCATAATTCAAAATTCAAAGCATATTCAAGCTTTTGACAGCAAAGGTAATATGAATGCAAATTTTATAAGCCAGTATAAACTAATATCTAATGATAATGATTATGTTGTTTTAATCAGTCAAAGTGGTGATATATCATCAATTTTAGCTAATGGTCTTATAGAAAATTTAGGAATGAAAAATATATACTCTTTAAGAGGAGGAATAGATAAATGGTCAGAGAAGGGTAATAGTCTTGAAAAGCTCTAATTCCCTTCAATTATAATTACATTACCTATTGAATTATCTTCTCTTATTTTTTTAACCGGTAAATACTCTTCAGAATTGTACCATTTTAGTGCAATCTCATAAGATGGAAATTTAATAATAACATTTCTTTTATAATCCCATTTGCCTAATACAGTTTTAAATTTACCAGCTCTAACTATATATTTACCCCCATATTTTTCTACAATAGTTGTAACTTTTTTTAAATACTCTTGATAAGAATCTTCATTTGTAACATTAATTTGAGCAATAAGATAGGCGTACATATTTCCCTTCTCTTATAGACTATAAACTTATATCAACTATTAACTTTTTGTATTTTTTTTGAAATTTATTATTTTATTTCTTGATATTTTTAAATAACTGATTAGTTTGTAAATATATGAAAAATACTAAATTTATTTGTTTTTTTATATTTTTGTTATTTTTTAACAATGCTTTTGCTGAATCTCGTCTTCAATCTATACTTGAAAATGGGGAAATTAGAGTGGGTACCACTGGAGACTGGAATCCTATGACAATTAAAAATCCTTCTACAAATGAATATGATGGCTTTGAAATTGATATAGTCAAAGAACTAGGGAAAGATATGGGTGTAAAAGTTACATTTGTTCCGACTGAATGGAAAACACTAGTTAATGGTATCATGTCTAATAAATATGATATTTCTACCAGCGCCTCTTTAAGTGCTAAAAGAGCTTTATCTACAGGCTATACAAATTCATACTTTAAGCTAGCCACAGTGCCTTTAACGCTAAAAAAAAATTTACAAAAATTTCAATCCTGGGAAGATATTAATAAAACTGGAGTCAAAGTAGCTGTGACTCTTGGCACTACCCAAGAACAACAAGCAAAACAAATCTTTCCTAAAGCAAGTTTAAAAATAATTGAATCACCTGCTAGAGATTTTCAAGAAGTTTTAGCAGGAAGGGCTGAGGTTCATATAACATCCAATATTGAAGCCGCTACTCTTGTAGAAACTTATCCTGAAATGGCTATTATTCCAGTCAAAGAACCTAAATATCCAACTCCATTGGCATGGTTAGTTCCTCAAGATGATCAAATATTAATCAATTATCTTAATCACTGGATTGAAATTAAAAAATCTCAAGGATTCTTTGAATTAATGATGAATAAGTATAACTTAAAAAGTTTATAACTATCATATTTTATATATATTTTTTTTTACCTTTTTTATCTATGTTATAATATGTATGTGAAGTATTTAACTATTATATTTTTAGTCTTTTTTTTAACTAGTTGTAATAGCAATTACAATTGGGGATGGTACGTTTTAAATCCTAGCTTAGAAAATGGTTATTCTAATTTGCAATTTCTATTAAGCGGCTTGTCAATTACTGTATTAATCTCTATTTTTTCTATTTTTTTTTCATTAATTTTAGGATTTTTAATCTCACTATTAAGTCTAAGTAATTACAAAATATTTAAGTGGACTAATACAATCTATATTGAGATTTTTAGGTCAATTCCATTATTGGTTTTATTATTGTGGGTTTATTATGGTTTGCCAGTATTATTTGGTATCAGCTTTGGCCCTTTTATTGCAGGTATCATATCTTTATCATTAAGTGACTCAGCTTTTGAAGCTGAAATTTTTCGAGCAGGTTTACAATCAGTTTCTAAAGGCCAAAAAGATGCAGGTAAATCTATTGGATTAAATAAATTTCAGGAAATGAGATTTATTATATTTCCACAAGCTTTAAGAATTATTCTTCCTGCGATAGGCAATCAATTTGTTTATGTTTTAAAAATGTCTTCTTTAGTTTCAATACTTGGTCTAGCAGATTTAACTCGTAAAGCTAATGAGTTAGTAGTATCCGTATATAGACCTCTAGAAATCTATTCTTTTCTTGTTTTAGAGTATTTAATTTTAATATTAATTATTTCTTTTTTAGTTAGAAAATTAGAACAGAAATTAAAAACTAATCTTTAAATTTTTTTTAGCAGCTATTTCAATTACATATTGCCATGCTGTTCTACCTGTTCTATTACCTCTCTGCAAACTCCACTTAATGCTATCTTGCAATTCTTTTTCTTCCAGAGGAATATTATAATAATTAGAATATTTTTTTATAATATTTAAATAATCGTCTTGGGATAAATTATGGAAACCAATCCACAGACCAAATCTATCACTGAGACTTATTTTCTCTTCAACACTTTCATCGGTATGTATAGCAGAAGACCTTTCATTATCAATCATATCTCTAGGCATCAAATGTCTTCTGTTTGAGGTTACATATAAAATGATATTCTTGGGTTGATATTGCAAGCTTCCATCTAATGTTGATTTTATTATCTTATATTCATTATCTATTTTTTCAAAAGATAAATCATCTATAAATATTATAAATCTATATTTATTATTTTTTTTCGCAAAATCATAAATATTACTTATTAATTTAATATTTTCTTTATTTAATTGAATTAATCTTAAATTATCAAATTCTAAAGATAATTTTATAAATAATGATTTTATCAATGAACTTTTGCCATTTCCTCTACTTCCCCAGAGTAAAGCATTATTTGTAAAGTTGCCTTTTGCAAAATTATTAGTATTTTCTAGGAGTGTCTTTTTTTGCCTTTCTATTCCTGATAAAAGATCATAATTTAATGACTGAAAATTAATAATTGGTTTTATGCGGTTATTAGACCCCCATATAAAAGAAATGTATTTATTTAGATAAAATTTAACAGTAAATAATGTATAAATGCTCATTTTTTATCAAAGAACTATAATTGCATTTTTCTTTTACACAGTATAAGTAAATCCACAAATTAAATTATTGTATTATTATTTATGGAACAAATTGGAGCTTTTTTACCACTTATTTTAATTTTTGGTGTTTTTTATATTTTGTTAATTAGACCGCAACAGAGAAAAGTTAAACAACATCGAGAAATGATTAATAATTTACGCAGAGGTGATAAAATTATTACATCTGGCGGTATTATAGGAACAATTAATAAAGTTAATGACAATAAAGAAATTTTACTTCAAATTTCAGAAAATGTTGAGATTAAAATTGCTCCAGGTATGATTACAGATATATATATCAGTTCTGAGAAATCGAAAGAAGCTAAACCCACTAATAATGATAGCAAAGGTAGTAAATCTAATCTATTTTCTGGTTTATTTAATAAAAAAGAAAAATAATTAATGAAAAATTATCCCTTGTGGAAATCTGTAACTGTAATATTTGTAGTTATTTTAGGAATTATATTTACCATTCCTTCAATTATTTATTCTGAAGATTCTTCTAATTGGTATTTACAAAATAAAATTAATCTTGGTCTTGATTTGCAAGGAGGTTCTTACTTATTATTACAAGTTGAGTCAGATGTATTATTAAAAGAAGAGTTTGAAAATATTAGTGATACTGTTAGAATTATTTCTAGAAATGAAAAGACAAATTTTGTTAATATTGTTTCTAAAAGTGATTATATTGAATTTACATATGAAAATAGTCAATCTATTAATGAGATAAGAAACGAATTAATTTCAAATTATCGTGATATCGACGTTGTTATTAACAATAACAAAATGAAAGTAATACTTAATGATAATTTTAAAAAAAGAATCCAAGAGTCGGCAATAAAGCAATCATTAGAAATAGTTAGAAAACGTATTGATGAATCAGGTACTAAAGAGCCATTAATACAAAAATCTGGGAAAAGTAGAATCTTGTTACAATTACCAGGGGTGAAAGATCCGGAAAGAATCAAAGATTTATTAGGCAAAACTGCTAAATTAACATTTCATATGGTTGATGATGAAAATACTGCTGCTTTAAAGACAAATAAAGCACCATTTGGTAAAATAATTGTTTCAGATTATGAAAATCCAGACATTCAATACTTAGTAGAAAAAAAATCTAGCGTAGGAGGGGAAAATTTAGTTGATGCAAATCCTTCCTTTGATCCAAGTGAAGGTCATGCAGTATCGTTTAGATTTGATACAACAGGTGCTCAAAAATTTGGAAAAGCTACTACAGAAAATATTGGAAAAAGATTTGCTGTTATTTTAGATGGAGTTGTAATAACTGCTCCAGTTATCAGATCAGCAATTACCGGCGGTTCCGGAATTATTACAGGTAATTTTTCTAGTCAAGAAGCTACTGATTTGGCAGTTTTATTAAGAGCAGGAGCGTTACCAGCACCATTAAAAATTATAGAAGAAAGATCGGTTGGCCCTGGTTTAGGGGCAGATTCAATTTCTTCAGGTAAAATTGCAGCTATTATTGGAATGATGTGTGTTTGTATATTTATGATTGCAATTTATGGAGTTTTTGGATTTTTAGCCAACATATCTTTAATAGCAAATTTATTTATAATTATTTCGTTACTAAGTTTAATTGGGGCTACATTAACCCTGCCAGGTATTGCTGGTATCGTATTAACTATTGGGATGGCAGTTGATGCAAACGTTTTAGTTTTTGAAAGAATTAAAGAAGAATTAAATAAGAATAATAAATTTATGATATCTGTAAAAAATGGATTCCAACGTGCAATATCTACAATTTTAGATGCAAATATTACTACTCTCATAGCAGCTCTTCTTCTATTTGTTTTTGGATCTGGTCCTATAAAAGGATTTTCAATCACATTATCTCTAGGTGTATTAGCTTCTATGTTTACTGCAATAATGTTTACTAATTTTTTAATACATCTATGGTTTAGTTTTTCAAAAAATAAAGAAATTAAATTGACGTAATTTGCTTATGAGAAAAATTATACCAATAGATACTAACTATGAATTTATGGATAAAAGGAAAATTATGATGCTTTTATCAGTAATTTTTATATTTTTTTCAATTGTATTAATTTCATTTAAAGGTCTAAATTTAGGTATAGATTTTCGAGGTGGCACGTTAATAGAAATTAAAACAAATAATTCAAATATTGCTGAGCTAAGGAAAATACTTAACCCAGAATTTAATGATGTTTCATTACAAGAATTTGGAGATTCAAATACTATTATTATTCGCTTACAAAATGATTCTAATTCTGAAAGTATGACCACAATTAATCAAGTAAAAATATTAATAGCTGATAAAGTAGAAGAATTCCGTAGAACAGAATTTGTTGGACCAACAATAAGTTCAGAACTATTGTGGAAAGGATTACAAGCTGTATCTTTTGCATTAATAGCTATATTAATATACATATGGTTACGTTTTGAATGGCAATTTGGTTTTGGAGCAGTAGTTGCTTTAACGCATGATGTTTTATTTACTTTAGGTTTCTTATCTCTTTTTAATATAGAATTTTCATTAGCAAGCATTGCTGCTATTCTTACCATTGCAGGTTATTCTATAAATGATACCGTTGTTATATTTGATAGAGTTAGAGAGAATCTGCGTAAGTATAAAAAATTAGATTTAGTTAATTTATTTAATTTATCTATTAATAACACATTGTCACGTACTATTATGACTAGTTTAACGACACTTATCGCTTTATCTACTCTTTATATATTCGGAGGAGATGTAATCAAACCTTTCGCATTAACGATGATTGTTGGAGTTTTAATTGGTACTTATTCGTCAATTTTCGTTGCGGTCCCAACTTTGTTATTATTTAAGTTTAGACCGCAAGAAGAAGATTAAATTTAAGCTAAATTTTGTGCAAACACCATTGATAAAAGCATTGGAATAGATAATAAAGTATTAGTTCTAGAGAATAGCATTGCTGTTCTTGCAGATTTTGCTTTTTCATCTTTGTCTACATTTATTATTCCTAAAGCCTTTTTTTGATTAGGCCAAATTACCATCCAAACATTATATGCCATTATTATTCCTAACCACATTCCAACTCCAATAGTAATACTTTTAGGATCACCACCCATTAAACCTAAGCTTAATGCATAATGTATATATTCATTTAAGTAAGCAACTATTAAGCCTGTGATTATTGTAGCTAAAGCAGCCCATCTAAACCAAAAAAGTGCAGCAGGAGCTATTACTTTTCCTATAGCAGGTTTTTGATCGTCAGGAATATTTGGCATGTTAGGTATTTGTACAAAATTAAAATACCATAGTAATCCTATCCACATAACTCCTGAGAGTACATGTAAGTACCTAAAGAAAGCGCTCCAAAAATATTTATCTGAAAACCAACCACTGCTTCCAGGCCATACACTCATTAATAAAAGAAAAAAAATAATTGCTAATATTATACCTGCAATTATTGTCCGATTAAGAGATTGTAAAATATTAGACATTATTTACCTCCAAAATAAATTAGATATAATTCTTTAAATACTTACCTGTAAAGCTTTTTTTTTCTTTAATTATATCCTCTGGGTTACCTTGAAATACTATATAACCTCCTTTTTCTCCACCTACAGGCCCTAAATCAATAATATAGTCTGAAGTTTTAATAACATCTAAATTATGCTCTATAACAATAACTGTATTTCCTTCATCTACAAGAGTGTGTAAAATTTTTAAAAGTTTTTTAACATCATCAAAATGAAGACCAGTTGTTGGTTCATCTAATATATAGAGTGTTTTTCCAGTAGATCTTTTTGATAGTTCTTTTGATAATTTTATTCTTTGAGCCTCCCCGCCAGATAAAGTTGTAGCTGATTGACCAATTTTTATATAATCAAGACCTACATCCATTAAAGTTTTTAATTTTTGTTTTATTGAAGGTATTTTATCAAAAAAAACAAATCCTTCATGAACAGTCATTTCTAGAATATCTGCAATTGATTTATCTTTATATTTTACTTCTAAAGTCTCTCTGTTATATCTTTTTCCTTTACAAACA
>PTKX01000013.1 GCA_002938195.1 Alphaproteobacteria bacterium MarineAlpha5_Bin7 | reverse complement strand
ATGGAAACTGAGAAATTGCAAAAAAAACTTACAGAAATATTAGGAGATAGATTTAGTACTTCTGATGCAGTAAAGTCAAATTATGCAAGAGGAGAGGATATTTTTGACCCAATTCTTCCAATTGCTGTTGTTTTTCCAAATAATAATGAAGAAATATCAAAATTAGCTAATTATTGTAATCAAAATTCTATTCCAATTGTTCCTTTTGGAACAGGAACTTCTCTTGAAGGTAATGTTGTAGCTAATGATAAAGGGATAACAATTTCTCTAGAAAATATGAATAAAGTTTTATCAATAAACACTGAAGACTTTGATTGTCGTGTTCAAGCTTATGTAACTAGAAAACAATTAAATGAAGAATTAAAAGATAAAGGACTCTTTTTCCCAATTGATCCTGGATCGGATGCTTCTCTTGGTGGTATGGCTGCAACATCTGCTTCCGGAACAATGGCAGTAAGATATGGAACAATGAGAACAGTCGTAACTGGTTTGACAGTTGTTCTGCCTAATGGTGATATTATTAAAACTGGATCAAGAGCAAAAAAAACATCAGCTGGATATAATCTAACTAATCTTTTTATTGGCTCAGAGGGAACGTTAGGAATAATAACAGAGGTGCATCTTCGTTTATCACCAATACCTGAAAATATAATGAGTGCCGTTTGTCAATTTACAGACCTAGAATCAGCAATATTAACTGCTCAGGAAATCATTCAATATGGTGTACCAATAGCTAGAATTGAAATGCTTAATAGAGATCAAATGGAGATTAGTATAAAATATTCCAAACTAGAAGATTTAGAGGTTCAGCCAACTTTATTTTATGAATTTCATGGAAGCGAAGCATCTAATCGTGAATCAATTGAAATAGTAAATGAAATATCAAAAAATAATAATGGCACTGAGTTTAAGTGGGCTGAAAGTACAGAAGATAGAAATAAATTGTGGAAAGCAAGACATGAGGCTTATTATTCAATTAAATCTCAACACAATAACATAAGAATTTATACAACTGATGTTTGCGTGCCCATCTCTAATCTTGTTGAATGTATCAAATTTGCTGAAAAAGAAATTAAAAAATATGGCTTGAGTGCCCCAATGGTTGGCCATGTTGGTGATGGCAATTTTCATGTAGCTATTATGTATGACCCTAATAAAAAAGAAGATCATGATAAAATAAGAAATTTTAGTAATATTTTAATTGATAAGGCTTTAGAGTTCGAAGGTACAGTAACAGGTGAGCACGGAATAGGAATAAATAAAAAAGAATATCTAATAAAAGAACACTCTGATAATATGCCATTAATGAAAAATATAAAAAAAACTATTGATCCAAATAATATAATGAATCCTGGAAAGATTTTTGATCTTTAAAAGATATTATATATTTTCATAAATAAGTGAAATCATTTTATTTTTTGCCTTTAAAGGTTTATTCTTAAGAATATAATTTTTTAAATCTTCATGTTGTTTTAAATACTTTTTTTCCCATCCTAAAAAATAATTTTTTTGTTCATTTTGATTTGCAGTAAAATTTAATTCCAATACATGATTAATAAATTCCAAAAGAGGATATAAAATTGGATTGCCACAATTTAAAATTATTTTTCTATGAAAAGCTAAATCATTAGAAATTATTTTTTTCATATCTTTTTTTTTGACACTATTTTTTAAAGAATTAAAAATTAAATTAAGTTCTTTTTTACTTTTTGAGTCAATGTGTTTGGCGCATAAATATGTAATTTCTGGTTCAAAAATTAATCGAGTTTCAATAAAATATTTCCTAAGATTTTCTGCATATTTTGAACCTTTAGACCATGCAAGTATATCTCTATCAAAAAAATTTAAATTTTCATACTTTTCTATCACTGTTCCTGTTTTTTGTTTGCTTTTAATAATTCCTTTTGATTTTAAAATTTTAAGAGCCTCTCTTAATGATGCTCTACTAACACCATACTTAATGGCTAACAAATTTTCATTCACGAGCTTTGATCCTTGCTTATTGCCTCTAAAAATTTTTTTACACAGTAAGTATGTTGAGTCAGTTTGCATTTGATAAATAGTTTGAATGTTTTAAATTTGTAAAGATAATCATTTTTCCTGGCTTAAATATTTTTGAAATTTTTCAATTTCTTTATTTTCTATATCAATTGAGTGTTTTTTTAGTGGAAAATTATTTTGTAATACATCTTTTTTATATTCTTTAAATGCATTAATTCTCTCTTTTTGCATTTTTTGATAGAACCTATTGAAATCTCTATATTTTTTTGCATGCCTTGGAAGTTTTATAGAACTACACCCAAGTATATCTTCTGCAAATAAAAATTGAACATCACTTTTATTTCCAGATCCAATAGATATTGTTACGAGTGATGTATTTTTTGATATCGCTTCCATAACTTTGTGGGGCACACATTCAATTTCTACACTCCAAGCACCACTGTCTTCTATATCTTTTATTTGCTTATACAATTTTATAGCTTCTTGATATGTTTTTCCCACTGCTTTAATACCCCCAGTCCAAGTTGATCTTCTTGGCACTAAACCTGCATGTCCTTGAAAAGGAATTTGAAAACCATTTAAATATTTCATAAAATCTAAATTCCAAGAACCGCAAGTGATAGAATCCACCCCCATTTCAATTACCTCTAAAGAATCTTTAACTATATGGTCTTTGGAGGCATATTTAATAAAAGGAATAGATACTGTCATAAAAGTTTTAGGAGCAGCTTTGCGAATAGAATGTAATTCTGGACATGCTCTAACCAATAGTAAATCTATACTTGCTTCTTCAGCAGCTGCAGCCTCTTCTGGAGTAGAAACATGAATTTGTGTTAATTTTTTTTTTCCTTTTAAGTCTATTAAATCACGAACAGTATAGTTTCTATACCCTTGTTCAAGACTAATAGAGAATACTTTTTTATATTTTTTAACCATATTTTTAATTTAATTATATTAGCTTATTTATGTAATTGTAAAAAATAATTGTAAAATTGTGGATAATCTATCTAACGTGAGAAAATATGCTTTACATAAAAGTTTAATTGTCTGACAAATTAATATATATATTGATGTTTGATAAAAATATGAATGAATTAGAACTAAAATTAGGAAATTTTAATAAAGATCAAAAGGAATTTAGAAAAAAATATAGGGACAATTTAAAAGGTTGGTATAACGGATTTGTTCACCTTGGAATGATTTTTGCTATTGGTTTTACAGCTATTTACTATTTTACATCCCATATACAAAACGTAGTATGGTGGGAATGGTCAATAATACCTATCACCATCATAGGTTCTAACTTATTTGAATGGTGGATTCATAGGTTTGTGATGCACAAGCCAAGAGTATTTCCTGGAGCAAAGGCAATTTACTCAAGACATACATTGCAACACCATCAGTTCTTTACTGAAGAAGAAATGAGGTTTGCAGGTCCTCATGACTGGAGAGTAACATTATTTCCTCCCTACGCACTTGCTGTTTTTATCGCTGTATTATCAGCTCCTGGGGTAATCATTTTAAGTTTAATAATATCTACTAACGTAGGATGGTTATTTATTTGCAGCACGACTTCTTTTTATTTACTTTACGAAATCATGCATTTTTGTTGTCATATTAAAGATAATGTAATTGTAAGAAATACGCCTTTCATAAATACGATTAGAAGACATCATGCAGCTCATCATAATAAAGGAATTATGATGGCTCTAAATATGAATTTAACTTTTCCTTTTGGAGATTGGTTATTTGGTACTTCAGATTTAAATAGAGGGCTTTTAGGTCATTTTTTCAATGGATATAATACTAAATATATTAAAAAAGAGATCTTAAAATCAAAAAAAAATGAAATATAAAAAAATAAAAAATGCCTATAAAAATTAAAATCTCTCTTACAGTTTACATAATAATTGCATCAATATTGGTGATTCTTTTTGAATCATTTTTTGGACAAGTTAATCTAATATACGCTTTAATATTTTTGACACTACTAATGATAATTGGGATATGGATTTTTCCAGAAGTAGTAACAAAAAATGAAAATAATATTAGTGATTAATGAATAAATACGGATATAATAATATTGAATTTCATAATGAAAGTGTGAAAAAGTGGTGGCGACCAAAAATTGATAAAGAAATTTTAAAAGAGTTGCATAAAAAAAGAGAGCTTCCAGCTATTCTAAATACATTTATATATTTTTCTTTACTTATAATTTTTGGATATCTGGCTTACTTATCTTGGGGAACATGGTACGCAATTCCAGCTTTTTTACTGTATGGAACTTTTTATTCTTTTACTAACGCCAGGTGGCATGAATATGGACATAAAACTTTTTTTAAATCAAAGTTTTTAAACAATCTTTTTTATGAAATTTCTAGTTTTTTACATTACTTAGAATCAGTTTCATGGCGGTGGAGCCATCATCATCATCATTCCAGGACTATTCATCAAGGAGTTGATTATGAAATTCAAGTAACTAGACCTGCTAAGTTATTTTCATTATTTTTTCTAGAATGTTTTAAGTGTAGTTTATTGTGGAACGAGTTTAAAAAAATATTTCTTCATTCATTGGGAATAATGACCCCATTAGCATTAGATTGTGTTCCAGAAAACCAAAGAACTGCAATGATATGGAACAGTAGATTTTTAATGTTTACAAAAATTTTCTTAATTTCTTGGGCTTTTTATATAAATAGCTTTCTTCCATTAATGTTTATTTTTACTCCAAATATTTATGGAAGTATTTTTTTACAATTTTTAGTAATGACCCAACACGGAGGATTAAGAGCTGATAGTTGGGACCACAGAGAAAGTACAAGAACATTTTATACTAACCCTATTTTAGGTTGGTTATGCTATTTGAACATGCAATATCATATTGAACATCATATTTTTCCTCAAATTCCTTTTTATAATCTACCTAAATTACATAATTTAATAAAAGATCAAATGCCAAAACCAAATCCTAATTTTTTAAACGCTTTAGTTGAAATGATTCCAGCAATAATTAAACAATCTAAAAATCCAGAATATTTTATTAAAAAAGTATTTTAATTTTTTGTTTCAATAATTGTACTATTAGCTTTATCTAACCATTTTTCTTTTAATTTAATTCCAAGCCCATCTCCATTTAGTGAAGTAACAAAGCCATTGTCTATAAGAGGAACTTCTTCTAACAGTTCATGATACCATCCATAGTAAAAACCTCTTGCAGTTTCATATGTACATGCATTAGTTATTGCCAAAGACAAATTTACACCAACTGTAAAATTAACTGGACCATTGCAATCATGAATACTAATTGGAATTTGATGTGCGTCAGCTAGTGTTGCTGCTTTTAAAGATTCTGTAATTCCTCCAATCCAAACAGGATCAAACATCATATAATCTATTAAGCCATTTTGAAGAAAAGGAAGGTAGTTAGAAGCAGCTCCCATAGTTTCTCCTGCAGCTAATGGTACTTTAACTTCTTTTCTAAAGTGTTTAAAAGCTTCTACATTTGGTCTTACTGGATCTTCAACCCAATTAATATTATATTCCTTCAAAGCTTTTGCAATTTTAATAGCATTTGGAACGTCCCAATTAGTATGAATATCTGCCATCAAATTTATATCATTACCTACAGCTTCCCTTACTTGACGAAAAGGTTTTAACCCTGCATCAAGTTCTTTATTAGTTATCCAATGACCTCCACTTCGATCTAAATGTTCGTCAAAAGGCCATATCTTCATTCCCATCACACCATTTTTTAAAAGATCTTTGGCTAATTTTCCTGCATCTGTCATATACAATTGCAAATCCTCATAAGGGTCGTTTTTAGAATCTGGTAATTGCCATATATTTTTTGCAACTCTTCCAGCAATAGGTACGCTTTTTGCATAATTTGGACCAGCACAAGTATTGTATATTTGAATTTTATCTCTTACGCCCCCTCCTAATAGTTTTATGAGAGGCTTTCCTAGATTTTTTCCATGAATATCCCATAAAGCTATATCAACGGCAGAGCGAGCTCTATTTTCTGTGCCACTTCCGCCTGTTCCTAGAAAACCTCTTAATAATTCGTGATGAAGAGAAATCTTTGATGGATCAACATCTAATAAATAGGGCGCTATAACTTCATGCATATGAGCTTCAATGCCTGCTGCACCTAAAAATGTTTCTCCTAATCCAACTATACCCTCATCTGTAGTTAAATGAATATATACCAGATTAGGAAATGCATTAGGCCTTATTGTTTTAACTGAAATAATTTTCATATTATTCTTTTTAATCTATTTGACCTAAAACTCTCTCGTATCCAACCGCATCTGTTGAAACTCTCCAAATACGACCGCTCTTTTCATTATTCTCCCATCCTGTGCCAAAATCAGATATAATTAAATCAGAACCATCAAATATACAATTAGTTGGTATAGCTTGATCGTCTAATTCAATAAAACCATCAATCTTTCCTTCTGGATTTATAATTGTAATATTATGACCATAAGTTGTAGCAATAAATATTCTACCGTCTTGAGATGCTACAAAACCATCTGGAAAATGATTCTCTGGTAGTGTACATAATTGCTTTCTCTCACCATTAACTAATTTACACATAGCCAAAGGAATAGTTTCAGCCCACCAAATATTATTTTCATTATCTATAGATATGCCATTATTGTAAACTGGGCCTGTATCTAAAATTGTTTTTGCCTCTCTATTTTTTGACAAACTAATAATTCTAGAATGTTCAACCATATTATCAAAATCAAAAGCTTGACCAGAATCAGTAAACCACAACGTACCATCAGCAGCAAAAACTAGATCGTTTGGAGCTTTTAAATTTCCATCATTTGACGAAAGACAAATTTCTTCGATATTTCTATCTTTATTAATTTTTTGAATACTCGGAGAGATATTTTTCTCAGCTCTCCATCCTCCGACTGCTCCTCCATTTTGCGTGACATAAACATTGTCATTTGCTCCAACTATGGCTGCATTAGGAGAGCCTCCAGTTTTAGCGTAAACTTTTCCCCCTTCTCCTTCAGCTATAGTTATTTGACTTGCACCTTGTTCTGAGCACAAAACAGTACCGTCAGAGAGTACGGCAGGTCCTTCAGGAAATAAAAGGCCAGTTGCTAAAATATCTTTCATAATATCCTCCTTGTATTATTTTTCGGGCCAGACTATTAAAGTTCTTAAGCCAATACCTTTTTCTAAATCATCAAAAGCTAGCTCTAGCTCATCTAGCGGTCTTCTGTTAGAAATGAAAATATCTAATGGTAATCTTCCAGCAGAATATAATTTAGCTAGATTTGCTAAATCAACTGCAGGTCTAACCTCGCCTGTTAAACATCCAGATAATCTTTTACCAGTTGCAACAAGTTCTAAATGAGGTATTTTTAGTTCATAAGTAGATTCAGCAGCACCAACATAAACACATATTCCATGCCTTCTTAATAAACTCATACATTTTTCAATTGCTGGAACAGCTCCGGAAGCTTCTATAATTGAATCAAAACCACCATTAAAATCACTTAAATTAATATTATTGAAATCTTCTGCGCTCATAACCTGATCACAGCCAATCTCCATACCTAATTCTCTTCTTTCATTATTTGTATCCACTCCAATTATTGGATATGCACCTCTTAGTTTAGCTGCCATCACTGCACTAAGGCCGACACCCCCTAATCCTACTATCAGAATTGAATGTCCTACTTGAAGAGCAGCGGTATTAACAACAGCGCCATATCCACTTACAACTGCACAGCCTAACAAAGATGCTATTTCAAATGAAACATCTTTTGGAATTTTTGCTACAGCTGTAGATGGGACTACTGAATAATCTGAATAAAAACCAGTATTAAAACCTATTGCTACTCCATCACCATTTTTATCTTTAAGAGGCGTTCTTCCATCTGGTAAAATTCCCCACCCTCTTACCTCTTCTCTTTCACAATAAGCACCTTCTTGGTTTAAACATCTGCTACACTGACCACAAGGAGCTATTGGAGCCATTACAACATGGTCACCTTTTTTTACATTACTTACTCCTGGGCCCACATCAATAATTACGCCTGATCCTTCATGACCTAAAACTGAAGGGATTGGCTGATGATCTAAAATTCCTTTTGCCAAAGAATAATCTGTGTGACAAACTCCACATGAACGAAGTTTAATCCTTACTTCGCCTGCTTGCGGTGTATCAATTGTCAATTCCTCAAAACTCAAAGGTTTTTTTGCTTCTCTTAAAACAGCGGCATTAGTTATTAGTTCACTCATGATCTAACCTCTCCTCTTTTTCTTTTTGAATATTCATCAAAACCAACTGCGCCAATTAAAACAAGTCCAGCTACAAGTCCTTGATAATAAACATTAACACCTGTAAGAATTAGTAAATTGTTGATAATTGCCATCAATACCACACCAAGAAAGGCTCCAATAATAGATCCCTGACCACCAGATAAACTGCATCCTCCAATTACTGCTGCAGCTATAATTCTAAGTTCTGCACCATTTCCAGCAAGAGGAAAAGCAGCATTTAATCTTGCAGTTGAGACTACACCAGCTACTCCAGCAGCACATCCACATAAAGCATATAAAATAAATTGTATTCTTTTAACCCTAAGACCTGATAATTCAGCTGCTTGAGGATTGCTTCCCACAAAAAAAGGTAATCTTCCAATTTTCATAGTTCGTAATACAAATTCAGCAACAATTACAAAAAGAATAAAAATCCAAATAGGATTTGGAATACCAAAAATTTTTCCCTGGCCAATTAATTGGAATGCTTTAGGAAAGGAGCTCATAGCCCTATCACCTGAAACAATTAAAGTGAGGCTTCTCACAATAGTTAACATTCCTAAAGTTGCAATTAAAGGATTAACAAAAAATCTAGTAACCATTAAACCATTTGCGACTCCAATCATTGTTCCGCACAGTATTGCTAGTATACAAGCTAGTGGCCAAGGCATCCCAAAGTTAGCCATACATATTCCACATACCATGCCTGAAAAAGCCAGGTTTGCTCCAACAGATAAATCAAAGCCGCCACTTATAAGAAGCATGCACATTGCTATTACAATTATTGCATCTAAAGATAATCCTAAAAATACAGCACTAAAATTGGCACTTAGTAAAAAATAAGGAGAAATAAATGAACCTAATATTGCTACAGCAATTAAAAATAAAAAAAGAGGAATTTCTCTAATTTTAAATAATCTTATTATAATATCAGTCATAAATTAAATCTCCATTTGATTATTTTTACTTTGCCCAGAGTAACCAGAAGCATATTTTAAAATTAATTCTTCAGAAAAATCTTTTTTTGAAATTTCACCATGAATTCTACCTGATCGCATTACGATTGTTCTATCACAAATTCCTATAATTTCTGGTAACTCTGAAGAAATCAACATTATAGAAGTTCCTTGATTAGATAATTCCCTTATAATTTTATAAACTTCTTGTTTTGCGCCCACATCAACCCCTCTTGTCGGCTCATCGATTATTAATAGTTTGGGGTTTTTAGGCAGCCATTTGCCTAAAGCAATTTTTTGTTGGTTTCCACCACTTAATTTTAATACATATGTTTCATCACTATTTGTTTTAATATTTAGCTGATCAATACTTTTTTGTGTTAATTCATTTATTTGACTATTATTAAGGATGCCATTTTTCGCTACAAGATCTAGATTAGGAGAAATTAGATTGTTTCTTACAGTCATTTCTGTAAATAGGCCTTTCTCTCTTCTTTCTTCACTAACATATACTATGCCTGAATCTATTGCTTCAGTTGGATTATTAATGTTTATTTCTTTTCCATCTAAAATAACTTTTCCACCTTCTGATTGATAAAACCCAAATAAAGTAAGTGCAAGTTCTGTTCTTCCAGCGCCTATTAGTCCTGAAAAACCGACAATTTCTCCTTTTTTAATATTAAAACTTATATCTTCAAAAAATTGAGAATTTTTTAAATTTTGAACTTCAAACAAGATATCATTACTAATTTCTCTATCTTCATCTTCAAAAATATGTTTTAAATCTCTTCCAACCATAAGTTTAATCATTTCTTCTGGATTGATATTTTGAATTTCTTTAGTTGCCATATGCTTGCCGTCTTTTAGTACAGTAACATAATCAGATATTTTTCCAATTTCCTCAAGTCTATGCGAAATATATGCGATAGCAATATTATTTTTTTTTAAGTCTTCAATAATTGAAAAAAGAATATCAGTTTCACTGGGTGTGAGTACTGCAGTAGGTTCATCAAATATAATTATGTTAGAATTTAATGAAAGTGCTTTTATAATTTCAACAATTTGTCTCTGTCCTACAGATAAAGAATTAACTATATCTTTTGAATTTATTTCTGGATGGCCAAATTTGATTAATAGTTCATTTGTTTGATCTTGTATTTTTTTATAATCTACTGTTTGAAGAAATCCTTTAGTTGGCAAATCATTAGCAAATACATTTTCTGCAACTGTAAGTGAAGGGAATAAATCTGCTTCTTGATGAACTATTGATATGCCATTATTTTGCGCTTCTCTTGGAGAATTAAATTGAATTTCTTTATTATTAAGTAAAATTTTACCTTGATCTGGTTTTTGAATTCCAGCCATAATTTTCATCAAAGTGCTTTTACCAGCACCATTTTCTCCTACCAATGCATGAACTTCGTTAGATTTTAAAAAAAAATCAACATCATCTAAGGCTTGAACTCCAGGAAATTTTTTTGAAATATTTTTTAACTTAATTTCAATATAAGAACCGGCACTAAAAAGTGCCGGTTTTTCATGAGGAAAATCACTCATTATCCTCTATATAATTTTGCTGTATTCTTATCTATTAAGTTACATCCTGTATCACAGTTAGTTGGAAATGGATTTAAACCTCCATCCAAAAACCCTTTGATAACAGGAGTTGGGTTGGCAATAGCATACATCATTTGCATCCATATATAACCCTGCATATATATTTGTTGGCCGACAGTATAATCAACTGTGCCATCTTCAACTGCATCAAGAATTGGAGCAAGAGTGTCGGCAATTACTGCTTTTACTTTTCCAACTTTACCAGTTTCTTTTAAAGCAGCTGCAACACCTGAACCAGTTGCATTAATACATACAACAGCGTCTAGATCTGGATTTGCAAGAAGGATAGCAGAAGTTGACGAAGCAGTTACTGAGTCATCTGCTTTATTATCACCTGTAGCAACAATTTTAATATCAGTTCCTTCAAGACCTTTTTCTAAACCAGCTATTCTATCATTTAAGTTATCTTGTGCTGGAACTGTTGATACAGCTATTTTTCCTGAAGTGCCTAATAATTCCTTAACACCTTTTGCCATAACTAGACCAACGTTTTCCTCATTACTTCCAATATAACCTAAGGCTGGAGAATTAGCGCCCATACTAGTTAAATGCATAACTGGAATTCCAGAATCTAATGCTTTTTGAATAGATGGATACGCAGCATCAGTAGAATGTACTTGTCCGATACCTGCAGGTTTCTTAATTATAATTTGTTCCATGGCTTGAACTTGTCCTTCAACATCAAACCCAGCTGGTCCAACATATGAAAAACTTACTCCTAAGTCATCTGCTGCATCTTGAGCTCCATTTTTTAAATCATTCCAAAATGGATGAGTTGCTACAATAGATACAATTACATACTCTTGATCTTTATTATCTTTTAATCTTGAGCCATGTGCTTGAACATTATTTGCAAATAGTAGTGGTGCCATAGCTCCCATCGCTGCGCCACCTTGCAAAAATTTTCTTCTAGATTTTATTTGATCTAGGGTTCTTTTTTTAGACATAAAAATTACCTCCCAATAATTAAATTGCTATAATTGTCATTTAAAAATATTTGTAAACTGTCATATTTGCTCAATTGTGGATAAATTGTCTGACAATTAATAAATGTATTAGATTATGATTTAAATTAATGATATCGAATAAAAATATGCTCAAAATTAGTCAAAATGACGTAGAAAACTATAATAAAAATGGTTTTCTCGTATCCGATTCGAATTTATCAAATAATCTGATAGATAAAATAACTATAACTTATGATGAATTTATTGATAAGAACAAACATTTGACTTTGGAAGAGATGTCCTCTCCTCATCTTTATGAAGGGACAGGTGCTAAACATAACAAAAGTAAAGATCTTTGTAATAGTTTTTTAGAGATTGGAAAATCCGATGAGATTGTTTCGCAAGTAATTAAGATTCTAGGTTCTGATATAATATTATGGGGTATGCACTGTATGCACAAAGAGCCAAAGACTGGTAAAAAAATTCCATGGCATCAAGATGGTACCTATTGGCCTATTGAGCCCAAAGCAACTTGTTCAGTTTGGATAGCAATAACGGATGTAGACTCATCCAATGGGTGTATGCAGTTTATTCCTAAATCTCACAAACTAGGAGTTTTGCCTCATCTACAAGAAGACAAGGTTCAACAAGATGGGGAGCTTAAAGGGTCTTTAGATTTAAAAATTGATGAAAGTTCTTTTGATAAGAATACCTCGGTAAATTGTATAATAAAAAGAGGTCAAGTTTCCTTTCATGATACATACTTGCTTCATAGTTCAGATGCAAACTTCTCTGATAAACCAAGAAAAGCTTTGGTGCTTAGGTACATGCCGTCTACGAGTCTTTTTAATAGATCATTGCCGGACAGAGTTAGTGCAAATGGTCATAAATATGATTTTAGCTATAGACCTATATTTCTTGTATCAGGAAATCCTAAAGAAAATGAATTAAAAAGTGAGAAATATTTATAATTAAATTTTATTTCTTAAGTTTTTATAGTGAAATTCAATATGATCTTCAATAAAGGTTTGAACAAAATAATAATTATGTCCATAACCTTTATGCTTTGAAATATCTATTTTTTGATCATGTTTTATACATTCTTGCTCAAACTCGCTAATATACAAATCTTTTAAATATTCATCATTTAATCCTACATCAATCTTAATTATATCTTTTCTCACAACTGAATTTTTAATTAATGATATTGGGTCATATTTTGAAATAATTTCACTGTTAGAATTTAAATATTCTTTTATCGCCATTGCAGAAAAATCACTTTGAAAGAGAGAGCATATGGGAGATAAAGCTGAAATAGATTTAAATATTTTTTCATTTTTTAAAGCTATTTGAATAGCGCCTCCTCCTCCCATTGAATGACCAAATATTCCAATTCTATTGGTATCAAAATTAAAATTATTTTCTATAATTGTTGGAAGTTCGTCAGCTATGTAATCATACATATTATAATGTTGTTTCCATTCATCAGTGATAGCATTTAAATAAAAACCTGCTCCTTTGCCTAGTTTATAATCTTCAGAATTTTTAATATTCTCCCCTCTTGGAGAAGTATCAGGAATTATTAAAGCTATTTTTTTATCTGAAGCAAATTTTTGAAAACCAGACTTTTGTATAAAATTTTGTTCATCACAAGTAATGCCACTTAAAAAAAATAAAATAGGAATTTTTTCATTTGTGTCCGGAGTGTATAAAGCAAATTTCATATTACATTTATTTGATTTAGATAAATGACTGTAAACTTCTTGAAATCCTTTAAAACATCTATTTTTTTCTATAATTTCTAGCATTTAAAAATTTATTACACTTCGTATAGATTTTCCTTCATGCATTAAATCAAAGGCTTTATTTATATCTTCTAAAGCAAATTCATGGGTAATAAGATCATCGATATTTATTTTACCATCCATATACCAATCAACGATTTTTGGCACATCTGTTCTTCCCTTAGCGCCACCAAAAGCTGTACCTTTCCAGACTCGTCCTGTAACTAATTGAAAAGGTCTTGTAGAAATTTCTTCTCCTGCTCCAGCTACTCCAATTATGATTGATTGTCCCCAACCTTTGTGGCAACATTCTAGAGCTTGTCTCATAACTTTAACATTACCTATGCATTCAAAACTATAATCAGCACCACCATTAGTAATTTCAATTATCTTTGCTTGTAAGTTTTCATCAGAGTATTCAGAAGGATTAATAAAATGTGTCATTCCAAATTTTCTACCTAAAGATTCTCTATCATTATTTAAATCAACTCCAACAATGACACTTGCTTTTGCTAATTGACATCCTTGGATAACATTTAATCCTATACCACCTAAACCAAAAACTACAGCAGTAGCTTCTTTCTCCATTTTTGCAGTATTCATCACTGCACCCAAACCAGTTGTTACTCCGCATCCTATATAACAAACTTTATTGAAAGGAGCATCTTTACGAATTTTGGCCAAAGCTATCTCAGGAACAACAGTATAATTTGCAAAAGTTGAAGTCCCCATATAATGAAAAATATTATTTCCTTTATATTTGAATCTAGAAGTCTTATCTGGCATCAAACCTTTTCCTTGTGTTTCCCTGATTGCTTGACATAAGTTAGTCTTGCCGGATAAACAAAATTTACACTTTCTACATTCAGGAGTATAAAGAGGAATTACATGATCATCTTTCTTTAAAGAATCAACTCCTTCACCCACTTCAACTACTACACCTGCGCCTTCATGCCCTAATATTGAAGGAAATATTCCTTCAGGATCAGATCCTGATAAAGTGTAGGCATCTGTATGACAAACACCTGTGGATTTTATTTCAACTAAAACTTCGCCTTTTTTTGGCCCATCTAATTCAATATAATCAATAACTAGAGTTTTGCCTTTTTCTAGAGCTATTGCTGCTTTAACTTTCATTTTCAACTCCTTTATGAATATTAATTTCAGACTTGATCCATTTTGCACAACCTACGGCATTATCAAATAATGAATAAGTATTGTTTTCACCATAATCAGGTGCTGGAATAAATTCAGTAGAAATACATTCTAAAGGACTATCATGAGAATAATGATACTCAATCATATTTTTAACTACTTTCTTCCAAGGATCTAATTTTTCTTCACACCATTCTGAATGATATTGACCAGCCAAAGGTTTTATAAAAGGATATTGAACGCCTCTGCCGATGGAACCATCTGGATGCATAGCTTTAATATTCTTAGGATTGTTTGGAATAACTGATCTAGCATGCATCAAATAAACTATACCTTGATTAATCCATATTTCAGAAATGTTTCCTTGAACAAAAGGATCGAGAATAATTTCATTATTTTTAAGCTGTTCAGACAAACCAAACATTTTCAATTCTTCTTCATTATCCATTTTAAAAACTACATGAGAGTGATCTAACGTCATTCTAAACACCCTTCCAGCATTCCGAACTATTTCTGCAACTGCATTTATTCTTAAAAAGTTTTCTGACCACATATTAATATGTATTTCAAAACAAGGAAGGCATCCTATTTTTTCTCCATAATCAGAAACTTTAAAATAAACATCTGCTATTTCTTGATCTGTTATTGCATGACCATCAAAATGGTGCCAAAAAATTTGAATATTATGATATTTACTTCCTAATTCTGAGCCCAGTTTTAAATGTTCAAGAATAAGACTCTCATCTTTTCCTAGTTGATAAAACCATCCACTGCATAAAATTGGTAAATTATATTTTTCAGATAATCTTTTGTATTCATCAAAGTCATCTTTAGAGGGAGTTTTGTCAACATAATCAAAAGCTCTTGATTGTTGTACTTCTTTAAACCATTCTTCTAGACTAACTGGTTTTTCATTATTATGATGAAGAACTCCTCTATTTGCAATTCCAATTTTTAGCTCTTCAGTCAATTTAATAGGTGGCCCTTCCACCACTTAAATCAAAAACTGCACCAGTAGTAAAGGAATTTTCATCTGAAACCATCCAAGCAACCATAGAAGCTAACTCCTCTACTCTAACAAATCTGTTCCTAGGAATTTTGGATAACATATAATTAATATGCTCTTCACTAATTTGATCAAATATTCTAGTTTTGGCAGCAGCTGGTGTTACACAATTAACTGCTATATTTTTATCAGCAAGTTCTTTGCCTAATGATTTTGTAAGAGCAATAACCCCTGCTTTAGCTGCGCTATATGGCATAGCATTAGGGTTTCCTTCTTTTCCTGCAATGGAAGCAATATTAACTATTCTTCCATAATTATTCTCTATCATGTGAGGAACTATATTTTTACAGCAATAAAAAACTCCATTTAAATCGATATCAATAACTTTTTGCCAATCTTCTATTGGATATTCCCATGTTTTGTGACTTGGGCCTGCTATTCCAGCGTTATTAATTAAAATATCTATTTTATCTACCATAGAAAAAGTTTCTTTAGTAGATTTTTGAACATTATCAAAATCAGTTACATCAACTAAAAATTTATGAACTTTCCCATTTAGTTTAAGATTACTTAATACTTTTTCATCATTGTCCCAAATTATAACTTCTGCCTCGGATTGAAGTAATCTTTCAACTATAGCTAAACCAAAACCTTGTGCTCCTCCAGTAACTAAAGCAACTTTATTTTTTAAATCAAATTTATTCATATGATGTTATCTCCTCATTATATGCAAACACAGCTGGATTTCCTCCTGTAAAAATAAAAATAACATTTTGATCTTTTTTGATAATCCCTTTTTTTACATAATCAATAAGTGCTGAAAATCCCTTTGAGGTATAAACAGGATCTAATATGATGCCTTCTTTTTTTGCAAGCAATTTCATTGCAAGAATGCCTTCTTCTGTTGGTACCCCATATTTTTCACCAACATAATTATTATCATTATTAATCATCTCCGATGAAAACTCTAAATTTAAATCCAGCATTTTAGCTGCTGAGTTACAAATTCTTGCTATATCTTCTCTTATATTCATTTCAAAATATACTGGAGATATTCCTTGAATTCTAGTTGGCCAACCTAAAATTTTACTTCCAAGATCGCAACCTGCTTGTGTCATATTAGCAGCAGTCACAAATAAATGGTCAGCCATAAAATTATGTTCTTTCATTTGAATATCAATTTCAGCCATAGCATTAGCGTAACTAATTGCTGCTAAAACAGTATCTTCATGATCAAAACCACCTTTCATTAAAAAAGGTTTTTTGCCTTCTTTTACTAATTGCTGATATTTTTTATCAAGATGCATAGGTATTTCTTCAAGATTGTCACATTCAACTATATCAACATTTGCTCCCATTAAATTATATAATAAAAAATTTCCTTGCATTTTTGATCCTTTAACTCCGTGCATAAGGACTAGATATGTTTCCAAACTTAACTTATTTGCAGCAGCAACTGTTTGTCTGCACCAATTAGATTGAGATGCCGCACCTGTTAATACACAATCATAATCACCTTTTTTAACTTTAGCCATGATAAATTCTAAATGCCGCGTTTTGTTCCCACCAAATGCTAACGCTGTACAATCATCTCTTTTAATATACAAATTTATTCCAAGTTCTTTTGATATATTTGGTAAATATTCTAATGCAGTAGGCAATATTGCTAATTTAATTTTAGGTATTTTATTTATTCTATTAGTTAATTCTTCAGAAGATAATGGAAAAAAATTATTTGACATAATCATTGTTTATCATAAACTCAATTTATGAACAAAAGATTATCTAATAAAATTGCAATTGTCACTGGTGGCGCAAGAGGAATTGGGAAGGGAATCGTTAAGTCTTTGTTGATTAATGGTGCAAAAGTTATTTTTTTTGATTTAAATGAAGAAGATGGGGAAAAAACAGAAAGCGAACTTAATGTTCAATTTGATAAATGTGTTACTTTTTTTAAAGGCAGTGTATCCTCAAAAAAAGACAATGAAAAAGTTGTAAATCTAGCTATTAGTAAATACGGGCGTTTAGATATTTTATGTGCGAACGCAGGAATATATCCTCTGACTTGGATTAAAGATATTACTGAAAAAGAATGGGATGAAGTTATAAACATAAATCTAAAAGGTCCTTTTCTTTTACTACAAAGCGCGCTCAATCATTTTATGCAAAATAAATATGGAAAAGTTATTTTCACTTCGTCTATAACTGGTACAATTGTTAGCGCAAGTGGCCATGCTCATTATGCTGCTACAAAATCTGGCTTAATGGGTTTAGTAAAAACTGCTGCAATAGAATTATCTCAATATAATATAAATATTAATGCTATCGTGCCTGGAAACGTTATGTCAGATGGAATGAAACTGGAAAGAGGAGATGAATATATTAAATCACAATCTAAATCTATACCCTTGGGAAGATTGGCTAGTACTGATGAAATAGGTAAGTTAGTAAGTTTTCTTGCGTCAGATGAAGCTTCTTATATTACAGGCCAGGGAATTACCATTGATGGAGGGCAAACTATTCCTGAAAATCAAGATGAAGTTTTTCATCCAAAAAGTTAAGAACTTATTTGATCAAATAGCTCTAATTTACCTTTAAAAGAAGTATAACCGGCATCAACTACGTGAATTCCTCCTGTCATTAACCTCGATTTATCTGAAGCAAGAAATAATGCAAACTCAGCTATGTCCTTTGGTTTAGAAATACCCATTAAATGTATATCCTCTAATTGCTTTCTTACTTTAGGATCGTTTAAAAATTTCATTTGATGAGGTGTTTCAACAAAACCTGGACAAATTGTATTGACCCTTATTCCCTCTGGAGATAAACCTGCCGCCATCGATCGAGTCATCGAAACAATGCCTCCTTTTGCAGCTGTATAAGCATCAATACCTGCTTGACCAATTAAAGCATCGGTAGTAGCTGTTAGAATAATTGATCCTGATTTTTGCTTTAACATTTGTTTGCCCACATATTTAGAGCAATAAAAAGCTCCATCTAAAACTAATGTTGTAATTTTGTTCCAAATTTCATCAGACAATTCAGTAATCCTTTTATCATGATTATTAACAAGCGGAACATCTACAGCATTATGAAATAAGATATCTATTTTACCATATTTATTTGCCACTTCCTTTACAGTTTCTTGAACATTTTTAGAATTAGTCACATCAGTATAAAAAAAATCAGCTTTAAGATTTTTTTCCATTAAAGATTTTTTTATATTATTACCCTCTTTTTCATTTATATCTGCAATGATGCTTTGACACCCAGCTTCAGCAAATAACTCAACTCCAGCTCTTCCCATACCCGAAGAACCTCCAGTAATAATTGCGACTTTGTCTTCTAAAATTTGATCCATTATCCTCTATACCTAGTAATCCATAAAGCTATGATAGAAGAAGAAATAGTCATTAACAATATAATTGTTCCTATTGCATTAACAGAAGGACGCAAGGAAGTGCGCATCATCCCAAATACCAAAGTCGGTAAGGTATTTCCAGCTCCAATAGTAAAAAAAGTAATAATAAAATCATCAACAGATAAAGCTACTGCAAGTAAGGCAGCGCCTATTACGACTGGTTGTATGATAGGTATTGTAATTGTTATAAAAGCTTTAAACGGTGAAGCGCCGAGATCTCTTGCGCTATCTATTACACTATAATCAAATGTAACCATTCTTGCATACACAACAAGTATTACAAAAGGTTGTGTAAATAGTAAGTGACTAATAATAACCGTATGCAATCCTAATTTCATGCCTATAGAAACATAAAATGATAGCAATGCAATTCCTAAAACTAGCGGAGGTAACATAATTGGAATGCTTATTATAGCTAAAGTTATTGAGGCTGTTTTAGTAGGTAGTTTTGATAAACCTATTGCTGCCATTGTTCCTGTTATTGAAGAAACAAAAGCTACAGATAATCCAATAATTACACTGTTAAAAAAACAACTTGCAAACTGTCTGTGATTAAAAATTTCAATCCACCATTTTAAAGAGAAGGAATTAATTGGGAAAGTTGCAAGCGCCCTATCAGTAAAAGCAAATAGTACGACTAAAAAGATTGGAGAAATTAAAAAAAATGAAAGTAAAATTGCAAAAATTATTGAAATAGATTTATTTATAATCATTTTGGATCCGTTAATTTAAATAGAAAACTTACTATTAATATAATTGAAATTGAAATTACTAACATAGTAAAAGACATTGCTGAACCACCAGGCCAATCAAAAAATTGCCCAAACTTAGGAGCTATCATGTTTCCAATAAAAGTGATTTTTCCTCCTATTAGGTATGGAGTAATATAATCTCCACTAGTAATTAATAAACAAAATACAAACGAAGCTAAAACGCCCGTTCTACACCTTTGAAAAAAAAGCATAAAATGAACATGATAAAACTTTGCTCCTAAATCTTTCATTGAATCTAGTTCAATTTCATTAACTCCTCTCATTGCAGCATATGTGGGCAAGATAGAAAAAGGTAATAAGAAATGAACAAAAGTAATAACTAGTCCATGTTTTGTGTATAATAAAAAAGATAATGGTTCTTTTATAATGTGAAAATAAATCAATATTGAATTAATAATACCTTCATTGCCTAAGATAGTTTTCCAAGCATATATTTTCATCAGATAACCGCCAAAAAGAGTTATTAAAGCGATAAAAATCATTAATGACCCAAACTTTCCAGTTTTAAATCTTGCTAAATATGAATAGTAAAAACCAATAACAGTAGTAATGATGGCAACCGGAATGCTAACGGAATAAGTTGTGATGAATATTTCTATATAATTAAAAATTGCTTTTTCGTAATTTACTAAATTAAAATCTCTTACAAGTTTAAAAAATTTTATTTTCCATAAACTTATTAAGAAAAAATAAATAAAAGGAAGTACAAATAATAACGAAAAAACTGCTATTGCAGGGGTTACTAGTAAAAAGCTTCTATTTTTCATTATTTAAAAAAATGCTGCTAGATAAAATCTAGCAGCATTTGACTGTATATTAATTAAGCAGCTTTAAACCTTTCGTAAGCTTCAAGCCATTCGTTAAATGTTGTTTTGCCAGATCCCTCTTCTAAAGGAGGAAATGCAAAAAAAGTAGCTCTATCAGCTAATCCATCTAGATCATCATATGGATAATAATCTTTTGAAATACCTAATTGAGCAATTGCATCAGAATTGGTAATACCTTGAATAAATTCATCACCAATCATTTTTTGAGCTGGAACATCAACTATCATATCACAAAGTTTGTGATCAATATCAGCATTTGGAGCATCTTTAGCAATACTGAAAGTATCTAACCATGCAAATGTACCTTCTTTAGGATATACATAATCAATATGATCAGCGCCTTTATCTACACAAAATTTCTTAAGTGTCTCCCATCCACTAAAAGTAATTACAACATCACCTCTAGCTAATGCATCCGCCAAGTCACCCCAACTTGGAGTGTTAAGTCTGATGATTGATTTTAAGCTTATTAAGTATTTGATTGCATCATCCAATTGTTTTTTTGTTAAACTTGTAGCTACCTCAGCATCAGTTGCTATCACAGCGGCAAGCATAATATTTCCTAATGGATCATCCATCATTCCTACTTTACCTTTATACTCAGGTTTAAATAAGTCGCCCCAAGATTCAGGAGTGCTAGAAATAACTTTTGTATTATACATCATCGGAGCACATCCCCATGTAAATGGAACTCCATAACGAACACCATCGACAATTATATTAGGGTCATTAACAAAAAAAGGATGAATCTTTGATAAATTTGGAACCTTTGATTCATCTATAGGTTGCAAAATATCTGCAGCTACCATCATTGGGATATAACCCATGTATGGAGTAACAATATCAATTGTTCCTACTCCGCCAGATACTAATTTGCTTACAATTTCATCGTTATTACCAATATAAGTTGTATTTAAATTAATATCATTATCTGCTAAATAACTATCAACAAATAAACCGGCATCATAACCTTCCCAACCTAAAAAAGTAATATCTGTAGCAGCAGATGCTGTTCCAGGTATACCTGCAGTCGCAAGTCCAGCAGCGGCAGCAGTTCCAAGAAGTCCTTTATTAAAATTTCTTCTTGATAATCCAAAGTTTCTAATTCTGCGTAAACCAGATTTATATTTATTCATATATTTACCTCCCAAAATACATATATGTTTGCTAAAAATCTTTAAAAAATATATTTTATATTTAAAATCAATTTTTAGATTTGAATAAGATAAATTGTTTAAATTTGATGTCAAGGCAATGCTAACAAGATAGAAATATTTATGTTAAAAAAATTCAAAGAAAATAAGCAATTATCAAAAGAATTAGCAAAATTTATCGTTAAAAAAATAAATAAAAAGAAAAATTTTAATATAGGTTGTCCTGGAGGTAGGTCTCTTAAAAAAACATATAAATATATAGGTTATTACAGTTACAAAATGAATATTGACTTAAATAATGTAAAAATATTTATGATGGACGAATATGTAATTAAAACAAAAAATAATAGATACAAATTATGTAATCAAAAAGACCACTTTAGTTGTGTTAGATATTCGTACAAAGTTATTCAAAAATTATTTAATTATAAAAAAACAAAAAATAAATTGATAAAAGAGAATATTTTTTTCCCTAAAGTAGAAAATGTTAAAAATTATGATAACTTAATTAAAAAGATGGGGGGTATAGATATATTTCTTTTAGCTTCAGGATCAACAGATGGTCACGTTGCATTTAATAATTTTAAATCAAAAAAAAATTCTATCACTCATATAACTAAATTATCAAAAGAAACTAGAACTGATAATCTTAAAACTTTTCCTAAATTTAAATCTTTAAAAGAAGTTCCAAAATATGGAGTTACAGTAGGTTTAGGAACTATCCGTAAATTATCTAAAAAAGCAATATTAGTGCTATCAGGAAAAGAAAAAAGAGATGCTACAAAAATTATATTACGCAAAAAATATTTTAACAAAAATTGGCCATCAACTATAATATATGAATGCAAAAAAAATGATATATATATAGATATGAATGCACTAAATATTAAATGACAAAATATTCTTTAGGTATCGATGTAGGGGGTACTAAAACAAGTATTGGTATTATTGATTTGAATAAAGGTAAAGTCATAAAAAAAATTGAAATTAAGTCTAAAACTTTCAAAAATGATAAAAAGAATTTATTAAATATTACTAAAAATGCATTAAAAATTATTAGAATAGCGCAAAGAGAATATTCAATAAAAATAAATAAAATTGGAATTGGTGTTCCAGAATTAATTAATAATGATGGAATAATAAAAGGAGCATTTAATTTTAAATGGGAGAATTTAAGCTTTAAAAAACATTTTCAAGATTTTAAAATTAAAGCAAAAGCAGATTCAGATGTAAGAAATGCATTAAGGGGAGAAAAATTATATGGAGCAGGTAAGAAATATAAGAATCTTATATTTGTTAATATCGGAACAGGTCTAAGTTATGCTTTATATCAAAACAAAAAAATCTATTCTGGATATAATGGCTTTGCAATACATTTTGCTTCAAGTGAAATAAATTTATTTAATCCAATAAAAAATAAGAATTTCAATTTGGTGCCAGAAGACTATTACTCGGGAAAGTCAATTACAAAAAAATTATTTAAAATTATTAATAAAAAAAACATTGATGATTTTGGCAGAATTAATAAATTGAATTTAAAACAAAAAAAATACCTAGAAGATATAGCAAAATCTCTTGGATCTTTAATAGCTCTTCTAGTTAATATTTTAGATCCACAATGTGTGATATTGGGTGGAGGAGTTGCCTTAAATAATAAATTTCTAAACAAAATGATGATTAAATATACAAGAAAATATATTTTTGCAAAAAGTTGTAAAAAAATTCCTATTATTAATTCAAAACTAAAAAATGATGCTGCCCTACTGGGTGCCGCTGCTATATTTAGCAATTAGCTAATTGATATTTGATTTTTAAGGTCCCAACCTATTTTAACTTTTGTTTCTTTTTTTATTTTTCTATCATAATTCTCTGAAGTCTTAGAAATATTTAGAATATTATCTTTAACGGCTACTTTATATTTTATACGTGAACCTAAAAAAACAACTTCATTTACTATGCCTTCCAATTCTATATCAGTATTTGTTGTATTAGTTGATATTTTAATTGCTTCAGGTCTAACAATAACATTGGAATTTTGTTGATTATTTAATGAAGAGTCAAATAAATTTTTTGAAATTGAATTTGTCTCACCTATAAAATTAGAAACAAACATTGTTTTCGGCTCTAAATAGATCTCTTCTGCATTTCCCTCTTGTACAATTTCTCCATCATTCATTACTGCAATTCTATTTGCTAAACTTAAAGCTTCACTTTGGTCGTGAGTAACAAAAACAAATGTGCCCCCAATTTGGTCATGAATTCTTCTTAATTCATCTTGCATTGCATGTCGTAATTTTAGATCTAAAGCAGCTAAAGGTTCATCGAGTAATAAAACTTTCGGCCGCATTATTAATGCTCTTGCTAAAGCTACTCTTTGTTGCTGACCGCCAGATAATTTAGTTATATTTCTGTTTGCTAATTCGTTAAGTTTAACTAATTCTAAAACTTCATTGGTTCTCTCAGCTATCTCTTCTTTGTTTAAATTTTGTAATTTTAATCCATATGATGCATTTTGTTTGACAGTCATATGAGGAAATAATCCATAACCCTGAAAAACCATATTAGTTGGTCTTTTTTCTGGTCCAATATTTGTGATGTTAATATTATCAATTTCTATTTTACCTGAGGAAGGCTCTACAAAACCACCTATCATTTTTAATAAAGTAGTTTTACCACATCCAGATGGGCCTAAAATAGCAACAAAATCACGAGGAAAAATTTCATAACTAAGTTCTTTGACTGCTATAGTTTCACCAAATTGTTTAGAAACTTTTGAAATTTTAAGCAATGGTGTATCGGAATTATTCATTGTTTTAATATCTAACTTGATTTAAAAAAAAAGGTCAAGGAAATTAAAATTAAAAACTATCTCCATAAGGCAAAAACTCACCTTCATCTAAGAATTTTTTATTATAAAACAGAACTTTTTCTTCATCTACTTCAACGCCTATTCCTGGGTTCTCTATTTTACTCCAATTAGGCTGATTAGTAATGGGAATAGGCTCTGTTAGAATATCATCAACCATATTTTGAGCAGTTTGTTGATGGCCATCGCAAGCATTTGGTATTACTAACATTAAATGTTGTCCAATTGCTGCTGTTAAACCTAATTCTCCATGTGTGTGTTTACAAATCATCCACCCTAAATAATTAGATAAATATGCTAAATGTAGATATTTTCTTATTGTTCCAACATAGTAATGACTACAACATAAATAGTCACCACATCTTGAATTTATAATATCAATGAATTCGTTTTCTTTCCATAATCCCTCATTAACACATAATGAAGAACTAACTTTTTTACTTAGCTCCTTCATTTGACTTAAGGGTTCAATTTGAACTGGAGCTTCTACAAAATCTATAGAATATTCTTCATTCCATTTATTAATTAATTTTTTTGCTTGAGGTATTGTCCATGACATATTTGTATCAAGTCTTATTTTTTTGTCAGGGCCTATTGTCTTGCGAACTGTTTTGATCATCTCTTCTTCAACTTTTTCGTCTTTTCCTATCTTTAAGTAAAAAACCTCATATCCTTTATCAACACCATCTTGGCATTGCTCAGCCAGATTTTCCATATTTGTCCAAGTGAGATAATAAAAATAATTAACCTCATTTCTTAGGTTGCCCCCTAGTAATTCATAAATAGGTTTTCCAGTATCTTTTCCATATATATCCCACAGCGCCATATCAATTCCTCCATATGCGAGGTTAGCAGTAATTGGAGACCAATGCCAAAGAGCGGTATTATAAATATTATTTTCATGTTCTAAATTTTGCCAAGGATTACTATTTATTAAAATTGGTTTCATTGCATTCAATGTTTCAAGAATAACTTTCGCGCTAGCTGTTCTAGTTGCTTCTCCCCAACCAACAATTCCGTCACTAGTAGTAATTTTAATAATAATATCTGAAACTCCACTTCTATAAACGCGTGAACTTTTTTCAATTAACTTATATGGTACAGAAACCGGATAAAGATCAATTTTTTCTATTTTCATAATTTAATTAAAGATTTTATATTTTGAATTCTATCAGAAAATTCATTTAATGAAATATTGGAAGAGAACAAAGAACTTCCTATTCCAACCGCAAAAGATTTAGACAAAAATTGTTTTAAATTATCTAAATTTATTCCACCTGTAGGAATAAATTTGATATGTTTTGGAAAAACCGCTGAATAATCTTTTAAAAGATTCAAACCATTTATTCCAGATGGAAAAAGTTTTAAAATACTAGCTCCGTATTTGACTGCACTAAACCCTTCTGTAGCAGTATAAAAACCTGGAACTGATACTAAATTGTTATTTAAGGTTTCCGTTATTACTTCTGGGTTTGTGTTTGGAGAAACTATAAACTTTACGCCCAAATCTTTTAATTTTTTTATGTCTTTTTTCTCAATTACTGTTCCAGCCCCTATATTAATTTTTGGAAATTTTTTTGTAATTAATTCAATACAAGAGAAAGGGTCTGGAGAATTAAGAGTTATTTCAACAGTATCTAGTTGATTTTCTTCTAATAAACCAACGAATTCCTCGCATTGATGTAGTTCTATATTTCTCAAAATTACTACTATTTTTGATTTTGCAAGTGAATTTAAAAAATTATTAGTTATTTGATTCATATATTTTTTTCATTCCATTAATAAAGCATTCATCTGCATTAACCAAATTGTATTTAATTTTATAATAATTAAGGGCAATTGAATACATTTTAGTTAAAGCACCACTAGCTATCAATATTACAGTAGATTTATATATTTTCTTTTGTTTTGATATATCATTTATCTCCATACCTATAATTAAACCAGATAAAAAAGAATTACGCTCATACGGTTTTGATTGATTAAATAGATCCATAGTACGAATTTTAAATAGGATATTTGGAAATGAGTATCCTCTCTTTATTAAATTAAGTCCTTTTATAAAATAATTTTTAGAAAACTTATTTGAACTTTTTTGTAAAGATTGTAATAAAATGGTACCTTTATATATAGCAGAATATATTTCGCCACTCATATAAGAAGAAAAAGATTTAAATTTTTTATTTTCAATAGAAATCCATTTTGAATGTGTTCCAGGGCAACAAAGAAAGCAATATTTTCTTATTTTAACTTTATTTATGGCTCCAATTACTAAGGTTTCTTCTCCTCGTATTACATCAAGAAAATTATTTTTTTTATAAACTAAGCCAGGAACAATTCTTATATTAATGTTTGAAATTTTTTTAACTGGTATTTTTAAAGATATTTTTTTTATTGTTGTAGGAACTGAAACATAAGGAACTTCATAAAGTCCTTTTTTGCTCCCAACCATACCTGCCATCAAAATATATTGATCTTTTTTTAAACGAAATTTTCTTAAAGTATCTAAAATAATATTAATATACTGCTTTCTATTTTTTAGATTTAAAATTCCTTTATCGGTTTCAATTTTTTTTAATACTTTATTTGCTTTTAAATCAAATTTGTATGCTCTAAAGTTAGTAGTTCCCCAATCAATAAATACGATAATTTGATTTGATACATTTTTATTAATCATTGAATTCGTTAATGGCTATGGCGTTTGACCTCTGTACCTCTTCTGCCAACTAAAAAGTCAAGATCTGCTCCTTTGTTAGCTTGGTTAACATGATCAATATACATTTTTTGATAACCACTAGTAATTTCAGGAAGAACTGGTTTATAATTTTTTAATCTTTCCAATATTATTTTTTCATCAACAAGTAATTCCATTATACCGTTATCAACATCAATTTTAATTTCATCTCCATTTTGAACCGCTGCAAGTGGGCCTTTGACTGCGGATTCAGGAGCTGTATGTAAAATAACAGTTCCAAAAGCTGTACCACTCATACGAGCATCAGAAATTCTAATCATATCCCTTACTCCTTTTTTCAGAAGTTTTTGAGGTAAAAGCATATTTCCTACTTCTGCCATACCTGGGTAACCTTTTGGTCCACAATTTTTTAAAACTAATATTGAATTTTCATCCACATCTAGATTGGGATCATGGATTTTTTTATGAAATTCTTCTACACTTTCAAATACTACAGCTTTGCCAGTATGCTGCATTAAATGCTTTGAAGCTGCAGAAGGTTTTAATATAGCTCCATCAGGTGCTATATTACCTCTTAATACTTTAATGCCACCATCTTTTGTTATTGGATTATCAAAATTCCTAATAACTTCTTCATTCCAACAAACTGCTTCAAAATTATTTTGTTCTAATGTTTTTCCATTAACAGTAAGAGATTCTTTATTAAGTAAATTTTTATCTAATAGTTTTTTTATAACTGCTGGCAACCCCCCTGCATAATAGAAATCCTCCATTAAATAATCTCCTGATGGTTGTAGATTTACAAGTGTTGGAATTTCTTTTCCACATATTTCCCAATCATCTAATGAAAGATCAATTTCCATTCTACCAGCAATTGCAGCTAAATGTATTACTGCATTTGTTGAACCTCCAATTGCACCATTAACTTTTATTGCATTTTCAAAAGATTTTTTTGTAATTATTTTAGACATAACTAAATTTTCTTTAACCATTTCAACAATTCTCTTTCCTGAAAGAAAAGCATTTGAATATCTTCTGGAATCTACTGCTGGTATAGCTGCATTGTGCGGCAATGCCATTCCTAAAGACTCTACCATGCTTGCCATTGTTGAAGCTGTACCCATTGTCATACAATGACCTTTCGATCTACTCATTGAAATTTCAGCTTCTACAAAATCATCTTCAGAAATTACGCCAGCTGCCAAATCAGCATCCAGTTTCCAAACTCCTGTGCCAGACCCAATAGTTTTTCCTCTATGTTGTCCATTCAACATTGGTCCTCCAGAAACACCTATTGTCGGAAGGTCACAACTAGCTGCGCCCATTAATAGAGATGGTGTAGTTTTATCACAACCCATTAAAAGCACTACTCCGTCAATTGGATTTCCTCTTATTGCTTCTTCAACATCCATGCTAGCTAGATTACGAAACAACATTGCTGTAGGTCTTAAGTTTGATTCACTAGCTGAAAAAACTGGAAATTCTAATGGAAAGCCTCCAGCTTCATATACACCCCTTCTTACATGTTCAGCAATTTCTCTAAAATGACCATTGCAAGGAGTTAATTCTGACCAAGTATTACAAATTCCAATTACTGGCCTGCCATCGAAAAGATGGTTCGGATGCCCTTGATTCCTCATCCAACCTCTATGTATGAATGTATCCCTTCTATGAGACTTAGAGCTATACCATTCGCTTGAGCGATATTTTTTTTCTTTAGCCATTAAAATTTACCTAACATCTTAGCAATTTCTCTAGATTTTTTGATACCATAATCTGTAGGACTAAGAAATGGTTTTCTATCATAAATGTTTCTTACTCCCATACGAAAAGCACATACGCGCTTTCCATAACAAATAAGAGTATTGATAGATTGCATAATAAATACAATAGATGGTAGTATTTTTTGATATTCTTTTCTTGCTTCTATAATACGTTTATTTTTAATGAGCTTATAAATTTTTAAAAATCTATCTGCTCCATCCAAGCAAGGAACTATCCCTTTGCATCCAACCATAAAATTATCAACTATTTCTTGACCCCCTCTACCATTGAATACATATAAATCTTTTGGATATTGTTTAATTTCTTTTTCAATAAATACTGAAGAAGCTTCTCCTTTAATAACTCTAAAATTAGGAAATCTATTGTAAAGTTTAATAATATTTTTTGGTGAAAGACCAACGCCTAAGTATTCAATAGCATTTTGAATACCTGAAATAGAATTATTTGTATAAGGAATTATTTTGTCAAAAAAATTATAACAATCTTGCTCGGATTTTTTTTTATTTTTTAAAAAAGGCTGGAGTATAATCCAACTTGCTTCGTTAGATTTAGCAACATTAATTAAATCAACATATTCTTTAAAAGAATTTCCTTGAATAGTAACTGCTATAGGAATTTTTCCCGTACATGTTTTTGAGATTAGTTCGATAATAGTTTGTTTTTCTCGAAAGGATAATTTATTAACTTCTGTTGCAAGACCAAGACAAGCAATACCATTAGATCCTATATCTGAAATTAATTCAATCTGCTCTGTGATAAGTTTTTTATCAAGGGAATTATTTTTATTAAAAAAAGAATAAACAATAGGAAAAATACCTTTTAATTTTTTTAATTCAGTTTTTTTTAAACTACCAGTCAACAACTGTTCCATCGTCTAGATAAGCTTCAGTGGGTGATAAAATTTCCTGCTTAAAGGGATATTTAGCTGCTTCTTTCTCATTAACTTCGATACCAAAACCTGGACTATTTGGTATTTCCCAATAACTTCCATTCCTTTTAATGGGGGTGGTAGAAATTACATCCTCATACCATGGGACTGATTTGTCCATAACCTCTTGAATAATATGATTAGGGGTTGATATAGCAAAATGTAAAGCTGCTGCTCCAGCAATAGGTCCATTTGGATTATGAGGAGCAATTGCAATATTAGCTACACTAGCTGCTGAGGCAATATTTTTTGCTTCAAGAAGACCTCCGCAATGATTTAGATCTGGTTGAGCTATATCAATTGCTCTTAAATGAAAAAGTGATTCAAACTCTTGGAGACCAATTAATCTCTCGCCAGTAGCTAAAGGGCAACAAATAGCTTCCTTAATTTGAAGCAATGTTGAAGTATCACCTGGTTGTATAGGCTCTTCTATAAACATTGGATTATACGGTTCTAGTTCTTTCACATATTGTATTGCTGATTGGCCAGATCCACATCTTCCATGAAAATCAACCATGATTTCTATTTCATCACCAACTTTATCCCTTAATGAACTCATCAAATGATTAACATATTTTAAATTTTTATTTGTAACTGTGTAGTGAGTGTAAGGAATAAAAACTACTTTGAAAGCATTATATCCTAAATCAACTAATTTTTGCGCATGATCAATCAGTCCTGAAACATTCATAGTGTCTTTGTAGACAGCTTTCATATCACCCATACCTAAATGAGTATAAATTTTAACCTTATCTCTTACCTTGCCACCTAATAATTGCCACACTGGAGTGTTAAGACTTTTTCCGAGAATATCCCACATTGCATGCTCGATACCACTTATGGCAGACAAGCCAATTACACCTAATTTCCAAAAACCATGTTTAGTCATTATTTGAAAATTTTGTTTTATGTTCCTTGGATCTTTTCCTATTATAAGAGGTTTTAAATCTTCAATAGCGCCTACAACTGCTCTAGTTTTCCATTCTACAGTTGATTCACCCCAACCGTAAATTCCTTCATCTGTTAATATTTTTACAAAAACCCAATTTCGCATTTCTGCATTAACTATAAGAGTTTGAATATCTGTAATTTTCATTTTAACTAAAATGTCTTCTTTGAATTAATATATATTTCAACATCAACCTTATATTGTTTAAGAGCTTCCTCATTAATTATTATGCCATGCCCTACTGCAAGTGGATTAATGATACAACCATTATCGTCTTTAACAATATGGTTCTTAGTAATATCCCAAGCTAAAGACTTTAATTGCATTGGGAATTCTGCCAACGTACTTTTTAATGATCCAGCATATGCTTGCAAAGATGCTGATAACTGGAGATGAGAAGTAAAAGTATGATTTACATATTGTACATTTCTATTCTCAGCATACTCACAAATTTCTTTTCCAGCTAAAATACCTCCAACTATCCCTGCATCAATTTGAATATATTTGACTTTACCAAAATGAATCATATTTTTTGCTGAATCAACAGAATGACATGACTCTCCTCCTGCTAGAGGTAATAATGTTTTATTAGTAAATTCTGAATATTCATAAAATGCATCACTATAAAAAGGTTCTTCAAGCCAAGTAATATTTGCCTCTTTTAGTATTTTTTCTCTTTTTAATGCTTCATCGACGTCATTGCCCCAAATTGCCCCAACATCGACCATTAACATTATATCTGTTCCCAATCCTTCTCTAGCTGCAATTAAGTGATCATTGTCAGAATTTAGATTTGATCCAAAATTCTGCCAACCAAACTTTACTGCTTTAAATTTTTTATTAAACATTTCTCTGGCAACATTAAAAGTTTCGCTAGGGGATTTTCCAAAGAGAACAGAAGCATAAGCAATTTTAGGAATTGATTTTTTATAACCTAGCAATTCAAAAATTGGACACTGATTTTTTTTTCCTAAAAGATCTAAAATTGCAATTTCTATACCTGAGTAAGTATGCGGAGTCTGAGCTATCATTAGAGAATTTTGTTTAACGTCATATGAAATTTTTTTGACATCATTTAAATC
>PTKX01000012.1 GCA_002938195.1 Alphaproteobacteria bacterium MarineAlpha5_Bin7 | reverse complement strand
GGAACGCCATCGTTTACCACTATTGTGGTTAAAAAAATCTTTCACAATTCTATCTTCAAGACTTTGGAAAGAAACTACTATTATTTTACCATTATTACTTAATAATTCGATTGATTTATTTAAAGCAATCTTCAGTTCATTTAATTCATCATTTACATATATTCTTAGAGCTTGAAAAGTTTTGGTTGCAGGATTTATTTTACTTTTTTTTGCTATAAAAGATGGGATAGTTTCATGAATTAGATCGGATAAATCTTTTGTAGTTTTAATGAATTTTATTTTTCTTATTTTTATAATATTTCTTGCAATTTTTTTTGCAAATCTTTCTTCTCCAAGTGTGAAAAAAATTTCTGAGAGTTTCTTTTCAGAAAATTTATTAATAATATCTGAAGCAATTACTTTAGAATTTCCCATATTCATATCCAAAGGTCCATCATCTTTAAATGAAAACCCTCTATTGGGATTATCTAATTGATTCGAAGAAAGTCCTAAATCAAAAATGATAATATCAAATTTTTTATTATTAATTGTTTTATTTGCAATATTGTCAATATTGCTGAAACAATCATTAACAAGTGAAAAATTACTAAATCTTTTTTTTAAACTTTGTGCAAATATATTTGTAATTGGATCTCTATCAATAGCTATTAAATTTTCAACCTCAAAATTTTCTAGAAACTCCTTAGAATAACTTCCTCCGCCAAAAGTAGCATCTATGATATTTATTTTTTTTTCATCAGGAATGAATTTTTTTATTTCGTTTAGCATGACAGGTATATGTGTATTGACTTCAGTCATTTTTATTTTCCTGTTTTGATAATATTGAACCTAAAGTTCTTTTTTCTTTAACTAATCTTTCTCTAGATTTTTGTTGTCTCTCTAGAGCTCCCTTTGGATTCCAAATTTGAAAATAATGCCCCTGACCAATGAAGGTAGCTTCGTTTAAAATATTAGCGTGATTTTTTAAATTATCAGGTATTAAAAATCTTCCTTCTTTATCAAGCTTTGTAGGTATTACTTCTGAAAAAATCGAAGTTGCAAAATCTTCTTGATCATCTGAAAAAATATCCAATTCATTTATTTTTTTTGCTATGTTATTTATTCTTTGACTACTGCAACCTTCAATTGCAGAAAACTTTAATGATTTAAATAATATAATTTCATTTCTATCGTTTTTAGGTAAGGCATTTCTAAATAATGAGGGTAGAGTAACTCTACCCTTTTTATCAATATTATTTGAAAATTTTGATAAAAATAAATCCATTAAAACCCTTTATTATTTTTGGGTTATCATGGGATATTATGGGCGTCAATGGGTATAAGATAATTTCACTAAATGTTCTTGTTATGTTCGATAAATTGATGGTGCATAAGCCGGGTTCTGTAGTTTTATTACTAAAAGTGATGATCATTCATCTAGAACAAATGTCGCCATTTGTTTCAAGCAGCCTACCCGGATAACTTAACTGGAAATTAATTGTTATCCCTATTTGGCCTTGCTCCTAAAAGGGTTTGCCATGCCACATTTGTTACCATCTGCGCGGTAAGCTCTTACCTTACCATTTCACCCTTACCTAATAAATTAGGCGGTATATTTTCTTTTGCACTTTCCCTAGGCTTACGCCTGCCAGGTATTACCTGGTTTTATTTTCCAGTGGAGCCCGGACTTTCCTCTTGATTGCTCAAGCGATCATCGCACCATCAATAATTTACAACTATTAGAAAAATTAAACTAGGTCAAGATTTGATTATAGTGGGATAGTAGTATTTTATATGTTTCACGATCTATCTTTCCAGATACGTTTTTTTGTCTGAAATGCATTTGATATGCTTTAATTAAAATTATATATTTTTTATCACTTTTAGTAGCTGGTTTAATATTATATCCAATACTCTTTAAAATAAAAAGAACTTTCTTTTTTTGACTATTTTTAAATTTTTTATACAAGAAATAATCTAGCTCATCTTTCTTTTTATTTGATAATTTTTTTAGCTTAAATACTATGTTATTCTTACTTATTTTTTTCCAAGGAAATTTTTGTCCTGGATCTATTTTTCTATAAGGGGCTATATCTGAATGTCCAAGAATATTAATAGGATCTATTTTATATTTATTAACCAAATACTGCAATAACTTGATTAAAGCCTTAATTTGATTTAGGTTATAGCTTTCAAATAAAATATGGTGACCAGAGTTGACCATTTCAATTCCTATGGACTCTGAATTTATATCAGTATCTTTATTCCAATAACTCTGACCAGCATGCCATGCACGATTTTTTGTATTTACCAAATAATATATAGCTCCTTTTTTATTAATTAAAAAATGACAACTTACTTTATTATCTTTGCTGCATAGATGTTGAATTGCTTCAAAATAATCTTCTATTGCAGTATAATGTATAATTATATATTTAATAGAAGAGCCAGATTTCCTTTTATTAAAATTAGAGGATTGGTATTTATTAATAAATTTCATTCAAATTATTGTTTAATCAATATATAAAAGATTATTATGAAAAAATTTTTCAATATTGCAATGATTATATTATGCTTAATCATTCATATCTCTTGTTCGCAAAATAGCAAAGAATCCATACTATCTGAAAATAAACAGACACCAGAAAATCTATTTAAATTAGCAATGATCGAATTAGACAATAATAATTACGATATTGCCCAAGAAAAATTTTTAGAGATTGAAGTATTATTTCCACTATCTAATGAAGCTGTTGAGTCTCAAATTATGGATGCATTTATTGAATACATAAAAATGAATTACACTGAATCTATTTTTAAATTTAACAGAATTATCAACAATTATCCTTCACACAAAAATTTAGATTACGCATATTATATGAGGGCTATGTGTTACTTTGAACAAATTGAGAATGAGTATTTAGATGGTAATTATAATATTAAATCATTAGAAAATTTTGAACAAATTATTAATAGATTTCCAGATTCTAAATATGCTAGAGATAGTGAACAAAAAATTATTTTTATAAATGAAAATATCGCAGCCAAACATATGGATATAGCTTTTTTTTATCTTAATCAAAAAAAATATCTTGCTTCTATGAAAAGATATAAAAAAGTAATTGATAAACATTCAAAAAGTAAATTTACTCCTGAAGCTTTACATAGACTTGTAGAAATTTATTATAAACTAGGAATGATAGAGGATGCAGAAAAAACTGCAGCTGTTCTTGGGTATAATTATCCAAAGTCAAAGTGGTATAAATATAGCTATGATCTAATTCGTCCCAATGAAGAAAATAATTCTTTTTTTAAAAAAATTTCTAATCTTATAAACCAGGATGATGAATAAAAATAAATTAGTAAAAGATGAGAATAAAATAAAAAAAAGATTAGTTGAATTAAGTCTCTTAATTAAAAAACATAATATATTTTACCATCAAAATGATAAGCCTCAAATCACTGATGCTGAATATGATGCATTAGTTATAGAAAATAATAAACTTGAAAAAGAATTTCCTCATTTAATTATAAAGAATAGTCCTAACCTATCAACTGGAAGTCCTCTTTCAAATAAATTTGAAAAAATTCATCATAAGCTTCCTATGTTGTCTTTACAAAATGCATTTGATGAAAATGACATTACTGATTTTTTGGATAGAATAAAAAAATTTCTTAATTTAGAAAAAAATTATAAATTTAATTTTATTTGTGAGCCAAAAATTGATGGTTTATCTATAAACTTAAATTATGAATTTGGTGTTCTAGTATCTGCAAGTACTAGAGGTGATGGAAAAATAGGAGAAAATGTAACTAATAATGTTAAACATATTCAAGGAATACCGATAATGCTGAAAAAAAATAATGTTCCACAACAAGTAGAAATTAGAGGTGAAATTTTTTTAAATAAAATTGATTTTGTAAAATTAAATAATGAAATTGAAGATAAGAATAAATTTTCAAACCCTAGGAATGCTGCCGCTGGTAGTTTAAGACAACTAGATTCTAAAATAACAAGGATGCGTCCTTTAAAATTTTTAGCACATGGCTTAGGTAAAACAACTAGAGAATATTTAACAATAAGTGATTTTTATAGAGATTTAAAAAATTGGGGAATTCCAATTAATAATCTATCAAATAAATATAGCACTATTGATGAAATGATGAATTATTATAATCAGATTAATAATATTCGTCAGGATATTGCATATGATCTTGATGGCATTGTTTTTAAAATAAATGAATTAAAACTTCAGAATAGATTAGGTTTTGTTGGAAAAAATCCTAGATGGGCTATTGCTCTGAAATTTAAAAGTGAAAAAGCAATAACAACAATTAAAAAGATAGATCTTCAAGTAGGTAGAACAGGGGCAATCACTCCAGTTGCTAGACTGAAAGAAATAAATATTGGAGGAGTATTGGTTTCAAACGCAACACTTCATAATTTTGATGAAATAGAAAAAAAAGATATTAGAGAAGGCGATAGAGTTGAAATTCAAAGAGCAGGAGATGTTATTCCTCAAGTGCTAAAAGTAATTAAGAAAGATAAAAATAGAAAAAAATTAATTGAACCTCCAAAACATTGCCCTATTTGTGGTGAACTAACAATTAAAGAAAAAGACGAAACTATAATACGGTGTGTGAATTCAAAAACATGCGATGCACAGATACTCGGATCTTTAATACATTTTGTTAGTAAAAAAAGTTTTAATATTGAAGGTTTTGGAGAAAAACAAATAAAACAATTTTATAAATTAGGTTTTTTAAAAAATTATAATGATATTTTTAATATAAAAAAATTCAAAAAAGATATTTTAAGTTTAGAAGGATGGGGAGATCTTTCTTTTCAAAACTTAATTACATCAATTAATAGATCAAAAAAAATTAATTTAGAGAAATTCATTTATTCTTTAGGTATAAGATATGTAGGCGAGACATTATCTGCTCTGATAGCTAAAGAATTTATTAATATAAAAAATTTGGTTGATTCTATAAACGATAAAGAGAAATTGCAAAATATTGATGGATTAGGACCGAAAGCAATAAATTCTTTACATAAATATTTTCAAGATAAACATAATCTAAAAACTATCTTAAACTTAAAAAACAGTTTGGAGATTATAGATTTTACTCAACCAAAATCTGATAGTTTATTTTCTAATAAAAATATTGTTTTTACTGGAACTTTATCAAAGCTTTCTAGAGAAGAGGCTAAACATTTAGCAACTCAATTAGGAGCAAAAATATCCTCTGCAGTTTCATCGAAAACTGATTTTGTAATTATAGGTGAAAAACCTGGATCTAAAGCAAAAAAAGCTAAAGAACTAGGTTTAACTATATTAACTGAACAAGAGTGGATAAAAAAAACTAATGTATAATTTGTAAATATTTAATAAAAATCATTTTTTTTGATGATTTTTTAAATTCTACTTCTGCTTTATCTCCCTCTAAAAATAATATTTTTCCATAACCAAATTTTTGATGAAACACCCTAGAACCTTCCTCAAAACCTGATTGCATTTCATAATCTTGATTTAAATCCCAATCATCTTGATTTTTTTTATAATAATTTATTAATCTTTTTCTGCCTGGAGAAATTTGATCTTCATAATCATATTCTTCTTCAACAAAATCAGAAATAAATTTATTGTTTTCCAAGTAACTAGAATCATTAATTTCAACTAAATTCTTCGGTAATTCATCAATAAATCTTGAAGGAGTGTTAAAGTCATGAGAGGCATAAGAATAACGATTTTGATTAACATAAGTTATGTTAATTTTTTTTCTAGCTCTTGTAAGAGCTACATAAGCTAATCTCCTCTCTTCTTCCAATCCTGCCTTTCCTAATTCCTCAATTGATCTTAGACTTGGAAATACTCCTTCCTCCCATCCAGCGAGAAATACATGATCAAATTCTAAACCTTTAGCGCTATGCATAGTCATTAAACTTAGTGTTTGATTGCTGCTAACTGATATATTTTCCATTATTAAACTAACATGCTCTAAAAAACCCTCTAAATTATTAAAATCTTTTAGACTAACAATAAACTCCTTGATGTTATCGATTCTATTTAAATTTTCAGGATTTTTTAAATTTTTTTCTTCTTGTTCTAGGTATTCTATATATTTAGAATCCTCTAATATCAATTCAACTAATTCAATGTGATTCAATTTGTTCTTACTTTGATGCCATTTTAAAATTTTTGAAATCAATATACTTAAATCTTGTTTTGATTTAGAAGAATGTGTATCAATAAAGATTTTTGCAGCTTCAAACATTGAGCAATCATTTTCTCTAGATAATGCATTAATTTTTTTTATTGAAATTTTGCCTATTCCTCTTTTAGGAACATTAATAATTCTTTCAAAAGCAAGATTATCATCTAAATTGTTAACCAATCTTAAATATGCTATTACATCTTTGATCTCCTTTCTTTCGTAAAAACGTAGTCCTCCAATAATCTTATAAGGTAAGCCTATATTTATAAATCTATCTTCAAAAGATCTTGTGTGGGCTGCAACTCTAAATAATATTGATATTTCACTCAAGGGAACTTTTTTTGAAATTAATTTTTCTATTTTATCGCTAACATACAAAGCTTCTTCTTTTGTTTCCCAAAAACCTGATACAAATATTTTATCCCCAACCGGATTATCGCTCCATAATTTCTTACCAAATCTTCCTTTGTTTTGATTAATCAAAGAAGATGCGCAATCTAATATATTTTTTGTAGATCGATAATTTTGCTCCAATCTTATTATTTTTGGTTTGGAAAAATTTTTTTCAAAGTTTAATAAATTTGTTACATCTGCTCCTCTCCAGGAATAAATAGATTGATCATCATCTCCTACGCAACATATATTGCTATTAAACTCATATAAGATTTCAAGCCATAATTGTTGTACTTTATTAATGTCTTGATATTCATCAACAAGAATATATTTAAATAATTTTTGATATTTTAAACAAACATCTTTTTCTTTTTTAAATATATTAATGCAATGAAGAATTAAGTCACCAAAATCTACACAATTAAGTCTTATCAATTGTTCTTGATATATTTTATATATTAATTTTATTTCTTTTTCATATTGATTGAATTTAGATAATTTTATTTTGTTATAAGCAATACCTTTATTCTTAAAATTATCTATTAAACTTAAAAAATATTTTGGAGATTTTTCTGAAGTATCTATTTTTTCACTTTCACAAATTTGTTTTATCAATTTGAGCTGATCATCCGAGTCTAATATTATAAAATTATTTTTTAATCCTACTAAATGACAATGCTGTCTTAAAATCTTTGCACATAATGAGTGAAAAGTACCTATCCACATATTATCAACTGGTCTATTTAATAAATTTGCAACTCGTGTTTTCATTTCGTTTGCTGCTTTATTTGTAAAAGTAACTGCCAATATTTGTCCTGGATAAGCCTTTTTTTGGAGCAGAATGTGTAAAATTCTAATTGTAAGCACCCTTGTTTTGCCACTTCCTGCACCTGCAAGTATCAAACAAGGACCTTCTGTCATAGTAACAGCCTCATGCTGTTTTTTATTTAATAAATTTAGGTAATTTTTGAGATTTAAATCCATATTTTATGATATAGTGTTTATATAAAATTATTTTAACTTTACATCAATTTAGAGAACTTTTATGGCAAATATTAAAATTTTTTTACTAATTTTATTGTTAATTTTCTCTAACCTTTCAATATCAGCAGAAGAATCGGACAATGTTACAACCAGTTCTGTTGATTTTGAAACTTCTAATTATGAAGATGAAATTTATGATCCATTGGAATCTTTCAATAGGGCAATTTTTAAATTCAATAATGTTGCCGATAGAATTGTCCTTGAGCCAGTTGCAAAAGGTTATAGAAAATTACCAAGTCCAGTACAGTCTGGGATTAGTAATTTTTTAAGCAATTTGAGAACTCCTCTTGTTATTGCAAATCAACTTCTTCAAGGTCAAGGAAAAAACGCGGCTGAATCTACGGGAAGGTTTGTTGTTAATACAACTGCTGGAGTCTTAGGTATAGTTGATGTAGCTGAAAAAATTGGATTAGAAGAAAAAGAAGAAGATTTTGGACAAACTTTAGCAACATGGGGTGTTGGTGACGGTTTTTATATTGTACTTCCAATCTTTGGGCCATCAAATATCAGAGATACAGCTGGAATGGTCATGACTTATGTAACAGATCCAATAAATGCATACGCTATTAGCGAAGGTGAAGCTTGGTTAATACCTTTAAGAACTGCAACTAATGCTGTTGATCAAAGATCAAAAATTATAGATGAGGTTAATGCACTTAGAGACAATTCGGTGGACTACTATGCTGCAGTTAGAAGCTCTTATTATCAAAATAGAAAAGCCTCTATTCTTAACACTGATGATAGTGAGCTAACACCACTTCCTTTAATTAGTATTGAATTTGAATAAAATGAAATATTTTTTTAAAATTTTTTTTATTATTGTACTTTTTTCTAGTTATTGTGTGAAAGCTGATGAAGTTTCAAATTGGTTAAAAGGAGAAATTGATACTATACTTGACTCTTATAAAAACCCTTCGTTGTCTAACTTCAAAAGATTTGAATTAATTGAAAAAACTATAAATAATAATTTTGCTGGTACAGGAATAGCTAAATTTGTAGCTGGAGAATCATGGCAGAATGCATCTAAAGTAGAAAAAAAAGATTATATAAGGTTGTTTAAAAGACATCTTGCTCTTAACATTGCTTCCTTGATGCAAGGATATTCAGATCAAAACTATGAGCTGACAAACTCTAAATATGACTCAAAAAATAAAGTTAGCTTAATAGATATGAAAATTATTAATGAAACAGGTAATTTGTTAGTAACTTGGAGAGTAAAAAAGTCAAAAAATCGTAATTATGTCATTGATTTAATAGTTGCTGATATTTCCCTTGTTGTAACAAAAAGATCTGAATTTAATTCAATGCTTAAGAAGGTAAATTACAATCTATTAGAATTTAATAAAATACTGGATGCTCAAAATGAAAGTAGTTATTCAATAATAATTGGAAATTGATTTTATAAAACCTTCTGTTCTAATTCTCCTTTTTTATATCTTACAATCATTTTTTCAAGATTAATTGGTTTAATTTTATCAGCATAACCTGAGGTACCAAATTCTTCAAATCTATTTATAACTATTTTTTTCATTTCTTCCATGGTTTTAGAAAAATATTTTCTTGGATCAAATTCTGAAGGACATTCGGATAAATATTTTCTTATTGCTGCTGTTGAAGCCAATCTTAAATCAGTATCAATATTTATTTTTCTAACTCCATTTTTAATACCTTCTTGAATTTCTTTTATAGGCACTCCATATGTTTCAGGAATTTCTCCACCATGATTATTTATAATTTCTAATAAATTTTTAGGAACTGAAGAAGAGCCATGCATAACTAAATGAGTATTAGGAATTTTCATGTGAATTTGTTTTATAGTTTCCATAGAAAGTATTTCATCTGTAGGAGGTCTAGAAAACTTATATGCGCCATGACTGGTTCCTATAGCTATGGCTAAAGAATCAACTTGGGTTTCATTAACAAAGGCAGCTGCCTCATCAGGATTTGTTAACATTTGATCTTCAGATAATTTTCCTTCTGCCCCAACACCATCTTCTTTTCCTGCTATTCCAGATTCAAGAGAGCCTAGACATCCTAATTCGCCTTCTACTGAAACACCGACTGTATGTGCGAATTCAACAGTTTTCTTAGTAACTTTGATGTTATATTCAAAGCTAGATGGTGTTTTTTGATCCTCTAATAATGAGCCATCCATCATTACTGAACTAAATCCTAAGTCAATACACTTTTGACAATCTGCAGGAGAAGCTCCATGATCTTGATGCATTACTATTGGTATATTTGAAAACTCTTCAATAGCTGCGCTCATCATACTTTTAATGAATTTAGGACCTGCATACTTTCTAGCACCTGCAGAAGCTTGAACAATTACTGGACTATTTGTTTCTTTAGCGCCTTCCATAATTGATCTTATTTGTTCTAAATTATTTACATTAAATGCAGGGACGCCGTAGTCATTTTCTGCTGCGTGGTCTAACAATTGACGCATACTAATTAAAGCCATTTTATTTTCCTAATTATATATTATTATAAATATTTAAGTGATTCTTGTATATTAATTCGTCAAATAATAGATATAATTCTTTATGCTCTTAAAATTTCCAACTAATTTTTTATGGGGAGCAGCTACATCAAGCTATCAAATAGAGGGTGCAGCAAATATAGATGGTAAAGGTAAGAGTATATGGGATACCTTTTCGCATACTCCAGGCAAAATCAAAAATGATGAAAATGGTGACATAGCAGCAGATCACTATCATTTATTTAAAGAGGATATTAAATTGATGGCTGATATCAAAATGTCTGCTTATCGATTTTCTATAGCTTGGGCCAGAATTTATCCTGAAGGCAAGGGATCCTTAAATCAAAAAGGAATAGATTTTTATAATAAACTTATTGATGAATTACTTAATAAAGATATTAAACCATTAGTTACATTATATCACTGGGATTTACCTCAAAAATTACAAGACGATGGTGGATGGTCGAATCGTGATACATCTAAAATTTTTTGCGATTATGCTACAACTTTTGTTAAAAAGTTTTCAGATAGGGTCAATTTTATCTCGACTTTAAATGAACCCGCAGTATTTTCCATTCATGGTCATGCAGATGGATATATGGCACCCGGAATATCTGATAAAAATATTTTTTTTTCTAGCATTCACAATATAAATCTTGCTCACGGATATGCAATTCAGTCTATGAGATCAATTAAACCAAACTTAGAATTAGGATGCGTTCTTAACTTATCTCCTAGTTTACCTTGTTCAAATTCTGACGAGGATACAAAAGCAACAAAAATTTTTGATATGTATTGGAATAGAGCTTTTTTAGATCCTATGTATACCGGTTCATATCCTGCTGCTTTAGAATATAAATTAAAAAAATATATTCAGAATGATGATTTAAAAAATATACATCAAAAATGTGATTACATAGGTTTAAATCACTATCAACATTCTAGAGTAAAAGCTGATAAAGATTATTTATTAGGCGCAAGGGTAGCTTATAAAGATGAGAGACCTTTTGGTTTAGATAATCAAGAAGAGTTAACCTCAATGGGTTGGGAAATTGCACCAAATGCTTATTATGATCAAATAATGGAATTAAAAAATAAATATAATAATCCAAATATTTATTTAACTGAAAATGGATGTGCTTATTCTGACAAGATTGAAAAAGACGGAAGTATAAATGATGTAAAAAGAATTGATTATTTAAAAAAATATTTATCTGCTGTAAAAAAATCCATAGATCATGGAGCAAAAATAAAGGGGTACATGGCTTGGAGCCTTTTAGATAACTTTGAATGGGCTCTTGGTTTTGAAAAAAGATTTGGATTAATACATGTAGATTTTAATAATTTAAAAAGAACGCCTAAAAATTCATTTTATTTTTATAAAAATATTATTCAAGAAAATGGTTTTGAGTCATAAACGCAATAAATTATTTCTATTTTGATCTTTCAATATGCATTTTCCATCTATTTAAAAAAGTATCATTACTATTAATATTTTTTATATCAGGCTTTTTAATTAATAAATTATTAATGTCTTTGTTTAAAAAGATTTCATTTTCTTTATATAATTCATCAAAAATTTTTTTAATTAATAAATAATCTTCATAATAATCTAATGAAGTCTTTAGGTTTTGATTTTTATTTTCTTTTGAAACCTTTTCAATATGAATGTTAATATTTCGAGTTGCTTTGAAAAATTTCACCCATGATTCAGTATTTTTATCTTTTTTTAAATCACAAACTTTTTTTAAGGAAGATACTTTGACAACCACACATATGCCAAAACTATATTTTTCATATAAGAATAAATCTGGATTGATGCGTTTATAAACATTAATTCCATGATCTATCAATGTTGGATCAATCATTGGTATATCAGCTGTGATATTTGCAAAATAAGATAAATTATATTTTTGTGAAGCCTCTAAAAGTCTTGTCAAAACATCCTCTTCACTACCTCTAAAACATAAAATTTTTTCTTTACGTGCTATATCTTCCAAAATATCATCTTGGGTATTAGTTGAAGTAGCAATGATTATATTTTTTATTTTTTTAGAATATTTTATTCTATTTATCATATGAACTATCAAAGGCTTTCCTTTAACCTCAAGAAGAATTTTTTTTGGCAACCTTGTAGATTTTAACCTTGCTGTAATAATAAAGGTTGCATCTCTCATATGAAAATAGGGAATTTTTGACTACTAGCTATTGTTTCCTAAAATTTATTAATCTAAAAACAAAATTATATGTTAAATTATTAAAATAATCTAAATACTTCATTCCGAAAGCAATCAAAAATGTAAAAAAGAAAGTGCTAAGAATTGTATTCTTAAAAAATGGCAGAGCAAGATAATAACAAGATATTAAACCTTCGATATTTTTTGGATAATAATCCCATAGAATCCATACTGCAAAATTAGTTGTTAGATAAAACCATACGCTACTTAAAAATGCGACTAATCCTAAAAAAAACATTTTCTTAAATTTTGGAGTAAAAATACTAATGGATAGGAGTGTTGAATAAATAACAAATTGATAAGCGTGAAATCCTATAAATATATCACTTATAAACATAGCAATTATAGGAACAGAACATCCTGTTATTCTATCTCTCATTAATATAGGAGCCATTATTGCTGAAGCTATTATAGGAGTAAAATTTGGAGGATGTGGTAAAACTCTTGATAAAACTAAGATAATAGCAATAAAAAAAATATAAAAAATATTTCTAATCATTTTAGTCTGCATATAACAAATATTATTAATAAAATATCTAATTATATTTTTGTTTTTCTAATATTTGATCATCTATTGATGGATTTCTCCAAAAAAGATGTGACGGTATTAATGTTCCTGAGAATAATGCCTTACTTATACTAACTATATTATCTTCAAATTGATCTAGTCTATTTTGAATAATATTATATTGCTTATTTGTTAATTTAAATTCAACTTCTTTTGTTAGAGATAACTTGAAATTTGATAGTGGTAATTCTTTGTTATTATTTAGCCAATTAAAAATATCATAGTTAAATTTATATTTAGGATTTGTGCTTAATCTATTCTTCCCTAAAGGATTAAAAGATGTACCTTGCGTATAATTGGCAACCTCCTTAAATTGATTTTCGAAATCAATATTAAATCCTTCTTGTTCATTTAATAAGTTCTCTAAAACCTGAAATACAAATTCTGTCCACTCAGACATACAACTAATCATAACTAAAGATTGATGTTGAAATAAAACATTTATGCCAGCTTCTCCATTAAGCAATTTTTTATATTCAGATTCTTTTTGGTAATTTGCAATGATCTCTTCTGAAGAATCCCATAATTCATCTACTGTTGCTTTTCGATATTGATTACAAATATCCTGCATCTTTTTTGGAGCAGTATCAAGATTTTTAAACATTTTTTGGACTAAATCAAAAATTTCAATATTATTTTGTTTTAAAAATTTTTTAAGTGGAGAATAGACTTTATCAGTTGTTGTTACGCGAAGTAGAAAATTAAAAACTCTGAGGTCAACATATTCATCAAATGTCATATTTTCAGTTGCGATAACGACTTCCTCTGTTTCTAATACAACCTTTCCACTATTTAATTGTGTAAAGTCTCTCGGTAAAATTCTATGTTTAGCCTTGATCCCCCATTTTTTTCTTTCTTCTTTGCTATACAATTCTGATCCAGGTAATAACATACAAGAAAATACTAATATCTCGTCTATTTCAGCTTTAAGAAGTGATTTAAGAGTAAACAAATGGGCATCTACGCTATCTCCAGGCAAACCGAGGATGACTTCTGCTTTTGTTTGTAAACCGCTATCCTTAATAGTTGGAACTAACTCAAGCATTTGTTCTTCACTAATATTGGATCTCTTTATGTTTTTTAATACTTGTTTATCTAAAGACTGAACAGACATTGTCAAAATTAATGCCCCTTCAAGTTTTTTAACAGTTGCAATTATACGTTCTTTTGAATTCTTACCTGGAGAAGTTTGTATCATATTTGGGTATTGATGTTTTTTTTTAACTTTCATTATAGCATCACAAACATCTAAATCTTCTCTATGCATTCCAAAATTCAAATCTACAATCTGTAAAGTTTCAATTCTTTTTGGAACGCGTTCTGCAATATATTCAAGTTCTTTACTTACACGATCTACATCAAATCTATTGACTACCTTTACATCGTCGTCACCATCTACGCAGTAGGTACATTTAAAAGGACAACCTCGACTAATTTGTATAAGTGGATCAAGTTTATCATCAAAAAATTTATCTAATAATCCAGTAAGATATGGTGAAGGTATATCACTTACATTTTTTATTCTTGGAGCAGGTGGAGTAATATTAATAGTGCCGTCTTGTTTTCTATTAATACAACCAAAAACAATATTATCACGAATTTCACTTCTTATTTTACTTCTATTATTTATTTTTAATATTGATTCAATAAGACTTGCCCATCCAACCTCGCCCTCTAAAGGAATATAAATATCCATATCAGAATATTTTTTTAACCATTCCTCTTGAAGATATCTTTCTTTAGGGAAATTTGGACCACCCCAAACTGACAATGCTTCAGGATTATGCTCGTGCAACAAAAGTGACATCTCATAACCTAAATTTTGATTCCAGCAATAATTACTAAGACCCAAAATATCAGGGGGTGATTTGATAATAGCCGCTTCTAATTCTTTAATATATTTAAAAAGAACTACTTCAATATCTGAACTAAATCTTTGGATACAATAGCTAGCAATAAAACCAATGTTGAGAGGTATGCTATTGGTAGATACTGTAATGGTATCATAAGTTAGGTCTGCTAAATAAATTTTTAAAGGTTTTTTTTGCATTTAATTTAGAAATTATTTAGTTATTATATAACAATTTTTAAATTAATTTATAGGCTGTTTTTTCCCTATTTGAAGATATTTTCTTTATCTTTTCATATAAACTATTCAAATTTAATAATATTATTCCTGAATATGGTGGGCCCTCAGGGACTTGAACCCCGGACCACTCCGTTATGAGCGGAGCGCTCTAACCAACTGAGCTAAGGGCCCTACAAAAGTAGCTATTATACAGCTTATTAGTAGGTTTCAATTAGAATTTTATTAATTATTTTTCTATAAAAATTTTAACTTTATCAAATAATTCCTGACTAACTGTAAAATAATAACCATTTTCTTCATGAACGCTGTTATCAGCTTGATTATTAAATGTATGATAATTAACTAAATGTTTATAAAATCTTTTGATATCCTTAACTTCATATTTCTTCCCTGAATTGTCATTAATAATTAGTGATTTCATTTTTAGATTTTTATCTTCAATAAATCTTTGCCTACAACTGGAAATTTACCAAAATCTTTTTTAACAATTTTTTTTAATTTTTGTTCATTAAATTTAGTTGGAACAAAATGAGTTAATACTAATTTTTTACATCTCGAAATTTTTCCTACTTTTCCTACCATAGAAGAGGTAGTGTGATATTCCTTTACATTATGTATTGTTTTTTGAGATCTCATTTTTGTTGTTGTTTTTATTTCATCTTCAATAAACACTTCATGAAGTAAAACATCTGACAGTTGTGCATATTTCATAAGATTTTCACATGGTTTTGTATCTCCGCTAATTGTCAATTTTTTGTTTTTATTAAAAAAATTAAAACCATATGCAAATTTTACTGGTTTATGATCAACTTGAAAATATTCAACATCTATATCTCTTATCTTGACTTTTCCATATTTGGCAAATTCAAATACCTTTAAATTAAATGCATCAATTGACTCTCTTTGTTCATATTTAATTCTAAGATTTCTCTCATCTTTCCAAGCATCCATGATCTTATTTACAAATTTTTTAGTTCCTAGTGGTCCGTATATTTTCCAAGGTTTAGTTCGATAAGAATGCCAGCTTGAAATAATTAATTGATATAAATCTACAACATGATCTGAATGTAAATGTGTTAAAAAAAGTGCATCAATTTTTGATAAAGGAACATTCAGCTTATCTAAACGTTGAGTTACACCTGATCCACAGTCTATTAGGATCAATGTTTTTAAAGAAGAAACTAAATTTGATGGTCCGAATCTATTATGATCAACCTTTGGACATCCCGTACCTAACAAGGTCAATTGCATTATTCATCAAGAAAGGTCTTTAATTTTCTTGCCCTAGTTGGATGTTTAAGCTTACGAAGTGCTTTTGCTTCAATTTGCCTTATTCGCTCTCTTGTAACACTAAACTGTTGACCAACTTCTTCAAGAGTATGATCACTGTTCATTCCTATACCAAAACGCATTCTTAAAACTCTTTCTTCTCTTGGAGTCAAAGATGATAATATTCTTGTGGTTGTATCACGAAGTGAGCTCTTAACAGCTGCTTCAATAGGAATTAAGGCATTTTTGTCTTCAATAAAATCGCCAAGAGAGCTGTCCTCTTCATCTCCTACAGGAGTTTCCAAACTAATTGGCTCTTTTGCAATTTTTAGAACTTTTTTTACTTTGTCCAAAGGCATATGTAGTCTATCTGCCAATTCAGTAGGTGTAGGTTCTCTTCCAATCTCTGATATAATTTGTCTCGTGGTCCTTACAATTTTATTTATTGTCTCTATCATATGAACCGGAATTCTTATAGTTCTCGCTTGATCAGCTATAGATCTAGTAATTGCTTGCCTAATCCACCATGTTGCGTAAGTTGAAAATTTATATCCCCTTCTGTATTCAAATTTATCTACAGCTTTCATTAACCCTATGTTTCCTTCTTGGATTAAATCTAAAAATTGCAAACCTCTATTTGTATATTTTTTAGCAATTGATATTACTAAACGTAAATTCGATTCAATCATTTCTTTTTTAGCTCTATTTGCCGATCTTTCACCTTGTTGAACAGTCCCTACTATTCTTCTAAACTCTGTTAGAGGTAATTCAGTAGCTAACTGTATTTCTTTGATCTCATCAATCAAATTATTGATTTCTAGATGATATCTATTGACAAATTTTTCCCAATTTTTATCTTTCAAAGTTAAAAGATTTTTTATCCAATTTTTTTCAAAACTGTAATTTAGATAATTTTCAATAAAAGATTTTCTAGTGACTCCAACATTTAGAGCCATTCTAATTAGTTTTCCTTCTCTGACCAAAAGTTTTTTATTTAATTCATAAAGACTTTCCATTAAAGCTTCAATTGTTGAAGCATTAAAATGAACTTCTTTCATTGAGGAAATCATTTCTTTTTGAATTTTTTTATATTTTTTCTCTAAACTGAGATATTTGCTATCTGTTTTATTTGCACTGTTGATTAATTCTTGACTGTGTTTGTGCAGTTTTTTAAACAATTTAGTTATTGCATCAAAATCTTTTAAAACTTTAGGTTTTAATTTTTCCTCCATTGCAGCAAGAGAAACATTTAATCCTTCTTCTTCTTCATCTGCTTCTTTATCTTCTAACTTTTCACCTTCTTTATTCTCAGTTTTTTCATCTTTATTCTTTACTTTAGTTTCATTCTTTGATTCTAATTTAGAGGTCCCATCTTGAATAAGTTTAATCGTGTCATCAATTTTTGGCTCTCCAATATCAGACATGTCGTAAGTTTGTTCTAGATCGACTATGTCTCTTAATAACATAGTGCCTTCTTTAATTGAATCTTTCCAGTTAATTATTGAACGAATAGTCATTGGACTTTCACATATAGCGCCAATCATTTTTTCTCTACCTGCCTCTATTCTTTTTGCTATTGCTATCTCTCCTTCCCTACTTAAAAGTTCAACAGCGCCCATATCTCGTAAATATAATCTGACTGGATCATCAGTTTTTCCAGTTTGTTTTTTTTCTTCTGCCCCATCATCATTATTCTCTGAATTTTCATTAGAAGATTTTTTTAATTCAGCATATTCAGCTTCAGTTAAAATTGTAATTTTATTTTTTTTAAATATATCTTCTACTTTTTGTATATTCTCTGGAAGTCTAAATTTTTTTGGGATACCTTTTTGAATTATCTTAGATGTATATACGCCATCAATTTTATGTTTAGTAATAAGTTTAGAAAAAATATCTTCAATATAATCTTCAAATTGTTTAGGCTTCTTCTTTGTAACTAAATTTTTTTTCTTTTTAGATGTTTTAACTTTTTGAGTTTTTTTTATTGTTTTAGTTTTTAAAGTTTTTTTTAATTTATTTTTTTTTGATTTAACTTTAACTTTAGATAATTTTGATTTTTTTAATTTTGTAGGTTTTTTTGTAGTTTTTTTCTTTTTGATGGTAGTTGATTTCTTTTTTTTCTTTCTAGTTGGCATATTTACAGTATGTCTCAAGACAACTCCCTATTGATTCTTTTTAACTCATCCCAGTTTAACTGACTTGAGTTTTTTTCAAAGTCATCTAGGCTTTTATTTATTTTTTTCAAATTTAAAAGCCTTGTATTTAGATTTTTAGAAGATTTTGTTACTTCTTCTAAACATAATGCATCGTTGTACTTGGGTGATGAGTAAGGAAAAAGTTGATAAATACTGGATTCTTGGCAATTAGCTAATATTTTTGCATATTCTGCGTTTTTTAATTTTTCTAATAGCTCAGGGCGCTCTAGATCGGACAACACAGATCTTTTTAGATCGGTTAATAAAGATTGATATAGATTATTAAATAAATTTGTTTTTAAAAGCACAGAGATAATATCTGATCTAACGGATTTGTGATTAACGCAAGCTGCAATAAATGATAAAATTTGTTTATTTATTAGAGAATCTTTAATCGTTTTTTTTGAAATTATAGCATCTCTATTTGTGCGATTTTTAAGTGCAGTAAAAAATAATGACTTAAATTCATTTTTATAAAAAAATTTAATTTTTTTATCACCAATTTTATCTATTAAATCATCTAAATATTTATCAAAAGCTATTTTATCATCAGCATCTTGTAGTGAAAAAGCTTTTATCGATTCTTGAAAAATGAAATTAACTAGTGAAGCAGGTTTTTTTAGTAAAGTTAATAAATTTTTAAAAGAATATTTATTAATATAGCTATCGGGATCTAAACCATTTTCAAGATTTATAAATTGCAAAAATTTATTTGGTTGTAAAAAAGATAAGGACATAAGTGCTAATTTAAAAGCTGCACGCAATCCAGCTTGATCACCATCAAACATAATTGTAGGTTTGGATGAAAATTTCCAGGCTAAATTTAATTGTTGTTCTGTAAAAGATGTTCCTAAAGGCGCAACTACACTTTCAATGCCATTTTGATTTAATGATATAACATCCATATATCCTTCACATATTAATAAATTATTTTTCTTTCTCGCCGTATTTTTAGCGTTAAAAAGATTATATAATAAATATCTTTTTTTAAAAAAATAACTTTCTGGTGAATTAATATATTTAGGATTAATATTATTTAAAGCTCTACCTCCAAAACCAACTACATTTCCTCTTTCATCTGTTATAGGAAAAATTACTCTTTTATAAAAATAATCTTTAATATTATTTTTATCGTCTAATTTAACCAAATTACTTTTTAAAATATCTTTATCTTCAAATAGTTTTTTTTCTTTTAAATATTTATATAAAGTGGTGGAAGAATTATATGAGAAACCTATTTGAAATTTCTTAATGGTCTCTTTAGATAATTTTCTAGATTTAAGATATTTTAAACAAGCATTGCCATTCTCTAAATATAAATTCTGCTGAAACCATTCAGTTGCAGTTTTTAATATAGTATAAATTTTATCTTGATCTTTGCGTTTATGATATTCTTCTTGTTTAATAGTAATTCCAGCTTTCTTTCCAAGTTCTATTACAGCTTCTTGAAATGAATAATTATATAAATCTGTATAAAGTGAAAAAATATCTCCTTTAGCTCCACAACCAAAACAATAAAAAGAACCTAGTTCATCATTGATTTTAAAAGATGCAGTTTTTTCCTTATGAAAAATACAACAGCCCCAATAATCTTTTCCTTTTTTATGTAATTTTGTTTTCTTTTCTATTTCACCGCTTAGTAAAATTTTGCTTTTAATTAAATCTAAATCTGTTTTAGTAAAAGACATTAATTGTTAAGTAAACTTTTAGCAATTTTTCCTACCATTGCCATATCAATACTCCCAGAATATTTTGTTTTAACTAAATTCATTAACTTCCCCATATCTTTGACAGAATTAAATCCATTGCTTTTAATAATTTCCCTAATTACAGATTCAATCTCTTCATCATTTAATTGCTTGGGTAAAAACTGAGAAATTAAATCAATTTCAGCTTGTTCTTTTTCAATTAAATCATTCCTAGAAGCAACTTTAAAAGATTCTATAGAATCTTTTCTTTGTTTAATTAAATTTTGCAAAAGACTCATAATTTTTTGATCATCTATTTCATCTTCTTGGGTCTTAGATCTATTTTCTATATCTTTATCCTTAATTGCGCTTTTAATTAAACGTAAGGTATTTGTTGTGTCAGATAGTTTGGATTTAATAGAATCCTTATATTTTTCTTCAATTAAGTTTCTTAAATTCATAAACTCTCTTTCATATTTTAAACAGAATCGATAGTATATTGAAAATCGATTAATATAACTCTTCTAATTAATTTCAACTAATCCTTGACTAAGTATTTCAAAATGCCTAGTAAAACTGCAGTTTACTTCACGAAATATGCTGAAAGAAATAGATAGCTATCCACAACTACGCCCTCCTTCAGCTGCCCTTATTCTAGAAAATGGAACTATATTTTGGGGATATGGAATTGGTGCAATAAAGGCCAGCGTAGCTGAGTTATGCTTCAATACTTCTCAAACAGGTTATCAAGAAACAATCACGGATCCTTCTTATTCAAAGCAGATAATTTGTTTTACCTTTCCTCATATAGGAATTGTTGGATCCAACAAGATAGATAATGAATCTAAAAGAGTTTATGCTTCTGGCTGTGTTATAAATCAACCTATATCATCTTTTTCAAACTGGAGAGCAGAAAAAAGTATTGATTTTTTTTTTAAGAAAAAAAATGTTCCTTGTATTTATAATATAGATACTCGACAACTAACTAAACTTTTATCTGAGAAAGGTGCATTTAAAGCCGCTATAGTTAATTTCGGTAAAAATAAACGAAAATTAGAATTATTAAAAAAAGATCTAAAAAATTGGTCTGGATTAGAAAATCTTGATCTAGCTTCATTAGTTTCTACAAAGAAAAAATATTCATGGAAAGAAGGTATATGGAATGAAAATCTTCATAAGTATAATAAAAATAATTCTTTTCAGTATTCGATAACTTGTATTGATTTTGGTATAAAAAATAATATTTTAAGGAATCTAAGTAATCTAGATTTTAAATCAACAATTCTTAATGCTAAATGTACATTGAAAGATATTGTAAATACAAAACCTGATGGTATTTTTTTATCAAATGGCCCTGGAGATCCATTTGCTACTGGAGAACATGTTATACCTATTATCAAAGAATTAATAAATTTAAAAATTCCAATTTTTGGAATTTGTCTTGGTCATCAAATATTGAGTTTAGCTTTGGGGGCTAAAACAACAAAAATGTTTCAAGGTCATAGAGGATGTAATCATCCTGTAAAAAATTTAATAACCTCTGAAGTTGAAATCACTTCTCAAAATCATGGTTTCGAAGTAGATAAAAACACTTTGCCAAACGATATAACTGAAACACATATATCTTTATTTGATAATAGTAATGAAGGCATAATGCATAACAATCTACCAATTTTCAGCGTTCAGTATCATCCTGAAGCAAGTCCTGGACCTCATGATAGTCATTACCTCTTCAAAGAATTTTATAAAATAGTTAATAGATATGCCAAAAAGAAAAGATATTAAAAAAATTTTAATTATCGGTGCAGGACCTATAGTGATTGGACAAGCTTGTGAATTTGACTATTCGGGAGCTCAAGCTTGTAAATCTTTAAAAGAAGAAGGTTATGAAATCGTTTTAATTAATTCTAATCCTGCTACTATTATGACTGATCCAGAATTAGCCCATAAAACTTATATTGAACCTATTACAAAAGATTTTGTTGAACAAATTATCAAAAAAGAAAAACCCGATGCATTATTGCCAACAATGGGAGGGCAAACAGCTCTAAATGTATCAATGGAATTATATAATGAAGGGGTTCTAAAAAAATATAAAGTATTAATGATAGGAGCTAATCCTAAATCAATTAATCTGGCGGAGGATAGACAAAAATTTAAAGAAACAATGAATAAGATTGGTTTGATTTGTCCTAAAAGTGTCATAGTTAATGATATAAATAAAGCTAAAATAGTTAAAAATGAATTAAAATTACCTCTTGTAATTCGTCCTAGTTTTACACTAGGGGGCACAGGTGGGGGAGTTGCTTATACTGAAAAAGAATTTATTCAAATGGCAAGTAGAGGATTAAACGCCAGTCCTACTAGTCAAATTTTAATTGAAAAATCAGTAGCAGGATGGAAAGAATTTGAAATGGAGGTAGTAAGAGACTCAAAAGATAATTGTATAATAGTTTGCTCAATTGAAAACGTTGACCCTATGGGCGTTCATACTGGAGACAGCATAACAGTTGCTCCTGCATTAACTCTTACTGATAAAGAATATCAATCTTTGCGTGACGCAAGTATAAAGGTTTTAAGAAAAATTGGAGTAGATACAGGAGGCTCTAATGTGCAGTTCGCAATTAATCCAAAAAATGGAGAAATTAATGTTATCGAGATGAATCCGCGTGTTAGTAGATCTTCTGCATTAGCTTCAAAAGCTACAGGATTCCCAATAGCCAAGATTGCAGCTAAATTAGCAGTAGGCTATACATTAGATGAATTACAAAATGATATTACAACAACAACTCCTGCGAGTTTTGAACCAACCATTGATTATATAGTTACCAAAATTCCAAGATTTACTTTTGAAAAGTTTACAGGTACTGATTCTAATCTTACTACTTCAATGAAATCAGTAGGTGAAACAATGAGTATAGGAAGATCTTTTATAGAATCTATTCAAAAAGGATTTGCTTCTTTGGAATATGATCTAGATGGTTTTGATAGTCCTAAAAATATAAAATTAAATAAAAATACAATTCTCAAAGAATTAGAGTCTCAATCTTCGCAAAGACTTCTTATAATTGGAGAGGCTTTAAGACTCCAAAAAAAAATTAGTCATATTGAAAAAATTACTAATTATGATCCGTGGTTTATTAATCAATTAAAAATAATAGTAGAATTAGAAAAATTAATTAAAAAAAATAAACTTAATTCAAAAATTCTATTACTAGCTAAGAAAAATGGATTTAGTGATAAAAAAATTGCAGCTTTAAAAAAGATTGCAGAAAAAAAAGTGCGTAAACTTAGATCATTACACAATATTCATCCTTCATATAGATTGGTAGATACTTGTGCAGGAGAATTTAATTCTAAAACGCCCTACCTATATTCTACCTATGATTGGAGTTTTGATAATCCTCGATTTTGTGAATCTAATCCAACAAATAAAAAAAAGGTGATCATATTGGGTGGTGGCCCTAATAGAATTGGGCAAGGTATAGAATTTGATTATTGCTGCGTTCATGCAGTATATGCATTAAAAGAAAAAGGTATAGAAACAATAATGGTAAATTGTAATCCTGAAACAGTTTCTACAGATTATGATACTGCAGATAGACTATATTTTGAGCCTCTAACTGCAGAAAGTGTAATTGAGATTTATAAAAGAGAATCATCTAACGGAAAAGTTCTAGGTGTGTATGTTCAATTTGGAGGGCAAACCCCTCTTAAAATTGCTAAAGAACTTGAAAATGAAGGAATAGATATATTAGGCACTTCTACAGAAGCAATTGACCTTGCTGAAGATAGGGATAGATTTAGCGATACTTTAACCTTTCTAAAAATATCTCAACCATTAAATGGATTTGCTAAAAATATTGAGCAGACTTTAGCCATTGCAAATAAAATCAATTATCCAGTTTTGGTGAGACCATCATATGTACTAGGTGGAAGAGCAATGGAAATTGCATACAATCAAAAAGATTTAAGATCTTTTGCTAAAAAAGCCATGGATGTATCTAAGAATAATATAATTTTAGTAGATCAATATTTAGAAAATGCTATTGAAATCGATGTTGATCTTATAAGAGATTCTTCTGGCGATATATATATAGCGGGGATAATGGAACATATAGAAGAGGCTGGGATTCACTCAGGAGACAGTGCGTGCTCAATTCCTCCTTTTTCTATTAACCAACAGGCAATTAATCTAATTAAAGATTGGGTTTCTAAAATAGCAAATAAAATTAATGTTATTGGTTTAATGAATACTCAATTAGCATTAAAAGATGAAAAATTATACGTCCTAGAAGTTAATCCAAGAGCTAGCAGAACAGTCCCTTTTGTTGCTAAAGCTACTGGGATTCCTATCAGTAAAATATCATCTAAAGTAATGGTAGGTGATTTGCTAAAAAATTTGCTAGCTCCTTATAAATTAAAAAAACAATTAATTTATAATGTTAAAGAATCAGTATTTCCATTTAATAAATTTGATGGGGTAGACTTGATACTTGGTCCAGAAATGAAATCTACTGGGGAGGTAATGGGTATAGATAATTCTTTCCTTTCCGCTTATATCAAAAGTCAAATAGCTTCTGGCACTAATTTACCAAAAAAAGGAAATGTTTTTCTTTCTATAGATGATGATAATAAAAAACTAATAATTGATATAGCAAAAAAACTATCAAAACTAAATTTTAAATTAGTGGCAACTAAAGGAACTGCAGAATATTTAAAAAAAAATAAAATATCTGTTAATGTAATTAATAAAGTTAAAGAGGGGAGTCCTCACATAGTAGATGCGTTAAAAAACAATGAAATTCAATTTGTTATTAACACAACTAAAACTCAAGGTTCAATCAGGGATAGCTACAGCATAAGAAGAACTTCTTTAATGTATAACATTCCTTATTATACTACGATTGCAGGGGTTAGAGTGGCAGTAGATGCAATTCAACACTTGAAAAATAATCCTCTTAAAGTTAAGAGTTTACAATCAATTCATTAAATTGATTGACATTAGATATAAATAAATCATCATAAACTTATGAATAAAATACCAATGACATCTTTTGGATATGAAAAGTTACAAAAAGAATTGAAAAAGCTTGTTAACGAAGATAGGCCAAATATAATCGCTGCTATTGCAGAAGCTCGAGGTCATGGAGATTTATCTGAAAATGCAGAATATCAATACGCAAAAGAACAACAAAGCCTAATAGAAGGAAAAATTTCAGAACTAGAAAGTGCAATTTCACAGGCGGAAATCATAGATGTATCTAAATTATCTGGAAGCGAAATTAAATTTGGTGCAACTGTGAAAATTTTTGATGATGATGCTAATCAAGAATCTACTTATCAAATTGTTGGTGAATTTGAATCAGACATTGAAAATAAAAAACTATCAATTAATAGCCCTTTGGCAAGAGGTTTAATAGGTAAATCAAAAAATGATGTTGTAGAAATAAATAGTCCAAAAGGGACCAAAGTTTACACAGTCTTGTCAGTTAAATATAAATAAAAATATTGAACTTGAAAAAAAAAATTGTTTGGGTTTTAACAGACGGTTCACAGGGCATGCTGAGTCAAGTTTATGGATTGGCTAATCACTTTAGTAATAACATAGTTAATATTAAAACTAAGTTATTATTTCCTTGGTCAGTTATTCAGCCAGGGTTTTTACCAACTTATAAATGGATATTTAGCAATCCTTTGGATTTAAAAAACAAGCCAGATATAGCAATAAGTTGTGGTAGGAAAAGTGTTTATCTTTCAATTTTTTTAAAAAAAATTTTAGGTAATAAAGTTATAACAATACATATTCAAAATCCAAAAATTAAATTTACTAACTTCGATTATGTTGTAGCTCCAAATCATGATGGTATAAGTGGTTACAATGTTATTAGTTCAATAGGAGCTCTTCACCAATTTTCGCATAATCAAATTGACTTAGCAAGTGAAGTATTTCCATCAATAAAAAATGAAATTATTATCAGCATTATGTTGGGTGGAAAAAATAGACACTATAAATTTGATTATCAAACTGCAATCAATTTAATTGAGAAAATAAAATTTTTAAAAAATAAGTATCCGAATTATATATTTTTAGTAATTCAATCAAGAAGAACAAATAATAAAATATTTAAAATGTTTATAGATAGATTAAAAAATTCAGCTTTGATTTGGAATGGTAAAGATCCTAATCCTTATTTATTTGCTCTTAAATATTCAAAGGCCTTTATTTTGACTTCCGATTCTACCTCAATGATTTCAGAGTGCGCATTTACTCAAAAACCAATTTATATTTTTGATTTGCCCTATAAAAGAAGGAGTAAAAGAATGGAAAAATTTCATAACGAATTTAATAATTTAAAAATAACGCAAAAATTACTTGATAATTTAAAATTATCAGAATGTAACTATAAAACTCTTGATGAAGCAAAAAGAATCTCTGTTATTTTAAAAGAAAGAATAGTAGAAAGTAAAAATGAATCTAGATAACATAAAAGAACATAATATGCCTTTTCAACATTGGGAAATTTCTGAATGTTTAGATGAAAATACGTTAAATGAGATATCTTATGCTGACATTCCTACAGGTGATAGAGCTTATGATGGAACTAGAGCTGCTGATCATACTGGAAAAGGTCTGGATGGGAAATTAAGATTATATCTAACTAAGGAAAACTGTAATTCTTATCCATATTTAAAACAACTAATTAGCAAAATGCAAAATAAAGATCTGTATTTAAAACTCTCAAAAATCTTAAATAAAGATTTAAATAATGCTTTCGTAAGATTGGAAATAATATCTGATAAAAAAGGTTTTTGGCTAAAACCTCATAAAGATATTTCTGAAAAATTGATGACAATGATGATTTGGGCAAATCCATATAATGAATCTGATATTTTAGGAACAGATTTATACAATGACAATCTCAAAATAGTTAAAACAATAAAATATGAGCATAACAAAGGGTATTTTTTTGCTTCTGGTAAAGATACATGGCATGGATTAGAAAAAAAGGAAATTATAAAAGAAAGACGTTGTATACAATTAAATTATGTTACATTTAAAACTGACTGGCCTGTTGCTTAAAGACTTTTGATGACAAAAAAAATTGAGACTGATGTATTAATAATTGGTTCTGGTCCTGCGGGTTATACTGCAGCGATATATGCTGCAAGAGCTAATCTAAAACCTCATTTAATTTCAGGAATTCAACCAGGGGGACAATTAACAATAACTACAGATGTCGAGAATTATCCAGGATATGGAGATGTGATACAAGGACCCTGGCTTATGGAGCAAATGAAAATTCAAGCTGAAAACGTTGGTACACAAATTCATAATGACATCATAACTGAAGTAAATTTTAAAAATAATCCCTTTATTGCATATACTGATTCAGGTTCACAATTTATTAGTAAAACAGTTATAATATCAACTGGAGCTCAAGCAAAATGGTTACAAATCAATGGGGAAGAAAAATACAAAGGATATGGTATATCTGCATGCGCAACCTGTGATGGTTTTTTTTTCAAAGATAAAGAAGTAGCTGTAATTGGAGGTGGAAATACTGCAGCAGAAGAAGCTTTATTTCTTACGAACTTTGCAAAAAAAGTTAATTTAATACACCGAAGAGATTCTTTAAGATCAGAAAAGATATTGCAAGATAGATTATTTAATAATTCAAAAATAAATATTTTATGGAATAAAAAAGTTATTGAATTTCAAGGGAAGAATGATCCCTTAATTCTAGAAAAACTGATATTAGAAGATACTATAAATAATCAAAAAACAAATCTTTCTGTCTCTGGGGCATTTATTGCTATTGGCCACAACCCTTCAACAGAACTTTTCATAGACAAAATAAAAATGGATAAAGATAATTATATAATTACACAACCAGATAGTACTGAAACTAGTATCAAGGGAATATTTGCTGCTGGAGATGTCAAAGATAAAATATATAGGCAAGCAGTTACTGCTGCAGGTATGGGTTGTATGGCTGCTTTAGAAGCTGAAAAATATTTGTCTAATAGTTAATAATTAGCCCTGCCTAGCCTTCATTCTAGGGTTCTTTTTATTAATTATGTAAATTCTGCCTTTGCGACGAACAAGTTTGCAATCTTTATCGCGCGTTTTAGCAGATTTTAATGAACATCTAACTTTCATAGTAAAAAAGCTAATAAATTTTATGTATATATTTGTCAATCGTATATTAAAGGTAATAAAATATGAGAAATAGACATTTTCCAGGTAGATCCAACGTTCTTGCTACAAATGGCATAGCTGCTACTTCCCAGCCTTTAAGCTCTTTAGAGGCAATCTCAATATTAAAAAAAGGGGGTAATGCGGTAGATGCTGCAATTGCTGCGTCAGCAGTTCAATCAGTAATAGAGCCTAATTCAACTGGTTTGGGTGGAGATTGTTTTGCTTTGGTTAATTTTAATAATAAAAAACCAATAGCTATCAATGGTTCTGGAATAATGCCTCAAAAGACTGATTTAAGTTTTTTTATAAAAAATAAAATAAATAATATATCTGTAGATAGTCCTCATTCAGTAACAATTCCTGGCGCTGTACACGCTTGGTGTTCAATGCATGAAAAATATGGAAAACTTAATTTTGAAGAATTATTTATTACCGCAGAAAATTATGCCCGAAATGGATATCCTGTTCATGAGATTGTATCTTATTCTTGGGAAAAAAATATTAAGAAAATAATAAGCAATAAAAATACAAAAAAAATTTTTTCAAAAAATGGAATACCTTATAAATTTGGTGAAATTCATAGAAATATTAGTCTAGCAGATACAATAAGTTCAGTTGCAAAAAATGGTATTAAAGATTTTTACACAGGTTATATTGCAGAAGATATAGTTAAATCAATGAAAGAACTTGGCGGCAATCATTGTTTAGAAGATTTTAAGAATCAAAATACTTTATTTACGAATACTATATTTAATGAATATAAAAGTAATATATTGCATCAATGTCCTCCAAATTCTCCAGGAATTACAGTATTGATAATGATGGCAATACTTGAAAGATTTAATATCAATGAAATTGATCCATTAAGTGCAGATAGGTTTCATCTACAGGCAGAAGCAACTAAATTAGCCTACGAAATAAAAGAAAGCTTAATTGGAGATCCAAATTTTGATAATTTTAATTTTAAAGATTTATTAAAAAGAGAATTTATCACTAATTTAGTAAAAAAAATTTCTATGAAAAAAATTTATAAACCAAAAAAAATTTCAGTTACGGCACATCCAGAAACGATTTATTTAACAGTCGTAGATAAAGATTTAAATGCAGTTTCTTTAATAAACTCTATATGTTTTGCTTTTGGAAGCGGTATAACAACTAATAAAACTGGAATTTTACTTCACAATAGAGGTGTTAATTTCAGAGTTGAAAAACAACATCCTAATAGTGTTGAAGGCAACAAGCGACCTTTGCATACTATTATTCCTGGGATTGTAACAAATAAATCAAAAGAGGTTATACTTTCTTATGGGGTAATGGGAGGACAATACCAGCCAGTAGGTCAATCACATATACTTCAAAATATATTTGATTATAACATGGATATACAAGAGGCTCTTGATTGTCCTCGAGCTTTCTACTTAAATGAAAAATATTTATTAGAAAAATCTATACCGTTAAAAGTTTTAAAAGAACTTCAAAAAAAAGGCCATAATGCTATTTACTCTGAAGATACTCATGGAGGTGGTCAAGCAATCTTTATAGATAGAGAAAGAGGAGTTATGATAGCTGGTTCAGATCCAAGAAAGGATGGTTGTGCAATTGGATATTAATTAAACTTTGCCAAAAGTATCATTATATTGATTGTTCACTCTTACAAAAGTTGTGCATTTACTTAATTGTTTTAAAGTAGACGCACCGACATATGTGCAACTACTCCTTATTCCTCCCAGAATATCTCTAACAGTATTATCTATATCGCCTCTATAAGTTATTCTAACTTTTTTTCCCTCACTTGATCGGTAATCAGCCAATCCTCCATAATGTTTATCATTAGCCTCCTCTGAACTTGATCCGTAAAATTCTATATAATCTTTGCCATTAGATTTTATAATTTCTCCTCCTCCTTCTTTATGACCTGCTAACATTCCTCCAAGCATAACAAAATCTGCGCCGCCTCCAAATGCTTTTGCAACATCTCCGGGACAAGTGCAACCTCCATCAGCAATCATATGAGCTCCTAAACCGTGTGCAGCATCAGCACATTCAATTACAGCACTTAATTGAGGATAACCTACTCCTGTTTGAATTCTAGTTGTACATACACTTCCTGGGCCAATTCCAACTTTAACAATATCTGCTCCACTTAAAATTAATTCTTGCGTCATATCTGCAGTTACTACGTTACCTGCGATAATTGTTTTTGAAGGATGTTTTGATCTAACTGAAGATACAAAATTGCTAAAAGTCTCTGAATAACCATTAGCAACATCAATGCATATAAACTGAATATAACTATGTTCGCTTAAAATTTTATTTAGTCTTTCATAACTTTCTTTACTAGTGCCAGTGCTTAAAGAGACAAAGTTAAAAATGTTCTTTATTGATTTAAAATTGTTAATACTCTTTGAGTCATGTTGTTTAGTTAAAGCTGTAATAATATCATGTTTAGCTAAAGACTCTGCTACACCTAACTCACCTACTCCATCCATATTTGATGCAATTATAGGGACCCCGGTCCATTCCTTATTTGAATGTTTAAATTTATACGTTCTTGTTAGATCTACTTGTTTTCTGCTTTTTAAGGTACTTCTCTTAGGTCTGAATAATACATCAGAATAATCTAATTTAATTTCTTCTTCTATTCGCATATTTGAAATAAATGTTATTTAAATCATTAAAATAATATATTTATTTAATTAAATTAAAATTACAAATGAACAACAATAAATTATGTCAATTAATATAAATACCTTAGTAAATAAGGAAAAAAATAGTTTTAATGCATATTACAAAAAGATATTAAAATCTTATTTGCCTAGCAGTAAGTTATCAAAAGCTATGGTTTATGGCTCTATAAATGGTGGAAAAAGGATTAGACCTTTTTTGATAAGTATTTTTGCCAATATAGCAAATATCAAAAAACAAAACTATTTTCAACTATCAGCGGCTATAGAAAGTATACATTCATATTCTTTAATTCATGATGATTTGCCTAGTATGGATAATGATGATTACCGTAGAGGAAAGTTAAGTGTTCATAAAAAATTTGGAGAAGCTGAAGCTATTTTAGCTGGCGATGCTTTGCATGATCTTGCATTTGAAATTTTAAGCAATAAAAAAACTCATCATGATAGCAAGGTTAGAATCATTTTAATTGAAAAATTATCAAAAGTATTAGGATGTAAAGGTTTGGCTGGAGGTCAATCTTTAGATTTGATTTTTGAAAATAAAAAAATAAACAAAAATAAAATTTTAAAAATGTATTTAATGAAAACATCTTCTTTATTTAGTTTTTGTTGCAGCGCTCCTTTTATATTAGCAAAAAAAAATAAAAAAGATATAAAATTTGCTTTAGAATTTGGAAATCTTTTTGGTTTAATTTTTCAAATTATAGATGATATAATTGATGAAACTGAAAATTTTTCTAGTTTAGGAAAAACACCTGGTAAAGATAAGAAGCAAGGTAAAAGCACTTTTGTTGCAAATATGAATAAAAGATTATCTATTTCATTTTGCCATTCTGAAGTAGATAAATTTATATCAAAAAATAAAAAATATTTTATAAAATGGAGAATCCTAGAAGAGGTTTTAAAAATGAATTTTAAAAATTTAAAGGATCTATAAATTTAAAATATTTTTTGTTACATAAATAGTGGCAGCTGAAGAAAATCCTGTTAAAATTCCTCCCCAAATCATATCAACTATAACTACATTGATAGACCAATTTTTTATAAATGCCATATTAGTTAAATTATATGTAGCATACGCTACAACACCAAAAACAATACCTGTCCACAAAGCTAAAAAAATAGATTCACTATATAAAGCTGGTCTTAATATAATTAAAGTAAGACCCATGGTGTAAATAAGATAAAAAATAATGCCAGCTACCAAATTGGGCTTATCAAGCATCGGAATTCCTGCTAAATTTGGTTTATAAAAATTCTTAACTGCAAATGATAACCAAATAACGTCAATAATTAAAAAAATTATTGATACTATAACAAATGATAAAAGAATAACCTTCATAATAAAACTAGTATTAATTTATATATTTTCAATTTATATATTATATGATGAAAGTACAAGCACCATTTTTTGTTCCAATAATCACAGATGATTGTGAATTTTTTAAAGACATAAAAAAAGATTTAATAGAAATTATTATGGATATCCATAATAGTGATCCCTTCAGTGTTCAAGGGAATTTTCCTAATAGCAAGAATTTAAAATACAACTTAACTGAAAGTAACAGTGATTTTTTGAAAATTGATGAAGAGCCAGTAATTAAATTAAGAAATTGGATACTAAAAAAATTAATTGAAGCATACTCAAAAATACAAATAAAGGGAAAAGATATAGTAATTACTGAATCTTGGTTCCATGTAACAAAGAAAGAAGGTTTTCATAACTTACATACCCATCCAGAAACTCCTCTGGGAGGAATATTCTATATTGAAGACGGTGGTTCACAAGAAGGTAATCAATGGCTAAATCCTATATTTGGTTATTCTCATAGAATTTCAGATATTTGGTGTAAACCTTTTTTTGAATCGAAATTTGAACCAGGTAAATTAATTCTATTCCCTGGATGGATTCTGCATTCTGCTAGACCTCATACAGGTAATAAAAACAGGATATTAATTGCATTTAATTCGACAGTGTTATTTCATGATGATCAGGTTGTGCATTTATCCAGAATTAAAGAAAAAAAATAGTTCTAATTTAGATACATCTAAAATTATGGTCATTTGTTAAAAAAATAATGTCAAAATGAAGTTGCAGAATTAGCTATTAAATAATAATCTGAATGAGACATCGCGGAAAAAAAATAAGAAAATCTCTCTTTCTATGGTGGGTGCGACAGGGATTGAACCTGTGACCCCTGCCGTGTCGAGGGAATGATAGAAAATAATTA
>PTKX01000011.1 GCA_002938195.1 Alphaproteobacteria bacterium MarineAlpha5_Bin7 | reverse complement strand
AAATCTTCACCCATACTATCTGAACATCCATTTACCCATATTCCTCTTTTAGATAAAGATTTCCATGTTTTTAATCCGCTAGCCCAAACAATATTAGTCAATGATAATAAGGCGCCTTCAGGCAAAGCAGATTTTCTAGAAATCCAAATACAATGATTGTTTAAAGAATTTATTTTATTTATAGAATCTTGAATTGTAATTCTTTTAAAAAATTTATAGTCAGAGTTATTCTCAGGAAAAATTTCATCTTTTTTTGCAGATAAATTACTATTCTCATTAAACTTTAGAACTGACCAATCGGAGAATGTTTTACCATTTTCAGATTCTCCTTTTTCACTTTTTACTAAACCAAAAAAAGTAGGGAAGAAAGTTACACCAATTTTTTGATGACAACCACCGCCATATTTTTTTAAAATTTCTCTTTCTTTTTTTACACATGTTATTGATAACGGGTCTGAAATATCTTTTATTATTTTTTTTGTAATTTTATCATTAGATTTTGTTTCTATAGCAAGGGCTCCCTGACCTGGAGCAGAAGGATTGACTGATAATGGTATAACCATCCATAAGCATTGATTAATATAATGTTTTATTTCTTTCGATAACTCACTAAAATCTTTAAAAGGATTATTAATTAATCTATCAATTGCTGCCTTTGCAACAACTAACGCATCACCATCACCATTCAATAATTTCTTTATCCTTGTTGGTATGTTTCCTCGTATATTGTTAAATACTATTTCATTACAGTTATAAGGAAAATAATCTTTGATAAAATTTTTTAAATTATAAACCCTTCTTGGTGATGAGGATAAAATTGAAATTTTTTTTAATTTTTTAATCTGATTTACTTTATTTTTATCAACTAATAAAATATCCCTTTCATCAGCTCGTCTTAAAGAACCAGAAATTATTGTTTCTTCACCAATATCAATAGGCATATCTTTCCAAGAATGAACTATTGCATCACATTTTCCTTCAATTAAATTTTGTCTTAAATCATCTGTAAAAACTCCTGTGGTTTTCATTTCTGACAAAGGAGAAAATTTATCTATATCCCCTTCAGTAGTTTTGGTTGAATAACTAATTTTAATATCTGGAAATTTTCTGTTTATCTCCAGGCCTACCAATTGTGCTTGAATTTGAGCTAAATCACTTTTTCTTGATAGTATTTTTATCTCTTTTTTTTCCATATTTATCTATTATATAAATTAATAAGTGTAGGAAAAAAGCAATTGTTGTGCGACCATTGTAACATTTTTAGAACTATTTTAATTAATATTATCGTGATAATACTTGAATTATTAGCAAAATAAATGAAACATCTAACAAAGATTACTGATTATAAAGTTGATATAGAAAAACTAAAATCTGTATATTTCAACACTATTGAAAAAATCATAGAATGGTCAAAAGATGATCCTACTCTATACGATTTTAATGCTATTTGTGTAAATCAAATTCCAAGCGACCCTTTATCAATCAGGGGAGGAAATATCAGAGGTCTATATTGGACATATCCTAAAGATAGTTGGGAAGAAGAAAAAAGATTAAATAAAATTGATGAAAATCAATATACGGAAGTATGTAAGCCTTTTAAGAATACTTATGTTGAGGAAATATATAACGAAATTTCACAAAGATGGAATATTGGAAGATTTAGATTCTTAATGAAACCCCCTAGATCGTGTTTAAGTTGGCACCGTGATCCAGAAAAAAGATTACATATTCCGCTTATTACGAACCCAGGATGTAGAATGGTTATTGAAAGTGAAAGTTTTCACATGCCTGCTGATGGCTCTGTATATATTACTGATAACACAAAATATCACAATTTTTTCAACGGTGGAGAAATTGATCGTATTCATTTAGTTGCTACTCTATTAAATTAATGATTAAAACTTAATACCAAGAGAAAAATTTATTTCTCTTCCTGGTTCTGGATATGCATTATATGTGCCGATTGTGCTAGAGCTAGCAACTGCATAATTATGATATTTATGATTTAAAATATTATTTATTGATAAACTTGAGTAAAATTTATTTAAATTATATAATAAATTTATATTTCCTAAAATATAATTTGGGATTTTAGTATCTTGAAAATTTTCGTCATCGCTTTCCATTCTCATATCATCTTGATATTTAATTGTTGAAACAAGCATTAATGAATTAGAAATTTTATATTCTAAACTTGTATCCAAAGAATATTGCGGCACTAATGGAATGTCTTTATTTTTAAAATCAGTTGCATATGTTCCAATGTTGCCCGAGGTGTATTTTGCCTTAGAAAAAGTAAAGCTATTTTTCAATTTTATTTTATCAGACAATAGATTGATTATATCTAATTCAAAACCAAATCTTCTAGTAGAATCAACATTCATATTTTCAAATGCATCTGTGTCATAAGTTAGTTCATTCCTCCCATCAATAAGATAGAATGATAAGTTAGATAAAAAATTATCCCCTTGGAAACTAGATCCAATTTCAATATCTTGAGTTTTCTGAGTGTTTAAATGTAAAGAGGTGCCGCCTGATCCTCCTATTCGATCATCAATATTTGGATATCTAAACCCGCTTCCCATCCTTCCAAAAATAAGTAGTTTTTTATCTAGTTGATGGTCTATACCAATATTAAATGCGCTATTATTTTCATAATCAGAATATTTCTCGTGTTCGGTTTGCCATCCTGCATAATCAGGTGCAGATGTATCTAATTTATCCTCAATACTAATTTTATTTCTTTGTATTCTTATACCTGTGCCCAATGAGGTATTAATTGATAAGTTTATAGTTTGCTGCAAATACAATGATTGCGTTGCTTGCCAAGCATCATATACATGCAAAGGTATTGCTTCTTTATTTTTTTTTCTTGAAGATTCATAATCAGCATACTGAATGTCTATACCATAAATTGAATTAGTAGATTTTCCAAAAAAATAATGCAAATGGTTAATTCTCGGGTTGAATTGGTAATTTGTAAGCAATGTATTATTATAGGAAGGATAACTTGTAGATTGTAAATCAGAATGTGAATCTTTTAATCTGTAGCTACTATTAAATAAATAAGTTGTATTATCGTTAATTTTATAATCTCTGCTGTAAAGTAAAGAACCTCCTTCACTATTTATAAAATCATCAGGAGTGTCAGATCCTCTACGATCATTAAAAAGTTGACTTTGGCTTCTATCTGAAGGAGTGCTCATAATTTGCTCACTATAATTTATTGCAAAAAAATGATCTCCTTTATTTGCTGGAAATCTTAATTCAGAGGTAAGGTTATTTTGTTGTTGTTCGTTTTCATCTCTATAACCGTCTGTCTCTGTGTGATTAAAATATGTATTAAAAGTATAATTTGTTATTTTGTTTTTTGAATTAAAAACAATGTCTTTTTTATTATATGTTCCTCCTCTAAAAATTAATTCATTTGAATTTTTTTCAGATGTTTCAGGGTTAGTAATAATATTTATTGCACCTCCTATTGCACCATCTCCATAAAGTACAGATGCAGCATTTCCTTTATATATTTCTATATTATCAATGCTTTGTTTTGGTATACTTGGAAAATCAATTTCGGACATATCAATATTATTTAACCTTTGACCATTAATTAAAATCAAAACATTGCTTTTTGCTTGTGCTCCCATCCCTCTTATATCTAAAGTAGATTTGCTACCTGAGGAATTATATCCGTATATACTTCTAGTTTTAATCCCACTCGCTTGGTCTAATATATAATGTATAGGGGCGTTTGCTTGATTGGATAAATCGGATTTATTAATAATAATTTTTGAAGACCCAGGTAAAGAATTGGAAAATGTTTTAGAGAGTGGTTTATAAATTGGAATATTTAGGGTTATTTCTAAAGAATGAAGATTAAAACTAAAAAAAGATAACAAGAGAAGAAAAATTAGATTTATACACTTCATGACAACTCAAAATAACTAGATGTCACTCAGCTATTACCTAATTAATCAATATTCCGTTAATTAATGGACATCTAAGATAATTAGGCATTCTGACTCAGAACCATTCTTTACAGCTGCGGAAACAGTTGAAGCTTTTCACTTCATTTCCCTAATTAACCGATGCTTTATATAATTATTTTTCGAATCATTTCTAGTAAATTATTAAATTTATTTTAAGAAAAAATTAAAATTGAAAAATCAAATAAAAACCATAAACCGCAAAAAATATTCCAACAATACGTAATAAAATTGATGAGATCGATGTTTTTAGAGCAAAATGTCCTATGCCTACCCCAAAAAGATGGAGTGTTGCTGTACCAGAAGCAAATCCTAAAGCAAAAAGAATGGGATTAGATGCCCACGGCATTTCTAAACCATGAGCTGTTCCATGACAAAAACCAAATATACCAACAAAAATCATAATTAAATTTACAGGTAATTTTTTATCTATAGCTATTGCAAGACCTAAAAGTATTACCGATAATATAATGCCAATTTCTATAAGCATATAAATATAATCAGCTAAAAAATTAACTGATTCAATTTCACTTAAAGAAATTACTTGTTCATCAAGTCCTTTGTTTAATTCAGCAGTTATGCCAAGTATTCCTCCAATAATCATTATAAAAACAAATGTAGAAGGAACTGTCCATATTGCTCGACCTCCAATTTGAGCACTGACTATACCAACACTTACCATAGCAAGAAAATGATCTATGCCTAAAACAGGATGAGAAATCCCGTCATAAAATCCTACCATACCAGTAAATGTATGTGCATTCAAAGATGATGAAAAAAAAATAAAAAACAAAAAAATAAAAAATTTATTTAGCAAAATAACGTCTTTTTTTAAAAAATAATTTTTTAATTATAAAATACAAAATAAATATTAAAACTATTAATGCTATATGAGGGATGTAAGCCCTTACATCAAATTTATTCCAGTGAACAATATCCATATATGGGCCAATATAAAAAAGTATAGGTGTCCAGGTAAGAATTTGCTCCCATCTATTTGCACCAAAAAATTCTGCCTCTCCTACAGCAAGAGAATAATGTCCTGTATTATCTTCATTATAAACCTTAATAAAATATTTTCCTGGTTTCATTAAAAAACTTCTTTTAAATCCTGTATCTAAATTAACATCTCCTCCAATTTCTGGTCCTTTCCAATACCAATCTCTTGCATAAGGCTCATACCATGCTTCCCAATTAAAAGTTGATCCATCCACTTGATGAATAACTGTATTATTTTCATCAATCACATCAAGTGAAAGCCATTTATAAGTATCACTAATCTTAGGACTTAATATGCCTGTATAAAATAAAAATTCTTTATCACTATCAACTTTATAATAATGTGCTTGTCCTGTTAATTGTCCATAATAAGCTTTGGAAATTTCTGGGTATACAACTTGATGAGGATTATCCTTAGATGGAGAATAATCAATTAATTTAGGTTGATGTGCAAACAAAGTTGTAGCAGAAAAAAATAAAATAAATATTGTTAAAAATTTCATGATTTTGAATTAAAAAAATATCAGGAAAAAGTCAATAAAACAAGATCAAATTAAAATCCGGGATGACCTAATTTACTAAGAAATAAAACAAAAAGCCAATAACAAAGCGAAGTCAGTAATACTGATCCAATCATAGAAAATATAAAAGATAAGTTAAATCTTAACAAAAAGGGCAAAAAAATAAAAAAACTTAAAGATGGTATAACCATTAATAAAGTTGAATTGGATAGTTCTATTACCTTTTGTGAATTTTTAGTTTCCCAATATAACCAAATTAGAGCCAAGAAAGTTGTTAAAGGAATAGAAACAATTAATCCTGCCAGCAAAGATGATCTCTTAGCAATCTCTGAAACTACAACTATGACGATAGCTGTTATTATTGTTTTAATGAATAAATAAATCATATTAAAAAAAAGGGGCCGTATTGGCCCCTACCCTTAATTAATGTCAATTAGACGAGATTTTTTTTCCTCAGGAATAATGCGCTCAAGATCTATATTAAGCAGACCATTTTTTAGTTCAGCATTTTTTACTTTAATATCCTCAGAGATAGTAAAAGAACGTTCAAAATGTCTAGTAGAGATACCTTTGTGTATTACTCCATTACCATTCTCATTAATCACTTTTTCTTTAGTTTTGTTTCGAACAGTTAAAGTATTTTCTTTTAATTCTAACTCAATATCGTCTTTGCTGTAACCAGCTAAAGCTATTTCAATCTTATAATCAGTATCATTTAGTCTATGAATATTATAAGGTGGGTAGTTAGAATTGTAACGCTCAGTAGACTCAAGCATTCTATCAAATTCTTCAAAAATAGAATCAAATCCAACAGAAAATGGTCTAAGAGAGTTCCAAACGGATAGGTTTCTTGTCATAAAAACTCCTATAAAAGCAAGTTATATTGTCAGTACCCACTATGGCATACTAACAATAATAATGTGGGGCTTTTTAAATAATTTTCAAGATAAAAGATTATTTTTTTTGAATAAAAGATAAACCATCAGATAGGGGTAGTAGTGAATAATTTACTCTATCATCTTTTTGAATTTTAATATTTAATTCTCTAATTGTATTGGTTTGTGCGTCAAAATTTTTTTCATCTGCCACATCGCCGCCCCACAACATATTATCGATTATAATAATTCCATTTGGAGGAAGTAATTGAAGTGATAATTCATAGTAGTGAGGATAGTTATTTTTATCAGCATCAATAAATATAAAATCAAAATGATACTTCCGATCAATCATGGACTGCATTGCTTCCATTCCATCGGCAATGATGGATTCTATTTTTGAATTAACTCCTGCCATTTGCCAATATTTTTCTGCAATTGATAAAAATTCATCTGAGTTATCAATAGTAACTAATTTGCCTTTTTCTGGAAGACCTTTCGCAATACATAGAGAACTTAATCCAGTAAACCTTCCTATTTCCAAACAGTTGTTGGCTCTAGCAATTCTAACAATAATTTCTAAAAATTGACCTTGTTCAGGTGCAATTTGCATTCGAGAAACATTGCCTAGGGCCACAGTTTCGGCAACAAGCTTATCAATGGTATCCTCGGATCTATAACCTGTTTTTTCTAAATATTTAATTAGTTTTTCGTCTATACTAATTTGTCTACTCATAATTTTTCCAAGCAATACTAAAATTTAATATTAATAACACGCTATATAATTTTATATGTGGTTTTAGATTGTTTTATTGCATTATCAGAAACAATAAAACAATTAATGATTTCATCTTTAACCTTCTCATATGCATCTTTATTGATAGAAAAAATTTTTAAAATAGGTTTTTTTTCATCAAACTTTTCACCAACTCCTATAATTTCACTATATCCAGCATGATAATTAATCTTATCATCTACATTTTTCCTTCCAGCTCCCAGCTCAATAAGTAACAATCCAAGTTTACGTGTATTAATTTCCTTGACCCATCCACTTCTATTAAAGAATATTTCTTCTGAATATAAATCATTGTACATCTCATGCTTATATGTGCTTAAAAAAGAAGCTGATCCACCTAAAGCATGGACCATCTTCTCAAATTTTTCTGCAGCTAATCCATTATCAAGCACTAAATTTATTTGGTTTAATGCTTCTTCTTTTGAAATTTTTTTAATCATCATTAAAAGAGAAGAGGCTAGATCATTTGTAATAATTTCTAACCTTTGATTTCTTTTTTTTGTAGTTAAATATTCTATACATTCAATTACTTCTAAAGAATGTCCTGCATTTCTTCCCAATACCTGATTCATGTCAGTAATAATAGCTTCACATTGTAAGTTCGCTCCTTTAGCAACGCTTACAAGAGTTTTAGCTAAATCTTTAGCAATTTGTATTGTTGAGTTAAATGATCCATTTCCAACTTTTACATCCAATACTAATGACTTAATGCCTGAAGCAATTTTTTTAGATAATATAGAGGAAGTAATAAGGGGTAGAGATTCAACTGTGCCTACTACATCTCTAATAGAATACAGTTTTTTATCCGCAGGCGCTAAGTTAGAAGTTTGACCAATAATTGCACATCCGACATCTTTGACAACTCTTTTAAAAGTTTCAATATTTGGTTGTGTATTATAGCCTGGAATTGAATCAAATTTATCAAGCGTTCCTCCTGTATGTCCTAATCCTCTGCCAGAAATCATAGGAATAAATAAATCACATGCTGCTAAAATTGGAGCGAGTAATAGGCTTGTTTTGTCTCCTACACCACCTGTGGAATGTTTGTCACAAACTAAATCGCTGTCGATTATATTTTTCCAATCTAAAGTATCACCTGAATTTTTCATAGCATATGTCAGCCAAACAGTTTCCTCAGCTGTCATACCATTGGAAAATATTGCCATGCTCATTGCTGCAATTTGCTCATCAGAAAAAGATTTGTCTGTTAATCCATTAACAAATATTTTGATCTCTTCTTCTGTTAAAGAGTTTCCGTCTCTTTTTTTTCTAATTATTTCCTGAGGAATCATCTAATTGTATATCATTAATAAAGTTTTTTATAAGATTTATTATGTTGTTTTCTGCTAATGCAGCATTTTCTAAAGTTTCTTGATGACTTAATTTTGTTTTATTCATGCCTGCAGCAAGATTGGTAATTACACTAATGCCTATAACAGACAAACCACAGTGATTAGCAACTAATACCTCAGGCACAGTAGACATTCCAACAGCCTTTCCCCCAATGACTTTTAGAGCATTAATTTCTGCTGGTGTTTCAAAATTTGGACCAGAGTACATACAATAAACTCCTTCATATAATTTTTGATCAATTTTATTTGCTACTTCTAAAAGCTGTTTTCTATAATTTTTATTATAACCATCACTCATATCATGAAAGCGTGGTCCATAACTGTCAGCATTAGGTCCTATTAAAGGATTAAAGCCACTCCAATTTATGTGATCTTTGATAACCATTAAACTTCCAGCAGGCATGTTTTGGTCAAGACTACCAGCAGCATTTGTAATAATTAATAATTTACATCCAATATCTTTTATTACTCTTATAGGTGCGGCTAAACTTTGAGGATCATGTCCTTCATAAATATGGGAACGACCATACATACATACGACATTAATTTTTCCAATTTTACCTAATACAAGTTTTCCAGTATGACCTTTAACGGTAGGTTGAGGAAAATCAGGTAAATCCTTATATGAAATTGAAGAGATAATATTTTTTTCTTCAAAAAAGTTTGTTAGACCGCTTCCTAAAATTACCGCAATATCTGGTTTAATGTTATTTGATTTCTTTAAAAAAACTTCAGCAGAATTATGCATTATAAATTCTCTGGACCAAAAGAGTTTGGTAATAATTCTCCAAGTGTAGAAGTTTGTAAGTGGCCTTTGCTATTACACATATGTATATGTACATCCAATGATGCAAATTCACGTAAGCGTTGTCTACAACCACCACATGGAGAGCATAATAATTTTCCTGATCCTATTACTACCACTTCTTTGATACTAGAGAAACCCTCGCTAATTAAACTTCCAATAGCGCTGGCTTCAGCACATTGAGACTGTGGATATGCAGCATTTTCTACATTACAACCAACAACCACTGAATTATCTTCAGTCAAAAAAGCTACTCCAACTTTAAATTTTGAATATGGAACATAAGCTCTTTCACGAACTTTTATTGCTTCCTTAAATAATTTTTCAAAGTTTTTTGAAATCATACAATATCCTAAGTTTAAATTTTATTTTTTAAACGAATTAATAGCATTAACATTGATAAACCCATTAAAGAGAACAAATAAGCATTAATTGTAATTATATCAATGCTTGTTTCTCCTGGACTATCTGTAATTACATATCTCCAAAAATTAAGAGAAATTATAGTATCTATTAAAAAAATGGTGCTAAACAAAGGCAATTGATTAGAAAATCCTCTAATTAAAACAATAATTAAACCTATAGCTAAAGAAAAAAAAATAATTCCAATAATTTCACATAGTCCTGCCACTGCATGATTAAAAAAACCTATGTTATTTATAGCAAATTCATCTGTAAAAATTAATAACTGAGAGGAATAATAAAGCAAACTTAATATATTTAATAATATTAAAAAAATATCTGTTTTTTTTTTAATTTTAAACACTGCCTTTTTCTCTAAAATAATTTTTACGCATCTTTGTGGATGCTTCAGTAGTTCCATCGTGAAATGAATTAAACCACACATCACAAGGTGATTCAATTGTTCCATAATTACATTCAAAATATCTATGATGTAACTGATGGTGAAAATGCCCTAAATAAATTTTATTTTTTTTATTTATTAAGATTCTATCAAACCCGCAATGCCCTATTACTGCTCCCACTGTCATAATAATTAAGTGAAAAATAATATGAAGTGGATTCGATGGAATAACAAAATGTATCAATACTGAGCTAAAATAAAATAAATGTTCAACCGGATGCATAGAGATTCCAGACCATGGACCTGGATTAATATTTCTATGATGAATATGATGAAAAAGTTTATAAAAAATAGGAATATGCAGTAAACGATGCATAAAATAAAAATGAAAAGATTCCCATAAAATGATTAAAAAAAATAATAAACAAAACCAAAAAGGATTAGCATAAAAAGTGATTAATGGGGCTAAGCCGTTAGAGTATGACCATAAAAAAATAGACAAATAAAATGTCCAAAATGTTACTCCACTAAACAATGTCCAAAACATATTATCTAAAAGTTGGGAGTTGAAAATAAAAATTTTATTATTTGCGAATTCTCTTAAGTCATATTTAAAATCTTTTTTTTGTATTTTTAATTTATAAAAAAAAATATGTAAACCGCCTGCCACTAATAAGATAATAATCAAATTAATAAAATGTATTTGAACTATCCAGTTTAAATCAATATTTTGAAAATTTGATGAAGGAGAATAAATTAAATAAAAGGAAATAAGAGCAATAATTAAACAAAAAACTGTTTCTGATAACGGTGCCCACATAGTTAAATACCACTTTCCAATATTATTAAAAGACAGGGGCCATTTAAATAAAGGATTATTTTCTAGTGGTAAAGCGGGATGCCAATGCCATTCTTGTTTATCTTTTTTCATATTTACGTTCTAATCTTTTTGTATGAAGTATGGGTTCAGTATATCCTGAGGGTTGATTTATTCCATCAAAAATTAAATTTTTAACAGCATCTAATACAATAGAATCATTTTTACTGGCCATAGATATATACTTAGGGTCATTTTTATTTTGTTCATCAACAATTTTAACCATCTTTTTTAGAGCATTCATGATCTGGTCTTTGTTGATAACATTATGATGAAGCCAGTTAGTTAGTGCTTGAGATGAAATTCTACACGTGGCTCTATCTTCCATTAATCCTATATTGTTTATATCAGGTACTTTGGAACACCCGATGCCTTGATCAATCCATCTGACTACATATCCTAATATTCCTTGAACATTATTTTCTATTTCAAATAATATTTCCTCTTCAGATAAGTCCTGTCTATTTAATAAAGGTAGAGTAATAAGATCAAACAATGATTCTTTTTCTTTTTCTGCAAGAATTTTATTTTGAATACTTTTCACATCTACTTGATGATAATGCATTGCATGGAGTGTGGCAGCAGTAGGACTTGGTACCCATGCACAATTTGCTCCCGCAAGAGGATGATTGATTTTCTGTTTTATCATTTCTGCCATTAGATCTGGCATTGCCCACATTCCTTTTCCTATTTGAGCCTTTCCTTGCAACCCACATTGCAAACCAATTTCAACATTTCTTTTTTCATAGGCCTTAATCCATTTGGCATTTTTCATTTCTGCTTTTTTTAAAAAAGGTCCTGCCTCCATTGAAGTATGAATTTCATCACCAGTTCTATCAAGAAAACCCGTGTTAATAAACGCAACTCTTGATTTTGCAGCACGAATGCATTCTTTTAAATTAATGCTAGTTCTTCTTTCTTCATCCATGATTCCAATTTTGATAGTGTAAATTGGTATATTTAAAATTTCTTCTATTCTTTTCATAAGTTTGTCAGTAAATGATACTTCTTCAGGGCCATGCATTTTTGGTTTAACAATATATATTGAATCAAAGTTAGAATTTTTATTTCCTTCTTTTTTATTTAAATCATATAATGCAATTAATGAGGTTATCATTGCATCCATTATTCCTTCGCCAATTTCTTTTCCTTGGCTATCAAATATAGAGTTAATGGTCATTAAATGACCAACGTTTCTTATTAACATCAAAGATCTTCCTTTAAGATTTTTGATATTTCCATCAAAAGTTGTAAAATTAATATCGGATGTAAGTGAACGCTTAATTGTTTTACCATCTTTATTAAACTCTGTTTTTAAATCGCCCTTCATTAAACCCAGCCAATTACTATAGGCAAGAATTTTATCCTCTGTATCTACTGTTGCAACGCTATCTTCACAATCTAATATAGTTGATACTGCAGATTCAAAAAGAACATCGGATATATGTGCGCAATCATTTTTCCCAATTTCGCTATTCGCATTTATCATAACTCTTATATGAAGATTGTTTTTTATAAAAATTAATTCTTCAAGATTATAAGAAGAATTTAATTTATATCCCACTATTTGATTTTTATTTATAAGTTGGGTTTTTGTTTCATCTTTTAAAATAAAAAAAATTTGATCATCTTTTAATTCAAATTTTTCAACATCTTTCCACAATCCTTTAGTTAGCGAAAGGATTTTATCAAAATAAGATTTAACATAATCTATAACCTTTGCGCCTCTCTTGGCATCATATGAATTTGATTTAGGCAAATCTCCCAACACATCTGTTCCATAAACAGCGTCGTATAAACTTCCCCATCGTGCGTTTACTGCATTCAATGAATATCTTGCATTTGTTATAGGAACAACTAATTGAGGACCTGATATATCTGCAATTTCTGGATCTGTGTTGGTGGTATCAATTTTAAATTCTGAACCTTCTTCAACTATATATCCTATATCATATAAAAAACTTTTATATTCACTTAAGTCTATTTCTCTACTAGTATGTTTTTTGTGCCATCTGCTAATTTTGTTTTGAAAAATCTCTCTTTGATCCAATAATTTTTTATTTAGAGGATTGAATAAATTAATTAAGTTAGAAAATTCTTCCCAAAATAAATCAGCATTAATGCTTAAATTTTTTAATACTTCATTGTTTATAAAATTTAATAAATTTTCATCAACTTCTATGTTGAAAATTTTTTTCTTTTTTTGCATATAAAAATATGTTTTTATAATAAATTATATAATTTTAGGGCTTATAATGCAGAAGATATATACTGACAAATGTTTTAAAACTAAAATTTATATATGAATATTAGTAAGAAAGATTTAGTAAATTTATGTTATAGAGGATAACGATGAATACTTTTGATGAAAGAAAAAAAGGATTTGAAGCAAAATATCTTCAAGATCAAGAAGCTCAATTTAAAGTTAGAGCAATAAGAAATAAATTAGTTGGTCAATGGGCTGCTACGTTAATTAAGCCAAATAATGAAAATGAATATATATCAGAAGTTAGATTAGCAGATTTAGAAAAACCTGGAGATGATGATATCATCGATAAACTTTTCGAGGATTTTAATTTGAAAAATTTAAATATAGACAAAAATGAAATCAAAAATAAAATCGAAGAATGCGAAATAAAGGCTATTGAGGAATTTCAAAAAAGAAATAAACAGGATTGAAAATGGTTGATACTCAAACTATTGATTTGAAAGTTTGTGGAATTACTTCCTCAAACTCGATTATTACAGCTGCTAATAATAATATCAAATCTCTTGGATTTGCTAGCAATAATCTGCTTGGACCAAATACATGTGACGATGATTTAATAAAAAATTTAATTGAGGAATGCGATGAATATAAAATTGAATCTGTTCTTCTTTCACGTTATCAATCAGCATTGGAATTAGTTAAACAAATTGATTACACAAAACCAAAAATAATATCATGTTCATATTTTTTTGAAAAAAGCGATTTCAAATATTTAAAAAATATATTTAAAAAATTAAAAATTGGCATTGCTGCCAATCCAGAAAATTTTGATAATAATTATTTTCAATCTATTTCATCTATCATTGATATCTTTTACTATGATTTAAATATTTACGAGGAAACAAAAATAAAAACTTTTTCAATTTATGATTGTTTAGATCAAATTAGATTTTTGAAAAAATTAAAAAAACCAATATATATTGGTGGAGGAATCAATCATAAAAATGCTAAATTAGTAATTGATAACGTTCATCCTAATGGATTAGACGTTTCTAGAAGTTTAAAAGATAAATATAATAATATAAGTGAATTTAAACTTAAAAAATTAATTCACTCCCTTTCTGCTTTTTAATTATTTTAAAAATATATTTTTTTTTAAGCTGACTAATTAAATGTTTTGTTGTCTTTTTTATTATAGGATGAATATAAAAAGGTATAATTTCGCAAATAGGATATAATACAAAGTCTCTTAAATGGGCTCTTGGGTGAGGAATTATTAATGAATCTTTTCTTATAACAAACTTATTGTAATAAATTATATCCAAATCGATACGCCTAGGCCCATTAGAAATTAATTTATTTTTTTTTAACCTTTTCTCTATTAATTGGAGTTTTGCGATTAATTCGTTAGGATTTATATTAGTATATAACTCAATTGCTACATTGTAAAAAAAATTTTGATTTTTAAATCCATATGGTTTTGATAAATATATTGAACTGCAATTATTAATTATTCCTAATTTATTTAATTCAAAAAAAGATTGATTAAAATTATTTTTCCAATTTCCCATATTAGTGCCTAGGGAAATATAAACTTTATTCTGATACACTTATAGAATCACAATCGTATTTTTTTGCAACTTCTGGTTTAGCGATTTCCAAAATAATATAACTGAGTTGAAAGTTTTTTTTTAATTCTTTTTTCGATTCTATAATTAATTTTTCTAGTGTTTTGTATTGAGATTTTTGAATATAATCTCTTAAATATTTTATTATTTTAGAATAATCTTTTAAAAATTCGATATTATCAATTTTTTTCTTATCTAATAAATTATATTTGAAACTTAGGGTCACATATAGAGCTTGAGTTTTTTTTCTTTCTTTTTTTGAGACTCCAATTTTTGCTTTAATTTTTATATTTTTAATTTTTACTTTAAACATTTTATTTTATTGTATATTTTTATCGCCTGTTGTGTTTCATAAACATCGTGAACTCTAAATATATCCACGCCTTTATTTAAACAATATAAAACAGATGCCAAAGATCCGCCAATTCTATTTTCTACTGATGAACCATCAATTTTATGAATCCAGCTTTTTCTTGACGATCCAATCATAACGCCGCAATTTTGTAATTTAAATTGATCAATTTTACTTAAAATATTTAAATTCTGTTTTAAATTTTTTCCGAAACCTATGCCGGGATCAAGCCATATTTTTTTATGAGATATTTTTAGTTTATCAGCCGATTTAAGTTTATTTATGAAATATTTTTTGATATCTTGAATAACATTATTATAAGATTTTGTTTTTTTTTGCATTATTTTTGGTGCTGCAGGAGTATGCATTAATACTAAACCACTATGATATTTCTTAGCAAGATAAAATAAATCTTCATTACCTCCAAAAATATCATTAATAATATGAGCTCCCTTTTTTAACACAAATTCCTGAGTTTCAATTTTATTAGTATCAATTGAAATTATAAATTTATTTTTGGGTAAAACCTTCAATACTGGTTCTAATCTTTTTATTTCTTCATTGTATGAAATAGGTTCGCTTCCTGGCCGCGTGCTTTCAGCTCCAATATCTATTATTGATGCTCCTTGCTTTACCATTAATTTAATATTTTTTAGCGCATCAATTTTTTTAAAATTTATTCCTCCATCGCTGAACGAATTTTGGGTAATATTGCAAATGCCCATTATTAATGGGTATTTAAAATAAAAATTTGATTTATTAAGTTTCAATTTATTAGTTTATCTTTCTATGTTTGAATTATATAGTTCTTGTAATTCTTTATAAATAACATGCCCCTTATTCTTCCATCTTAGTTGTGGAATATTATTTAAAGCTACAACTCCCTTGCCTGATCCAACTAGCAAAATTTCATCAAATTCATTGATTTTCTGCAAATAAATATTGGTTTTCATTATTTTTCTTTTGGTATGCTTTATTATAAATTTCAGGGTAATTCCAAAATAATAATTTTTTTTAGGAAGGTATAATTTTTTATTTTTTACGAAAATTAAATTAGTAGTTGCACCTTCTAAAATTAAATTATTTTTATATAAAATTATTTCTTCAGATTTTAGACTTAAAGGTTTCAAAAATTGAAAAATTTTTTTATAATTTAAATTCTTAATTGTAGGTTGTGTTCTTTGATAATTCATTAGCAATCCTTTAAAAAATTTATTTGGATTTACTCTTTTACGAAGATCAATAGATATAATTTTATTATTAACTGCTATTCTTAATAAATGATTATAATTTATATTGTTTTTAAATTTATTTTTAACAAGTATTTCAAATTTTTTTTGAGTAAATGCGAAATTTATATTAAGTTTTTTTAATGAATTATTTAAATTTCTTAGATGTTCTTTTAGATGAATAAAATTTGCAGTAGAGCCTGTTAATCTAATAGTTGTAAATACTCCTTTGGTGTTCCATAAATGATTAAAAGGAATTTCTTTTAAGTCTTTATGCTGATATGATTTTTTTAATAAGTTGTTTGCCATTATTAGTTAAAAAAGAATCTGGATGAAATTGAAAACCAAATATTTTATTTTTATGATCTTCAATAGCCATAGCAACTTTAGTATTTGCGCATCTCATAGTAATATTCATTTCCTTAGAATAAAAAGGCTCTTTTAATTTTAAAGAATGGTATCTTCCAACTGTTAATTTTTTTGTATGTTTGAATAACAAACTATCTTTAGAAATATTAATTTTGGATTGAAAGCCATGATAAATGTTTTTTTGTTCAGTAATGATACCGTTTTCATTAAATAAAATTAATTGGAAACCTAGGCATATTCCTAACAACTTTTTCTTTCCCTTTAATTGTTTATAAATAATATTAGATTCTGGGTAATTTTTAGGCTCTCCAGGACCGGGTGAGAATACGACCATGCTCGATTTTTTTAAGTTACTATTATTAATCTTAAAATAATTTGATACATAGACTTCATCAAAATTTTCAAGAAGATGCGCTAAATTATATGTGAAAGAGTCTTGATGATCAATTAGGTAAATCATTCTTTAAATATATCCAATAGTGATTTAGCTTTAATATGATTCTCTTCATATTCCTTTTTAGCCTTACTACCTAAAATAATTCCACTAGCAACAGATATTTCATTTATGCCTTTGTAGTTTAATAACGATCTAATAATTATATTAAAACGCATGTCATAATTTGACTTTATATAACCAAAACTGCCTGTAAATATATTACGACTATCTTTTTCTAAATGATTTAATAAATTTAGAGTATTGATTTTTGGACATCCAATAACAGATCCTCCTGGCATCATAGCTTTAATAATATCTATAGTTTTTATTTTTTCTTTTAATTTTCCATTAATTTTGGATACATAATGATATAAGTCCTTGTATTCTTCAACATATTTTAACTTAGAAATTTTTACAGTTCCACTTTTACATATTTTAGATAAGTCATTTCTCTCCATATCAACGATCATATTATGTTCTTTATTTTCTTTAATATTTTTTTTAAAAAACATTTTTGCTTTTCTTTTTGAAAGATGGGAAGATTTTTTTAGAGTACCCGCTATTGGTTTAGTAAATATTTTTTGTTTATGTTTATAAAATAAAGTTTCCGGTGAACAACTTACTATTGAAAAATTTTTGTCTCTAATTAAAAAAGATTCTGGTGAACTATTCACTTCCATTAGTTTCCAAAAATATTTAACAGAATCGATTTTAGATTTATTTCTGTACTTTTGACAAATCTTAATTTGATAAGTTTCGCCCTTTTTAATTTTTTTTGTAAATTTTCTGAATATAGTAGAATATTGATTTAAGGATATATTGACATTAAATTTATTTTCATAATAAAATTTTTTATGGGTTTTTTTTAAATTTTTTAAGGATTTAAAATTTGGTACAAGGCTTTTAATAAAAATTTTTTTATTCATTTTAATTACAGTTTGTGGTTTATAAAATATACTCTTTGAAAGGCTATTATTTTTTTGTTTAGGAATTTTTATACCAATTAATTCGCAGCAAGTTTGATATCCAAAGAAACCTATATATCCATCAAAAAACTTATTTCTTAATTTTCTTGGAGAAAATATTTTTTTTATAAAAGTATTTATATTAGATTTAGTGACTATTTTTTTATCTGAAAAATCAGTATAAATATAATAGCCCTGATTTGCCTTATATATAATTAAAGGCTTGTCAGATTCAAACAAACTAATTAAATACTCTTTATTATTCAACAAAAACAATTATTATAGTTTGCGTTCAAAGAAGAAAAGGTATTTTTAATGAAATTAATTTTATTTTTTATTTTTTTTCTTTTGTTATCCTATAAATCTTTTGGACATGGTACTATTATAATTGCAGATGTGGAACATGACGAAGGCTATATTGATGTTAAAATATATACAGATAAAGAAAGCTTCTTGAATGAAGAATTAGCAGCAGAAACTGTAAGAAAAAAGGCAACTCAAGGAGAAACGATTATACCTTTAAACAATCTTCATGAAGGCAATATTGCAGTGGTGGTTTATCACGATGAAGATAGTGATGGAAAACTTAAAACTGGTTTTTTCTGGCGACCAAAAGAAGGTTTTGCATTTAGTAATAATTATATGCCAAAAGGACCCCCTAAATTTAAAAAAGCGTTAATTAGCCTTGAACATGGGGTCCCAATAACTATTAAATTAAATTATTAACCTTTTTTTCTTAAAGTTGATCTACCGCCATCAACATGAATGACTTGACCCGTTATCCAATTATTGCTTGAGCCAAGCAAAAAAGCAGAAATTTTTCCATAATCATTTGCATTGCCTAGTTTTGGAATTGGATGCATATTTTCTATAGCTTTTTTTATATTATCATTTGATAATATTTTTTTTGACATATTGGATTCAGTTAAGCTAGGAGCAATACAATTTACTCTTATCTCAGGTGCCAATTCAGCAGCAAGTGATAGGGTTAATCCTTCAATTGATCCTTTTGCCGTAGAAACTATACTATGATTGATAAATCCTTGCTTAACAGCAATTGTAGAAAACAATAATATCGAACCGTTATTTTTTTTTAAAGTATTTTGTAATGATTGTATTGATAGGATCGCACCAATTGTATTTAATTTAAAGCTTTCAATATAATCATTTTCATTTGCCAACGATAAAGGTTTTAAATTTATTGAGCCAACGCAATAAGCTAATCCAAAAATATCATCTGCACAATTCTTTAAACAGTTTATTAGTTTTGTACTATTAGTTACATCTACTACCTCATAAGAGCATTTAAGCTCACTAGATACACTTTTTAACGATGTTATGTTTCTGCCAACTAAATGTGGTTCAAAGCCCTCATTTTTAATTTCTCTTGCTATGGAAGAACCAATTGTTCCTGACCCTCCTATAATTACAATTTTTTTCTTAACCATTATTAATTAAATTTTTTTGAACTATTATTTATTTCTAACCAAATCCATTTATTTTGATTTTGAATTGAAACAAAAGACGATTTATAAAAAAATTTAATGATCTTCTTGATCATTGATTGCCACTTTCCAAATAATTAAGCCAAATAGAATTTTATTAATAAAATCTGCTAAATTATAAGTGAAATTGAGAAAGTCTATATTTATAGTCCCTAGCCCTATCATCGGAGTTAGCAATCCAAAAATATATCCTATAGGATAAATTGACCATCCAAAAACAACTATTATTCTTAATGCTCCAAAAGCTTTTTTAATTGAATTTTTTTTCGTAGCAGCTACACTTGATTCTCCTCTAAATATTTCAAAAATAATATATATCCATCCAGCCATTCCAATTACAAATCCTAATCCAGGAGATAACCACCCGGCTTCTCCAGCGTAACCTCCGAGCAGCATAATTATAGTTCCTATCAATAGCCTCCAAAAAACAGAGGATGAAACTGCTAATCCTGCTGCAACAATAATTAAATAAAACTCTATCATTTGTAGTGGAACGGTAAGTAACCAATCAATATAACGATAAACTATTGGTGATTTTCCAGTTGCTAACCAATATTCTCTCATGTAATAATAATGTACAGCCGCTATTAGAGTAACAAGTCCAACAACAAGCATTGATGTTCTCCAAGAGGATTTTACGTGCATACCTTCATATAAGAAAAAAACTGTAGACGCGACCATGGCAATAGAGACTAACCAAAAAGAGACCCCGACTAAATCAGATGCTAATAAAAATTTTTCCATTTATAAATTTTGATACTTTTAAATGTAACTAATGAGCAATTTGTTTTTTACAAGAATGTAAAAAATTAAACTGTTAAAAAAAAATTGAAAATAAAGAAATATAATGGCTAAAAACATAGGTTATCTAAAATACAGATACCTGCATTGCAAATTTTGCATATCTTTTAACATTGCATATTTTGAATAAAATTCTAGATTAGAATCATTATAATCTATAAGAAACAAAAAAATTCTTTTTGAGCAGTATAAATATTTTATGAATAACGAGTCATTGCTAAAAAAAAACGAGGAAAATGAGTTAATTAAAAACTGGCAAGTTAATAAGGATAAAAAATCTCTTAATAGAATATTAGGTGCATACAAAAGGCTCGTCAATTCTATAGTAAAAAAGTATTTGAGTTATGGCATTCCAAAAGAAGATTTAATGCATGAAGGGTTAATGGGTATAATTATCGCGTTAAGGAAATATGATATTGCAAAAGGTTATAGATTATCAACATATGCAAGATGGTGGATCAGAGCTTCTATACAAAACTATATTATAAAAAACTGGTCTATAGTAAAAAATAGTTCAACTGCTTCTTATAGGGCATTATTTTTTAATTTAAATAAACTAAAAAAATTAATCAATTATCAATCTTTTGATTATATGGGAGAAAATGAATTAAAAGAAATTTCTAAAATTTTAAAATTAAAATCTCTTGAAGTTCAGAATATGGAATCTAGATTAACTATGGGTGATCAATCTTTAAACCAAACGATAGATGATGAAAATAATACCGATTTATTATCAATGCTTAAAGATGACTCGCCAACACAAGATAAAATTTTTGAAAAAAAGAACGACGATAAATTAAAAAATGTATGGTTAACTATGGCGCTAGATCACTTGAAAGACAGAGAGAGAATTATTATTCAAAGTAGAAAATTAGAAGAAAAAGCTAAGACATTTGAAGAGTTAGGAAAAAAATTACAAATAAGTAAGGAGAGAGTAAGGCAAATAGAAGTTCAGGCTTTAAAAAAACTTAAAAATAATATTTTAGAAATTTCCAAACAACCGAAAAATTTTTTTATTAGCTAATTAATAAGTGATAACAAAAACAGATTTTTATAAATTATTTAAACCAGATTTATCGCCAAAACAAATGTTAGAATATGGAGTTTTCGGCGGTTCATATCTAGGAAATACTATTGATGAATATCCAAAATCTTGGTTGAAAAATGCAAAAATTAGTAAAACCTTTGACGTTAATTTAAATTATTTTCAGATTAGGGCGGGGCTTAGCTTACAAGAATGGAAAAAAAAAGATTGGATAATGAAAGAAGATCCTCGAGGCTGGTTTCAATGGTATTGCAGATACTCTATGGGTAGAAGAATCCCTGAAATTGATAAAATTCAAATTTCTCGCTGGAGGGCTTTCGGACCTAGACATATTGGTGGAATCAAAAAAAACTGCCCAAAAAAATTCTTTAGCTGCCGCAAAAAACAAAGGCAGGCTTTGCTTCAATGGGCTTATAATCCCTTTTTTTAATTTTAAAGTTCAAAACACCTTTTAGGATAATATAAAGTAAAATTTAATTACAATAAAAATGCTTAAAATTTATAACACACTAGGAAATTATAAAGAGGAGTTTGTTCCTATTGATTCTTCAAACATAAGAATCTATGCGTGTGGGCCAACTGTTTACAATTATGCTCATATTGGAAATGCGCGAATGGCAGTAGCTAATGATTTATTAGTCAGATTATTGCGTACCATTTATCCAAAAGTAACTTATGTATCTAACATCACAGACATAGATGATAAAATAATTGAAACATCGGCAAAAAAAAATATTCCATTTAAAGATTTAACTAGAAAGTTTGAAAAAATTTATAATGAAGACATGTTAAGTTTAGGAGTATTGCCTCCAGATATTCAACCTCGTGCTACAGATCATATTAATGAAATGATTGAGCTTACAAAAAAACTTATAAAAAACAATCATGCTTATATAAAAGAAGATCATGTGCTGTTTCATGTTCCTTCATTCAAAAAATATGGGTGTTTGTCAAAAAGAAATAGGGAAGAACAAATATTAGGCAGTCGTGTTGAGATTGCTCCATTTAAAAAAGATCCTGCAGATTTTGTTTTGTGGAAACCAAGCTCTAATAATGTTCCTGGATGGCAATCACCGTGGGGTTTTGGAAGGCCCGGTTGGCATTTAGAATGTTCTGCTATGTCAGAAAAAACCTTGGGACTTCCATTTGATATACATAGTGGGGGGATGGATTTAACATTTCCTCATCATGAAAATGAAATTGCTCAATCGTGTGGAGCTTATAATAAGACTAATGATCCAAAATCATTTGCAAAATATTGGTTCCATAATGGATTTGTTATTGTTGAAGGTGAAAAAATGTCAAAATCCATCGGTAATATTAAATTAGTTCATGATTTAATTAATAATTTTTCAGGAGAAGTGCTAAGACTAACTCTTTTGTCTTCTCATTATAGGCAGCCCTTAAATTGGACAGTAGATTCAATTAATCAAAGTAAGAATATGTTAACTAGGCTTTATCGTGAATTAAAAGATTTAGATGATATTGATATTAATAATTCAGATTATAAAGTTCCAGACAATATCATGGCAGCCTTATGTGATGATTTAAATACACCAAAAGCTCTTGCTGAGTTGAATTTATTAGCCAATAAAATATCTTCGTCAAGCGCTAGTGAAAAAATTATAATTAAAGGTGAAATTTTAGCAATTGGAAAATTAATAGGAATTCTTCAGGATAATCCTAAAAAATGGCTAGGGTATGGGCATTCAGAAGGTTTGGACAACGATACTATAGAAGGGTTGATAAAAAATCGCAATGAGGCTAGACGCAACAAGAATTTTACTTTAGCTGACTCAATTCGTGATGAATTAAAAAGTAAAGGAATAGAAATTGAAGATACAAAAAATGGAACTATCTGGCGAAGTGAAATATAGGTCACATAAGGGTAAACTATGACATCTAATCTTGATAATAAAAAGAATCTTGAAATAATTCGTCATGATTGTGCTCATGTTTTAGCAGAAGCAGTACAAAGTTTATATCCTGATACATTGGTAAGTATTGGTCCAACAATTGAAAATGGTTTTTATTACGATTTTGAAAGAGAAAAACCTTTCACTTCTGAAGATTTAAATCATATTGAAAAAAAAATGTTCGAAATTATAGCAAGGGGTGACAAATTTAAAAAAGAAACATGGACGCGTAAAGAGGCTATTCAATATTTTTCAAAAAAAGGAGAAAAATATAAAGTTGAGTTAATTAATGACATATCTGAATCAGAAGAAATTACAATTTACAAACAAGGGGCCTGGTTAGATCTTTGTAGAGGTCCTCATGGAGAATCTACTAGAGATATTGGCGATGGCTTTAAATTAACAAAGGTTGCAGGTGCATACTGGAGAGGTGATTCAAGCAATAAAATGTTAACTCGTATTTATGGAACGGCCTGGAAAAATAAAAAAGAACTTAAGAATTATTTAATTCAATTAGAAGAAGCAGAAAAACGTGATCATAGAAAAATAGGAAAAGAAATGAATCTTTTTCATTTTCAAGAAGAAGCTCCGGGAGCTGTTTTTTGGCATCCTAAGGGTTGGTATTTATTTCAATCTCTTATTAATTATATGCGCAAACGACAAGAAAATGCTGATTATGTAGAAACAAATACTCCTGATTTGCTTGATCGATCATTATGGGAAACCTCAGGACATTGGGAAAAGTTTGGTGAAAATATGTTTACTACTGAAGCAAAAGAAGATCGAGTGTTTGCAATTAAGCCCATGAATTGTCCTGGTGCTGTAGAAGTTTATAAACAAGGGCTTAAAAGTTATCGCGATCTTCCTCTCAGAATGGCAGAATTTGGAAAAGTTCATCGATACGAACCTTCGGGAGCATTGCATGGTTTAATGCGAGTACGTGCATTCACTCAAGATGATGCACATATCTTTTGTACTGAGGATCAAATAACGAGCGAAAGCAAAATTGTTTGTGATTTAATTTTAAGTATTTATAAAGATTTTGGTTTTGAGAATGTTAGAATTAAATATTCTGACCGTCCTGAAAAAAGAGTTGGAACAGATGAAATTTGGGATAAAGCGGAAAAAGCGCTAATAAATGCTATGGAAAGTACTAATCTTGATTATACACATAATCCAGGAGAAGGGGCTTTTTATGGTCCTAAGTTGGAGTTTGTGCTTAGAGATGCCATCGGTAGAGATTGGCAGTGTGGAACTTTACAGGTAGATCTAAATCTTCCAGGAAGATTAAATGCAAATTATGTAGGCGAAGATGGGCAAAAGAAAATACCAGTCATGCTTCATCGAGCTTTGTTTGGATCTCTAGAAAGATTTGCTGGAATACTTATCGAACACTACGCTGGGCATTTACCTTTTTGGTTATCTCCATTACAAATTATTATAGCCACAATAACTTCGGATACAAATAGTTATGCAGAAAATATTTATAATAAATTTAGAGAAAAAGGCTTTAGAATTGAGAAAGATTTGCGTAATGAAAAAATAGGTTATAAAATACGAGAACATAGTACTGCGAAAGTTCCTATAATAATAGTAGTTGGGAAAAAAGAAGCTGAAAATCAGACTTTATCATTGAGAAAGTTAGGAAATAATAAAACCGAGACATTTAAAATAGATGATATTTTAGAGCAGTTACTTAAAGAAAAAATGTCTCCAATTGATATAAATTAAAATGATAAAAGATTTATTCAAAAAAAGAAAAAGTATTGAGCAAGTTGAAGAGTCAAAAGAACTGGCTCCTAAATTTAATGAAGATGGTTTAATTCCAGTTGTAACTACTGACTTTAAGTCAGGAGAGGTTTTAATGCAAGGTTACATGAATAAAGAAGCTTTTTATAAAACGATAACACTGGGAGAGGCAGTTTATTATTCAAGAAGTAGAAAATCTTTATGGCATAAAGGCAAAACCAGTGGATATGTACAAACAATAAAAGAAATAAGAATTGATGATGATCAAGACTGTGTTTGGTTAAAGGTTGATCTAAATGGCGGAGCAAGTTGTCACGTTGGTTATAAGTCATGTTTTTACAGAAGCATTCCTTTTGGGAAAAATAGTGCTGATTCAGGTGTTGTTTTAGAATTTAAGGAAAAAGAAAAAGTTTTTGATCCAAAAAAAGTATATAAAGACTCACCTAATCCGACAAAATTATAAATTATTAACAGTTTAATTTAGTGACAAACAAAAAAAAAATTATTTTTTTAGCATCTTATCCTAAATCGGGAAATACTTGGCTAAGAAGTATAATTAGTTCACTTATCTATAACCAAGGTAATTTTCATTTTGATGATTTACAAAAAATTATACTTTTTTCTCAAATAGCTAATTTTAATAATTTAAAAAATCCTAGTTTTGATTCTAAGGGCAATTTAGACTTTAATTGGCTATCTAATAATTGGATAAATGCCCAAAAAAATATAAATTTAAAAAAGAAGGAAGTTGTATTTTTTAAAACTCATAGCGTTAGGGGTATTATAAATAATAATTTTTTTACTGATGAATCTGTTTGTCTTGCTTTTATATACATAATAAGAGATCCAAGAGATGTAGTAGTTTCTTTAAGCAATCACATGGGTGAAAATATACCTGATTCATTAAATAAGGTTTTATTTGAAAAAAACAGAATGACATCATTTCAGAAAGTAAATGAACTTATTTCTACTTGGAAAAACAATATTGACTCTTGGATGGAATTTAAAAAAGTGCCAAGATTAATTTTAAAATATGAAGATATGATTAATGATGTTGATAAAGGTATTTCTACTATAGTAAACTTTCTAAATACCGTAACAAGCCTGGATATAAAAACTGATAATAAATTCTTAGAGTCAGTAAAGGACTCAACAAGTTTTAATAATTTACAATCTTTAGAAAATAAATATAAATTTAAAGAAGCTACTATTAATACAAAATTCTTTAGAAAAGGGGTTGTGGGTGAATGGAGACAAGTTTTAACTCAAAAACAAGTAAAACAAATAGAAGAAGAATTGACAATACCTATGAAACAATTAGCCTATTTATAACAATATATTTGCAAAAATGAATTTACATTTATATGGAAAAAAGTAAGAGAAACAATTATTAACTGCTTTTAAGTCAATGTTGAAAAAAAACAAATTTTTAAATTTTATTGAAAGATCAAGTCTTCCTACAGATATTGCTACTTTTGATGTTCATGCGTTTACAGAAATTAGTAGTAATAAAGATCATTTAGCTGTCACGATTGGAAATCTTAATTTATCTCCTGTATTAGCTAGAATACATTCACAGTGTATAACAGGTGAATCCTTTTTTAGCATGAGATGTGATTGTCGTTTTCAGTTAACTGAATCATTAAAGCAAATTGCTAATAATGGTTCAGGTGTAATATTCTATCTTCAACAAGAAGGCAGGGGCATAGGGTTATCAAATAAAATAAAAGCCTATAAATTACAAGATGGTGGTATGGACACTGTAGAAGCAAATCATCAATTAGGCTTTCAAGAAGATGAAAGAAGCTATGAAATAGTTGCTTCAATGGCAGAACATTTAAAAATTAAATCAGTAGATTTAATGACCAATAATCCTAGTAAGATTAACGCACTAGAAAATATGGGTTTAAAAGTTAATAAAAGACTACCTATTCTTGGTTCTACAAATGAACACAATGAAAAATATCTTACAACTAAAGCTAAGAAACTTGGCCACTTAATGTAGGATTTTATTGGTAATATGGATGATCCAGAAAAATTAATAAAAAAACTTGAAATGTTACCTCATCCAGAAGGGGGTTATTTTTCAGAATCGTTTCGTGATAAAGATAATAATGTGAGCCTAATCTATTACTTGCTCAAAAAAGGTCAGCGTTCACATTGGCATCGATTGACTAAAAATGAAATATTACATTTTTATAAAGGAGATTCTATGTCAGTATATATCTCTGAAGATGGTAAAAGATCATATACTGAAGTTCTTGGAAACAAAATTATTAACAATGAAAATATGCACATTGTAGTAAATGCTGGTTCATGGTTTAGCATGGTAAGTAATGGCGAATATTCCCTTATAGGTTGCACAGTAGCACCAGGTTTTGATTATTCTGACTTCGAATTAGCTCCGAAAAATTGGAAGCCAACTAATTAATTATTTTAGTTCTTGTTTGATGAATTTTTTTCTGTCAAATAGATTTTATGAAAATAGAATTGCTATCTGGCGCCTGTGGGGCTGAAATAAGCGGTGTAGATTTACGTGATACTTCAGAAGCCAATATTAATAGCATTAAAAATTTATTATATGAACACAAAGTAATTTTTTTTCGCAATCAGGACATAACTCATCAAGAACAAATTAATTTTTCTGAATGTTTTGGCCCTATTGAAAAACATGCTTATGTAAAAGGGCTTCCTAAATACCCTGAAATATTAAGAATTGTGAAAGAGCCATACGAAAAAAATAATTGGGGAGAAAACTGGCATAGCGATGTAAGTTATAATGAAGAGCCCACTCTAGCTGTTATTTTAAAATCTGTAGAAATACCTCCTATAGGAGGTGATACAATGTTTTCAAATATGGAATTAGCTTGGGAAACCTTGGATAAAAAAATTAAAAATAAAATAATAGATAAAAAGGCAGTGCACAGCTCTTTGGGAGCATCTTTTTTTGTAGACAATTATAAGGGCATGGAAGCAAAAGAAGGGAAATTGGATGAGTATTCTAATCAACATCCGATAGTTAGAACTCACCCAGAAACAGGTAAAAAAATATTATATGTTAATTGGACCTATACTAAAGAAATAGTGGGCATGGATAAAGAAGAAGGTAATGATTTATTAAATCAAATTTTTAAACATCAAGAAAGATTAGAATTTACCTGTAGATTTAAATGGACCAAAAATGCTGTTGCAATATGGGATAATCGAAGTGTTATACATTATGCAATATCTGATTTTTTCCCTAAAAGAGGCTTAGGTTATAGAAGAATTATGGATAGAATTGCAGTTAAGGGAGAGAGGCCATTTTAAATAACATCAAAACGATCTGCATTCATAACCTTGTTCCAAGCTAATATAAAATCATTCACAAACTTATCGTGCGAGTCAGATTGAGCATAAACTTCTGCTAACGCTCTAAGTTGAGAATTAGAACCAAAGACAAGGTCAGTTCTAGATGCTGTTCTAACTTTTTCTCCTGTTTTGCGATGAGTAGCTTGGTAAGAATTACTGCCAGTAGCTTCCCATTTTACTTCCATGTCGAGTAGCTTAACAAAAAAATCATTTGTCAATTTTTCTTTTCTTTCTGTAAAGATGCCTCTGTGATCAGAACTGATACCAAGTGATCGCATTCCACCTACTAAGACAGTCATCTCTGGAGCAGAAAGACCAAGTAAATGCGCCTTATCCAACATAAGCTCTTCAGGCATAACAGTGAAGTTTTTCTTTAAATAGTTTCTAAAGCCATCTGCCTCTGGCTCAAGAACTGCAAAAGATTCTACATCAGTATTTTCTTCAGTAGCATCTCCTCGACCAGGTATAAATGGAACTGAAACACCTGATGCTTTTTCAATTCCGACATTGCCTGCAAGAACAATGACATCTGCAATTGATGCTCCAGTTTCTTTTGATATATTTTCTAATATATCTAATACTTTTGAAAGTTGAGTTGGTTTATTTGCTTCCCAATTCTTTTGAGGCTCAAGACGGATTCGAGCGCCATTAGCTCCACCTCTCATATCGGTTCCGCGAAAAGTTGATGCACTTGCCCAAGCTGTTTCTACCATCTCTATTATGGATAATCCGCTGTTTGATATTTTTGTTTTTACTTCATCAACATCATAATCAGAATTTCCTAAAGGAATAGGGTCTTGCCAAATCAACTCTTCCTTTGGAACCTCTGGACCAATATAGCGAGTTTTTGGACCCATATCACGATGTAAAAGTTTAAACCAAGCACGAGCAAAAGCATCTTGAAAGTCACCTGGATTTTTATGAAAACGTTCAGAGATTTTTCTATATTCTGGGTCTTCACGCATTGCCATATCAGCTGTTGTCATCATTGTTGGTACTCGCTTTGATGAGTCTTCTGCATCAGGCGCTTTATGTTCATCTTTTTGATCCACTGCATGCCATATATTTGCGCCCGCTGGACTTTTTGTAAGTTTCCACTCATATCCTAACAGAAGATCAAAATAACCATTGTCCCATTTGGTAGGGTTTGAAGTCCAAGCTCCTTCAATACCACTTGTGATTGTGTCACTACCCTTTCCTGAACCATGTTTACTAATCCAACCAAATCCCATTTCTTCAATTTCTGCACCTTCAGGTTCGGGTCCTACATGCGTTGGATCTCCTGCACCATGAGCTTTGCCAAAAGTATGGCCCCCAGCTGTAAGAGCTACGGTCTCTTCATCATTCATTGCCATTCTTCCAAAAGTCTCTCGAATATCTCTTGCACTTGCAAGTGGATCGGGATTGCCGTCTGGTCCTTCAGGGTTAACATAAATTAAACCCATTTGAACCGCTGCCAATGGATTATCAAGCTCACGATCACCTTTATAACGTTTGTTTTGAAGCCATTCTTTTTCTATACCCCAATAGATATCTTCTTCTGGGGCCCATATATCTTCGCGTCCTCCACTATATCCAAAAGTTTTTCCTCCCATTGATTCTATTGCAACATTTCCAGCTAAAATTAACAAATCAGCCCAACTAATTTTATTGCCATATTTTTGTTTAATTGGCCAAAGTAGTCTTCGAGCTTTATCTAAGTTGCCGTTATCTGGCCAGCTATTGAGAGGGGCAAATCGCTGCGCACCAGTTCCACCCCCGCCTCTTCCATCGCCTGTTCTATATGTTCCTGCTGCATGCCATGTCATACGAATAAAGAAGGGGCCATAATGTCCAAAATCCGCAGGCCACCAATCTTGAGAGTCGGTCATGAGATGGTGTAAGTCTTGCTTTAATGAATTGTAGTCAAGTTTTTTAAATTCTTCGTGATAGTTGAAGTTTGAATCCATAGGATTAGATTTTTTATCATGTTGATGGAGGATGCTTAAATTTAATTGATTAGGCCACCAATCTCTATTTGAAGTCCCACTTGTACTGTTAGTAGTTACAGCGCCATGCATTACTGGGCACTTACTTGCATCATTCATTTTATCCTCTTTCTTTATTTTCTAATAAATATTTAATTCTATAATTAAATTTGTCAATAGATTAGAATAATTCTAATTTATTTTTTTATTTATTTTCTAAATTTATTATTAGGTTGATATTTTTAATTTTTTTATTTTTGGGTAGTTTGGGCAATTTTGAAAATTTAACGTCAGAATAAGGTATATCCATAAGCATATTACTTTCCTCATCAAAGATATGAAAATGATCAGTCACGTTGTTGTCAAAATAAGTTCGATTATTACTGATTTGTCTTTTTTTTAATAATCCGACTTCCACTAAATGATGGAGGTTGTTGTATATTGTGGCTAGAGACATTTTACACCCTTTTTTTGAAACAACTTTACTTAAATCCTCAGCACAAAAATGCATATTTTTTCCAGAAAATAGTATTTCAGAAAGGAATAATCTCTGTGAAGTAGGTTTTAACCCATATTCACGAAGAAGTTTTATGTGATCAATCTTTGTTGCCATAATATTAAAGACTTATATAATTCAATTTTAGAAAATATCTATCTTTCTTTAATGTATGGTTGGCCAATAGCATTTGGAGCAATTGCTTTGCCAACAAATCCAGCTAAAAGAACCACTGTCAATATATAGGGAGTAGCTTGAATAAATTGCACAGGTATTAATCCTATTCCTGGTATAGGAACCCCTTGGAGTCTAATTTGTAGGGCATCAGTAAAACCAAAAAGTAAACATGCTATCAGAGCTGTTTTTGGATGCCATTTTCCAAAAATAAGTGCTGCTAAAGCAAGATATCCTCTTCCAGCTGACATTTCTCTAAAAAAATTAGCATTAACGGCTGTAGACAAATGCGCTCCTGCAAAGGCAATTAAAACTCCATTAACCATTAAAGCTTTATAACGCATTGAAAAAACATTGATACCTGCTGTATCAACTGCACTTGGGTTTTCTCCAACAGCTCGAATTCTCAAACCAAAACTTGTTTTAAATACAATCCAAAATACTATAGGCACTAATAAATAAGCTATGTATACAAATATATAATGACCACTAATAATGTCACTGTATATCAAACCAATGATTGGAACATTCTGTAATGAATCTGCAAATGGAAGCGTGATTTCTAAAAATCTTTGATTATCTTTTAAGGTAGGTGTCAATCCTGCTTGACCAAACCATGCAGCAGCTAGTGCCGTGGTTAAACCAATCATCAAAATATTAATTGCCACACAAGATACTACTTGATCCCCTTTATGTGTGACTGATGCAAAACCATGAAGCATAGAAAGGCTAACGCAGGCTATTATTGCTAAAACTAATCCTAACCATGGAGAATTAAAATAATAAGAACCCACCGCTGCTACAAAAGCTGCTGCCAGCATTTTACCTTCTAAGCCAAAATCTATAACGCCTGATCTTTCAGCAAAAAGTCCTGCCATTGCAGCAAATATCAGTGGGGTAGATATCCTAAATGTAGAATTGAGTAGTGAAGCTATGTCAGCTAAATTTTCCATTACGCAGGATTTTCTTTATTTATTCGATTTACAAAAAAACTTTCAATTTGAGGTCTAAACAAATTCTCTAAAGCGCCACTAAATAAAATTATAACTCCTTGAACAGCAATAAACATATACCGGGTAATATTAGGCATATCAAAAGTAACTTCTGATCCACCTTGATATAAAATCCCAAATAGCAAAGCTGCTGGAAAAATTCCTATGGGGTGATTTCTTCCCATTAGAGCAACTGCTATTCCTGTAAATCCATATCCGGCAGGAAAACCGGCAACTATTTTATGGTGCACTCCTAAAATTTCATTTATTCCCAACATTCCTGCGAGACCTCCTGAAACTAACATTGCAATAATAATATTTTTATAAGGTGAAATACCAGCATAGATTGCAGCCTGGGTATTATGTCCAACTGCGCGCATTTCATATCCCCATTTCGTTTTCCAAATTAAAAACCAAACAAAAAATGAAGCAATGATTGCAATTATAAAAGAAATGTTTAGAGGCGAATATCTTATCTTCATACCAAATAAATGTGCAAAGTCTTTAAAGGTTGGAAACCATAATTCTTTAGGAAGCGCCACAGTGTGCGGCCCCATCTGGGCGGTATCTCTAATTACATCAACAAGCAGAAATATCATTAAAGATGATGCAATGAAATTAAACATTATAGTTGTAATAACAACATGACTACCTCTTTTTGCTTGAAGATATGCAGGAATAAACGCCCAAGCAGCACCAAATATTATTGCACCTGCTATAGCTAATAACCAAACTATTGGAACTGGTAAAAAACTAAAATTTATTGCAACAAGAAAAACCCCTAAACCACCAATATATGCTTGTCCTTCACCCCCTATATTGAAAAGACGGCAATGGAATGCTACAGCAAATGCTAAGCCAGTAAAAATAAAATTTGTTGTATAGTAAAGAGTGTAAGCAAAGCCTTCAACATATCCAAACGATCCATAAATAATCAATTTAACAGCTTGAAGAGGATTTTCTCCTGCAATAAAAATAAATAATCCTGAAACTAAAAGAGCCAAGACTAGATTTACAAGCGGAACAATTATGTTGGCAGCCCACCAAGGTACTTTTGTTTTATCAACTACAGTAGTCATTATGCAACCCCTGCCATTAATAGCCCTAACTCCCGATCAGTTACATTTTTATTTATTTTCTCACCCACAATATTTCCATCAAACATGACCACTATCCTATCAGACAAAGATAAAACTTCATCAAGCTCAACCGAAACTAAAAGTATGGCTGCTCCTTTATTTCTCATATCTATAAGTCTCTGATGAATAAATTCTATTGCCCCAATGTCTACTCCTCTTGTCGGTTGACCAACTAAAAGAACTTTTGGATTCTCATTGAGTTCTCGACTCAAAATAATTTTTTGCTGATTCCCTCCAGAAAAATTAGATGTGATTAAATTAGGTGAATTTGGTCTTACGTCATATTCATCCATAACTTTTTTTGAAAAAGATAATATTTCTTTTTCCTTAAGAATAGAAGATTTTGAAAATGGCTCTTGGTGATGATAGCCAAAAATTAAATTTTCATATGCTTTAAAGTCTGTAACGAGTCCCATTCTTTGCCGATCCTCTGGAACATGAGCTAAACCTTTTTCTTTTAAAATTCTAGGATCCAAAAAATTATTTTGGTTTGAAATAATTTCATTAAAAAGCTTAATCTCACCTGACTCAATTTTTCTTATTCCTGATAAGGCTTCTAGAAGTTCTGTTTGTCCATTTCCAGTAACGCCAGCCAACCCTAGTATTTCTCCCTCATGAATATCAAAACTTACATTTTTTATTCTAGTGACATCCAAATCATCCTTTACTACTAAATCTTTAACACTAAAAACTACCTCTCCTTGCTTTGCAGAAGATTTATTTATACGGAGCAAAACGCTTCTTCCAACCATCATTTCTGCTAAATCCTCCTTGTTAGTGGAATCAGTTTTCTTATGACCAACCATTTCTCCCTGTCGCATAACAGAAACTTCACTTGTTAAATCCATAATCTCATTTAATTTATGCGTAATTAGAACAATAGTTTTTCCCTCCTCTTTAAGAGAGCGCAAAATTTTAAAAAGCTCATCCACTTCTTGGGGAGTTAATACGCCAGTTGGTTCATCTAAAATAAGTATTTCGGCGCCGCGATACAGAGATTTTAAAATCTCAACTCTTTGACGAAAACCCACTGATAAATCTGAAATTGTTGAATCAAGATCAATATTGAGTTTATAAGTTTCGCATAAATTTATTAAATCTTTTTTTGCTTTTTCTAAATTTTTTCCAAAAACAAGTTCTCCTTCAAAACCTAAAATAATATTTTCTAAAACAGAAAAATTTTCAACTAGCATAAAATGTTGATGAACCATGCCTATGCCGCTTTCAATTGAATCTCGGGGTGATTTTAATTTAACTGACTTTCCATTAATATTTATTGTTCCTGAATCGGCCTGATAAAGACCAAATACTATGCTCATTAAGGTTGATTTGCCTGCTCCATTTTCTCCAATGATTCCGTGAATTGTTCCTTTGCTGATTTGTAAGTTGATATTTTTATTTGCGTGTACGTGACCAAAAGATTTGTTTATGTCTTTTAATTCTAAGATGGGTGAGACCATAAATTATTTATTTTATTTAGGTCTCACCAAATAGTTTTTTATAATTATTCCTGTGACCAATCAGCAACAGCTATTGCACCACTGATTATATCAGCAGAAGCAGCTTTTACTGCAGCTTCCATATCAGCAGTTACTTGACCATCTTCGGTAGCATACCCAACCATACCTTCAGCAAGACCAAGTATATGAATTCCAGGTTCGAAAGTTCCTGCAGCAGTCTTTTCAGCTTGTTCAAAAATAGTAAGGTCCAGTCGTTTTAACATTGAAGTTAACATATTGCCTGGATGCATCCAGTTTTGATTTGTATCAACACCAATGCCCATTATTCCTGCATCAGCAGCAGCTTGAAGAACTCCAATTCCAGTTCCTCCAGCGGCTTGGTAGACTACATCTGCACCGCCATCAATTTGTGCTTTTGTTAGCTCTGCGCCTTTTGTTGGATTGTTCCAAGCTTCTGGTGTTGTGCCAGTCATGTTAGCCAAAATTTTAATATTAGAATTAACATATAAAGCACCTTGCTCATAACCACCTTGGAATTTTCGAATTAATGGAATATCCATTCCACCAACAAAACCTATAGTACCAGATTTTGATGCCATAGCTGCTATCATTCCTACTAAGAAAGAACCTTCATGTTCTTTATAGCATGCTTGATAAATATTTCCTGCTGGATC
>PTKX01000010.1 GCA_002938195.1 Alphaproteobacteria bacterium MarineAlpha5_Bin7 | reverse complement strand
AAGTAAATGAAAATATGATCATTTTGGTGGTTCTAATGTACTAAAATAAAGAGCTAATGAGCCAATTTGTTCATCATCAAGTCTCCCAGCGATCATTTGCATAACAGGATTTTCCATTAATTTTGCTCTGTAAGCAAGCAATAAAGCAACGAACACCTCTGCATCCATACCGTTAATTGAAGGAATACCTTCACTTGCTCCTGACTGCTGATGACATGCCGCACATTCAGAACCTAAATATTCACCATATTCTATATCACCCATTGCAATAATTTGGTGCTCCTCTGAAATTGTAATAATTTGTTGCTCCTCTGAAAATGCAAATTTGCAAAAAGATGTTAGTAAAAAGATAACAAATAATAATATTTTCATATTTATGATTTAAAACTTCCAGATTTGATTTGTCAATGAGTTAAATTTACTTATTAACATACGTGAAATGAATGAGCACTTTCAATGAATAATGTAGTAGCAGCTATAATTAGAAAAAATAATAAATATTTAATAGTTCAAAGAAATAGAAAAAAATACTTGGGTTTAAAATGGGAATTTCCAGGTGGAAAGGTTGAAGAAAATGAAACTTTCGAAGAGGCATTATTAAGGGAAATAAAAGAAGAATTGAATATTAAAATTAGTTTGCAAGATAAAATTGCTGAAGAAAAATATAAAGATGAAAAAATAGATATAGTTTTACACTATTTTTTATGCACTCAAGAAAGTGGCACTATTGAACTTAATGAGCACGAAGATTTAGCTTGGGTAGAAAAAAAAGATTTTGACAAATATGACTTTGCAGAAGGTGATGGGAATATAATATCATTGCTTTAATTAAATTTTTTTAAATTAATTTAGTTTTTATTTGATTTTTTCCAAATGATTTAGATTTATTGAATAAATTGTGATAAATCTACCTTATGATTATTTTAGATAAAATTCCTGATACTTTTCAGGACAAAAATAATATTTATTATAAACTATGGAATGAGCTTGAAAAAAATAAAGCATTACCTGAGAGATTAAGAAATATAGTTAATTACAATCTCCTAGAATTTAAGGATTTAGTAATTTCACAAGATAAAAATTTTGCTCATAATTTAACAGATTCTTTAATTAATGGTGACATCATAGTAATCAAAAAAGCATTTGATGAGGATTTTATTTTTTCTTTAAAAACTAGAATTACTGAATATGTTAATACGAATGAAAGTAGTTTTTTTAAAATAACAGAGGGTGTTAAAAATTTTTATAGAAACATTGATGAAAAAGTTGCGAATAAGTATTCTATAAAAGCTATAAAAAAATCTGCATATTTTTTTCCATGGAATAAAGATGAATTTGATTTTTTTGAAAAAATAAATAAAACATGGAGAATTATAAAATTAGTAAGTGGTTATTTTGAGAATTGTTGGGAAGACAACACGCCAAAAGATGGAATAATTGACAGAATACAAGTTGTAAACTATCCTCCTAATACAGGCGGTTTAGAACTTCACCAGGATCCATATTTATATCAAAAATTTTTTATAAATATTTATTTATCAAAAAAAGGAAAAGATTTTGAAGAAGGTGGCATTTACTGCATTGATCAAAATAATAAAAAAATTAATTTAGAAGATAAATTAGATGTAGGCGACTGTTCTTTTGGTTTTGCCACTATATACCATGGCGTCGATAGTCCAAAAGGTGGCGTCAAAAATGATCAATATTTAGAAGGTAGATGGTTTTTAGGCCTATATTCTATGTGTTCTGATTATGTAAAAAATAGACATACAGCTAAACCAGCTAAATTATAAATAATAGTTAAAATATAATTGTGATAAAAAGAATATACTCAAAATTAACAAATATTTTAATTATTATTAAAAACTTCAATAAAATTATTTTATTTTTTACGACTTGTTCTAAAAAAAATAATATATTATGTATTGAAAATGAAAGAATAGGCCATTTTCCAGTTAATATTTTTTTGAGTTCAAAGATTTATAAAAATAAAAATATATTTTTTTTTAAAAAAAATTTTAATATTCCTAATGATTACATAATTAAAAAAATCAAAGAAAATTATAACGTCGATCAAAAATACGAACAAGTTTTTCAGATTATGAAAAATCTTAATGAATTAACATCTGGATATTTTAAATTTAACTTTTTGATTGAACAAATGCATATGACCGAAAAACACAATTTTGCAAATTGTTTTGATAATAATTCTAAAATATTTGAGTTTACTGAAAAAGAAAACCAAATAGGGGCAGATTTTTTAGTAAAAAATAATATTAATCAAAATAAATTTGTTTGCATAATATATAGGACTAGTGAGTACTATAATAAAATTGGCTTAAACAAAGTTGAAAATTTGCATGCATATAGAAATACTAATCCAAAAACTTTACTACCTTCAATTGAATACTTATTAGGCAAAGGTTACTCAGTGATTAGATTGGGAAAATATATTAATGAGCCATATCCTTTGATACATAAAAATTTTTTTGACTATGCGGTATCTGAACAAAATAGTGATTTTTTAGATATATGGCTATCAGCAAATTGTAATTTTTTTATTAATGGAGGCACAGGATTAGGAGATATCCCTACTTTGTTTGGCGTGCCAAGGTTAAGTTTTAGTGTTTTCCCAATGGGAGCTCAACAATCATGGTCACCTAATACATTGCTTTTACCATGCAATGCAAAGAAAAATGACAAGTACTTAAATTTAAAGGAAATGATAAAATATGATTTAGTTAGAGTAATAAATGCAGAGTTTTACAAAAAGAAAGGAGTAGAAATAGTTCGCAATAGTTCTGATGAAGTTTTAAAAGCTGTTCAGGTGCTAGAAGAAAATTATAAAAATCCATTAGAACTCAATTCACTCACTCAAACTTTTTGGAATAATCTTCGTTATGAATGGAATGCTGAGTTAAGTAAACCAGATAATCAAATGCATGTTAAGAAAAACTTTGATTCTTTTCATAAAATTAATGGTATTAAAGCAAGTATTCCTGATTTTTTTTTAAACAAATATTCAAATCTATATTTAGATTATTAACAAAGTAAAATAGCTGATTATTTAGTTTGCACTAACTAAGAAATACAAAACAAAATTAATTTTTATACTAATTTTAATCTTTCAATTGCTCTACAATATTTTGAAAATTTTATTCTTGTAAAGTTGAATTTATCATAAATATAGTTCAGATTTTTAATATTATCAGATTTTATTTCTGCAATAAATGAATTATCCTGTAAACGAGTTAAATTTCTTCCGTATTTCTGATAATTTATTTTTTCGTCTAATGTTAATCTCATATTCAAAACATTAAAATAAGATCTATAATAAGAAACTATTACTTTAGGTTTGCAAGTGCCATAGTCTTTATCAAATAATCCCAATTTAAGAATTGAATCAATATTATTTTTATTAATAATGCTTTTATATCTACCTTCTGTTGAAGAGATTTTAATTTCAAGCTGCCCACCTTTATTTTTATAATCAAAATTATTATTATAGCTTCGAAGTCTTATTTTTTTCCTAGGTGTTATTCCTTCATTGCTATCTTTGTAACTATCCATTCTGATATTATCAAAATAAATCGAACTAATGATTCTTCCATCATAAATTTTTTTAGCATTATTTGTATAAAGCCACTTTTTAAAAATAAATAAATTATTATTATCAATATTTAATTTTTCTTCTAATCTAAAACTCATTAATCATTTAACCATAAAGAGTTTTTTTCGATATCGGAAGAATTGTTGTTACAAAAATAACTATCGTTGTATGTTTTAATAACACTGCCAGAAAAATTATTTTTTTGTTTAAATGATAATATGCATTTCTCTACATTTTTTAAAATTACATTTTTTGCTTCAATACTGCTAGAGTCTTTTGCAGCAAGCCCTACTTTAGCATTTATGACCTCTATATTATTCAAAGTTATTTTAGCATTTTCACCAGAAGAAATGGATCTGTCGCCACAATTAGATAACTTTATTTGATTAAAAAAATAAGTTCCTTGCTTCACGCCAATACATTCTCCTCCTGCATTGATTATATTTGCACTATTTACTTTTAAATTAGAAAAATCAGCATCAAATGCATCGGCTGAAGAATTAAATATTTCTACATCATTAATAGTTCCTGTTGTGTTTATAAAGTGTATAGCATTAGGGCATGGAATGTTCTTTGCAAAAATCGAAATATTTTCTATAAAACTATCTAAAAAGGTTATGCATCCCCCAATACTATTTTTATCAATTTTATAATCTAATTCTCTTTTACCCCACCCTTCAAAATAAAAACTCCAATCATTTATTTTATTTCCAATTATGATCACATAATCATTTTTACTATTTTGTTTAATTTTAATCATTCTGTTATTTTGAAAAATTTCTATTTCTACTTGATTATCAAAATAAATGATCATTGAATTATTAATTTTAATCTTTTTCATCATTTTTATTCCTGATTTATTAGGATTAGAATTATGAACATACGCATTTAAATTTTTTCTAACAAATCTAACTTTTTTTCCTTTAAGTTCAATAATCTGACTAGTAATAATTCTATTAAAATCATTTTCATTCAATGTATTTTTTTCACAATTAATTAAATTGATATCACAAATAACAAAAATATTATTTGTTTCTTGAAAGGCCAAACCAAAATCATATTTATCTGACAAATTATTGTTTGCAAAATACGCTTTTTTATTAGGTTCAATATTTTTATTTGTTAATTCTGCATTTTTTATCTTAATTAGATTTTCATCTAGAACATTTAGAGCGCGCTCAATACTTTTTAAACTAAATTTTCCGAAATATTCAATTCTTATCTTTTTAAGATATTTATACAAATTGACAGAATCTAAATTTGATAAGAGTAACCTTGCTTCTATTGCACCAATTTTATGAATTTCTGAAATTATCAAAGTCGTACGCAATTCTTCAGCAATAGTTAATTTATCATTATTAAAAATATTTAAAATTTTTACCATTCCATCATAATAGATAGGTTCTAAGCGGTCATATATAGGATTGTAATAAAATCTTCTTTCTGCTTTAGTTAAACCTGGAACTCCGGCACTGGCAATCAAAATTGCTTCAAAAGCTCCCATTGTTTTATAACCAATTTTATCATCTAAGAATAATTTTTCAGGGAGTGGTAGGTTGGTTATTTCATTTATCTCCTCCCAAAATTCTTCTAAATTATTTCTAAAGTATAAATAGCCATAATTAGCTTTATCTAATGCTTTTAATGCTATTTCCTTATGAACATTCTTTGTAAAATCTAATCCACCTGAATTTAATACTCTTGATAAACCAGTATTTCTAATTTTAGAATTTCCAAATCTATTTTTATTTCCTGCAAGTATTGGCCCTGGTCTTTTTTTGTAAGATTTTAAAAATTGCTCATTAAATCTTTCTTGAAAAATCATATGTTTATATGTTTGATCAAAAAATTTAACTTTTACTCCAAATGTTAAAGGCGATAAAAAACCTAAATGACGCATAAGAGCAGTAATAAATAACTCATTTTCTGAATTTCTTGTCTTTGGTTTGAATAAAACAAAATTATAAATATTATTTATATGACCATCAAATAACTCAACTCTTAAGGATGTTGATGTATCTAAGTTTTTGTCTATGTGATCAACACCAGATCCATGAATCTTAACTCTTCCATTAAATGAACAAACTATACCATTTTTATATTGTATATTAATTCTTGCATTGTGATAATCTTTTAGATTGTACGGTATGACATAATTTTCTAAATCAGAATAACTACTTAAAATACTAAAATAATTTTTATACCATTTTCTGTAATTATTAATATTGACGCTGATACTTTCAGGTAAAATAAAATTATCATCATTATTTTGATAAGCTTCTAAATTATTTTGATTACAATGTTCTAATGATATATTTTTATTAATGTGAGAAATATCTGAAAAACTCATAATTAATGGTAAAATGAACAATAAAAAGACAAGGTTTATTTTTTTTTTGGTAATCAAATGTAATCTGTAGTTATATTTTTAATATTTGTTTTGTATTTTTCAGAAATATATTTAGATTGACTTGTTATTTGCTCTCTATCTGAACTACAAAATTTATATATATAAACTTTATTTTCTTCATCATGCATCTCTTGTAATAATATTTTTGATTGACTTAAATCATCTTTTTTTTCATTAAGTACAACCTCCAGACTATTCTGTAATTGTCCTTCAGAAAATGAAAATGAATATAAATTTTTGTTATACATTTTGAAAACTTTATCCAATATCCATGATGTAATAATAATAATAATTAATAAAAAAGTTAGGAAAATTGAAAATTTTAAATGTACTGATGCTGATATTCCAATTGTTATTAGAGCAAAATACATAACCAGTTCAAATGCATTTCTGACTGGGTGTCTGAAGCGAACTATTGAAAGCGCCCCAACCATTCCTAGTGCAAGTGGAATATTGCCAGCAATAACTTTTGTTATTACAAAAGCTATTAAAGGAAGCATTAAAAAAGACATTGTGTTATGATATGTTCCAACCCAATTTTGTTTACAAAGTGAAAGTGATATTCTTAACAAAAATCCTAAAAAAATTGCAAGTATAGATGGTACAACAAATATTACTAATGTTTCACTAGATATATTTATACCAAATATTTTAAAAAAATCTAAGATTATATCTGTCACAAAATTTTATCCTATAAACTTATATTATGTATAATTGAAATTTCAAAAAATAAAAGATTAAACATTAAAAAAGTCATAATGAGTGGAACTTAAATATTCAATTTCTTCGTTAGTACTTTTTCTGTTTAGTATTTTATTTCTATACGGAAATCTTCCAAATTTTTTGATTATATCAAGATGAATTTTTGAGAATTTTTTTATTTGTTCGTAATTAGAATTTTTTTTTAAAAAATTATCAATCAATTTATTGCAATAAAATTGATTATTTATTTCTTCACTGTGCATTAAAGGTAAAAAAATAAACAATATATGATTATTAGGAAGTGTCTCATGATACTTTTTCTTAATAGCATTCTTTGCAATTGTTACAGCCTTAAAATCCATTGCAAAAGCTTTTGAATTATTTCTGAATAAGTTTCGAGAAAATTGATCCAATATAACTATTAATGCCAAACATTCTTCTGCATTATTTTGCCAACTATCATATTCGTTAATTATAGCTTTTTTATAGTCTTCAAAAAAAAGATCTTTAATTCTATTATCAAAATCATCATTACGGTTAAATTTTTCTTCAGGTGAAGATTCAACAAACCAGAAATCTAAGATCGCTTTAGCTCTATTATTCATTAAAAATATTAAGTTAATTTTAATTAATTCATAAATTTTTTAAATATTATCAAGGGGCAGAGAATATATTTTTTTTATTTCTTTCAGCGCTATCCCAGAAGACATTTTACTAAATTCTATATCATTTATTAGTTTTTGTTGAAATATGTCATATTCATCAACAGATGATGATACTATTTTGAGTAAATAATCAATATCTGAACCAGTGATCCGGTGAACCTCAATTATTTGATTATATTTTGATACAGTATTATGAAATTTATTAATCCATTCTTTTGTGTGATGACTGACAGAAATTGAAAGAAAGACGACAATTGGTAAATTTATTTTTTTATTATCTAAAATTGCAACTTTATTTCTAATTACTCCTTCTTCTTCCATTTTTCTTATTCTATTCCAACAAGGTGTTTTAGATATCCCAGTTCTTTTAGCTATGTCACTTAATGGTATAGTAATATCCTTTTGCAGTATCGAAAGTATTTTTTTATCAATTTCATCCATTCTAATATAATATCATAATTTAGAAAAATATTCTAAAAATTTATTAAAAAATAGATTATTTAGAAATATTGATCATTTTATGTTGTTTTTCTAGAATAATATTCTAAGTAATTAATGCATGAGTAGCTCTATTTATTTAATTCATTTTTCTTCAAATTATGTAATTGGTGATGAGCTGCTCATGCAAAAAACAAGGAGTTTTTAATAATGCCTACTGCATCACAACATCCAGAAACAATAGTACTTCATTCGGGAAATTATAGAAAAGATAGCTCTACTAATTCAGTAGCTGTACCAATTTATCAAACAACCAGTTATCAATTCAATAATCAAGCACACGCAAGCAACCTATTTTCGTTAAAAGAGCTTGGGAATATTTATACAAGGATAATGAATCCTACAACAGCAGTATTAGAAGAAAGGATGGCAGCATTAGAAGGAGGGTTAGCAGCAGTAGCAGTATCTTCAGGACAAGCAGCTTCAGCTTTTGCAATCCAAAATTTATGCCAGGCTGGTGATAATATTGTTTCTTCTACAGACTTATATGGCGGAACTTGGAATCAATTTGCTAATACATTTAAACAATTAGGTATTGAAGTTAGATTTGCAGATCCAAAAGATCCTATGAATTTTGCTAAGTTAACGGACTCAAAAACTAGAGGATACTATGCCGAAACTCTTCCAAATCCAAAATTAAATGTCTTTCCTATTGAAGAAGTAGCTAAAATAGGATTGGAAAAAGGAATTCCTTTAATTGTTGATAATACAGCAGCTCCCATAACTTGCAAACCAATACAACATGGAGCAGCTATAGTTGTTCATTCATTAACTAAATGGATAGGAGGTCATGGAACTTCAATTGGTGGAGTAATTATCGATGCCGGAAATTTTGATTGGACCCAATTTCCTGAAAGACACCCATTATACAACAAACCTGAACCAAGTTACTGGGGATGGGTTTTAGGAAAGGTTGTTCCTGAGGTACTAGGTGCAAACGTAACATTTGCTGTGAGGGCTAGGTTTGTGCTTTTAAGAGATTTAGGTTCTGCCCTTTCGCCTACAAATGCTTTTAATTTTATCCAAGGTTTAGAAACTCTGCCTTTAAGATTTAAAGTACATCAAGAAAATGCTGAAAAAGTAGCTCATTATTTAAATAGTAGATCTGAAATTAGTAAAGTGATTTTTCCAAATTTTCATGAAGATAATGAATCAAAACGAAGAGCTAAAAAATATTTAACTAGAGGGAATGGCCCTCTGGTTGGCTTTGAATTAAAACAAGGTAAGGAAGCAGGCAAACAATTTATTGATAACTTAAAAATGATTTACCATGTTGCAAATATAGGGGATGCAAGAACTTTAGCTATTCACCCAGCATCTACTACCCATTCTCAATTATCCGAAGAAGATCAATATAAGTCAGGGGTGACCCCAGGTTATATAAGATTATCTGTTGGATTAGAGTACATTGATGATATTTTGGAGGATATAAATCAAGCTATTAATAATATTGATTGCTCTGATGTGCAGGCAGCGTAATATATTCTTTTAAAAATTAAAATTCTATTAGTTTATTTATTTATAATATAATAATCATTTATTATTTTATAAACTTTTTTAAAATTTTACTTATAAAGAATGAAAATATCAATTGATTTTGGAATTACTACGACAGACGTTGTCACAGATATAAACAATAAATTATCGCATTACATGATGCCTTCTGATGTTAAAATTTTATCTATTCAATCTATTAAAAATATAAAAAAAAAAATTAAAAATTATGACAAAATACAAAATTTTATTTTAACAGGAGGTCATCATTATAAAGTCAAAAATAAATATGAAAATGTACCCATCACACATATTAATGAAGTTAAAGCTATTGCTAGTGGAGGATTATATTTAGCTAAAATAAAAGAAAATAAGCCTACTATAATTGTTAGCGCCGGAACAGGAACTGCTTGTGTTTATGCTAAAAATAAATTTTTTAGTCATATATTAGGAACTAGCATTGGAGGAGGCACTCTTCTAGGATTAAGTAAGTTAATACTAAAAACTTATAACCCAAATAAAATTGACGAATTAGCCCTTAAAGGCAATTCAAAATCAGTAGATTACATTTTGAAAGAAGTAGTTTCTGGAAAGATAGGTAATTTGAATTCAAACGCAACAGCTGTCAACTTTGGTAAAATCATTGCTACAAATTACAAATTCTCAAAAGAAGATATTGCGGCTGGGTTAATTAATTTAATTACTCAAGCAATTACTAGATCAGTTATAAATGTTGTTAACCAAACAGGGGCATCTAACATTGTCTTTACAGGCAGAACATCTTGTTTGAAATCAGTAAAAAAATCAATAATTAAAAATTTGTCAAATCAAAATTTTTGTTTAAACTTTCCAAAAAATAGAGGATTTGCAACATCATTAGGAGCGTTAGTAGAATTTAAGAAAACAAGAAATTAATATTCATGAAAAAAATTAAAATGATAATAATATTTTGTTGTTCATTTTTCTTAATTGATTATTTGTTCACATTTTTTTTACAAAAAAAAATTAATTTTTATGAAATTAATTATCCTTCACTAGATCATAGAGTTTCTAATCAATATTTTCATCATTCGTTTGCTCAAAATGTTAATACAAAAGATATATGGGGATCATATGAGTATGAATTTATTACTAATTCTTTAGGTTTTAAAGATAAATCAAATAGAAAAATTTCTAAAAAAAGTAATATCAAAAGAATTATTTTTATAGGAGATTCTTTTACTGAGGGCATAGGATATAAATATGAAGATACATTTGTGGGCTTAATTGATAATAAATTTGAAAATATGCAAAAAGAAGTTTTAAATGCAGGTGTAGCAAGTCAGTCACCAATTCTTTATTATTTAAAAATTAAATACCTTATTGAGAAAATGAAAATTGATTTTGATGAATTAATTGTTTTTTTAGATATTTCAGATATCCCCGATGAAGTTTACTATAAAAATTCTTATGATAATACTGTTAAAAAGAATAATAATTATTATGAATTAGAAAAAAAAATTGGAGTTTTTTTATCTAGAAGTTTTTCATCTATATTGCTTTATAATTTAGTAGGAGAATATTTACATCAATTAAAAGAATACATTCAATTAAGATTGAATGCTTCTAAAGAATTTCAAATATCATTTTTTAAAATTAAAAATAATCAAATAAATTTCTATAAATCAATTAATGTTGAAAGAGGTAATTGGACTCACAATGAGAAATTATGGGAAAAACATGGTAAAAAAGGAAGAGATCTTGCTAAAATAAATTTAGAAAATTTATTAGATATCTGTAAAAAAAATAATATTGCAATGTCTCTCGTTATTTATCCGTGGCCAAATCAAATATATTATAATTCAAATCCCTTAAATCATAGAGTATTTTGGGAAAATTGGTCTAAGAATAACAGTATAAATTTTTATGATTTTTTTAATTATTTTGATCTAAATAATAAAGAACAAGTAATTAGCGAATATTTTATAGCAGGAGATATCCATTGGAATCAAAATGGTCATAAATATATTTCTAAACTCTTTATTAAGGAATATCTCAAAAAAAATTAAAATATTATTATTGATTAAATTACTATAATAAAGTTTTTTTAGACATTTAGTTATTAATAGATTATTTAGAAAGACTATATATGCAAATAAAAGATATTAATGGGTTAGAAATCATAAATAATGAAAAAATTAATTCTCAATTTCTTTCAACTATCAATAATGATTTAAACAAAGAATGCAAAACTTACTTCGGTAATTTTTTTTTAGATTCTTTTAATTATTTTCCTATTACTGAAGAAAATTATACTTTCAAAGATCATTTTTCATGGGGAAATACCTATAAATATGAAAATTTTTATAGTCAAAAATTTATTGATAATTTTTATGTAAAAAAAAATAATTTTAGCAAATTTTCTAATGCTTTTGTATTAGGTTCAAGTGTTTCAGATAACTATTATAGAAATATTATTACGTTTCTTCCAAGGTTATTTTTTATTGATGATAAAGAGATTAACTTAGTTTTACATAGAAATTCTTCAAATAGATTTCGTGAATTGATTAAACAAATTTTAAAACAATTAAATGTTAAGGTTAAAAAATTTATTTATTTGGATGATGATTTTTACTACTTTGAAAACTCAAAAATGCCACAATTTTTTAATAATAGTTTTTCTATTAAAATTTTAAATAAAATATTATCAAAAAATATTTCAGATAAAAAAAATAAATTATATTTATCTAGACAAAATTCTAACTATAGAAATTTAATTAATGAAGGAGATATAATAGATAATTTAAAAGATTTAGACTTTGAAATTCTTGATGCAAATAATATCTCAATAAAAGAACAGATTGCTAAATTTTCAGAAGCAAGCGTTGTAGTAGGTCCAACAAGTTCTTCTTTAGCAAATATAATTTTTTGTTCTCCAGGAACTAATGTTATTGAAATAATTCCTAGATATCAGTTTGAATATGAGAATGAATTGAAATCGAGGTACTCTGAGATATGCAATGAAATAGGCTTAAATTATTTTTCAATTGAGGCTGACCCAATAGAAAAAAATAAAATACCTAATAATGTCACAAAGTATATTGCACCAAAAGTATTAGATGAAAGTAATTATTACAAAGATTTATTGGTTGAAAAAAATAAATTTAAACAATTAGTCAATAACTATTAGCAACTAGAATCAAATTTAGTGTTTAACATTATAGTACTTAAAGAATATTTAGATATATTACATATATCTCTGTTTATAATTTGATTAATACTTTTGTTATTTATTTCTTTTTTATTAGTAAAATAACTTGTTTGAAAAAAATTATAAAAAGTATTTTTTTTATGTCTTTTTTTAATCAATTTATAATCTTCTAATAGCAAATCTTCTGCCATTATATCAATTACTTGATTTAAGTTTGCTATTTCATCAATCAAAAATTTTTCTTTGGCTGATTTAGTTTCAAAAATCATTGCACCTATCTCATCTGTTATTATATTTGATTCAATTTTTCTATTTTTTGAAACTAACAGAACAAAATCAGAATAAATTCTTTTAGTAGTATTTTGTAAGCTTGTTAGTTCTTCATTGGTAGGAGCTCTAAAATAATCAAATAAGTCTTTTGACTTACCTGCTATGTTGTTAAATTTTTTGATACCATTTTTTGTTTCTATAGAATTGCCAAATAGTCCATTAGAAATTGAAATTGGTTTATCATAGTAAATCCAATCAGGACCTCTGACTCCAATACTTCCTATTAAGGAGCCATAACTAGCAAATATTTTATTGCCAGATAAAGCGGCCCAATAGCCGCCAGATGCTAAAAGTTCATTAGTATGAAAATAAATAGATATTGAGTTTTTTTGACTAAAATTTTTAAAAATTTCATAAAGTTTATAACTTGCTGATACCGAGCCTCCAGGAGAATTTATGGAGATAATCAAGCCATTAATTTTTTCATTTTTAAATTTTTTTAATAAATTTTCTATTTCATTAACATAGATAACATTGATACTATTCAAAAAACCAATATCCAAATCTATTGATGGCTCATTAAGTATTGGTCCATTAATTTTAATTAACCCAATCTTATTTGTAGAATTTAAATTTTTACTGAATTCAAAATAATTATTGGAATTATTGTTTTCAATTAAATTATTTATTAAACCTAGGCACAGAATGAAAAAAACTATGGAGCTTAAAAAGGCAAATACCCTTAAAAATGTTCTGTAAAAAATACCCATATTTTGAGAAATAATTAATATATTAAAAAATGATAAAAAATTAATAAAATCTCTTGATTAGTATGTATTAATGCTTACATAGTTAGCACTCTTAGAGTAAGAGTGCTAATAAATTATGTATAATTTTCAATAACTTAAGTTGAGGAATATTATGAACTTTAAACCATTACACGACAGAGTACTTGTAAAAAGAGTACAATCTGACGAAAAAACTGCTGGCGGGATCATTATTCCTGATACAGCTCAAGAAAAGCCAATGGAAGGCGAGGTCTTAGAAGTAGGATCTGGTGCTAGGGACGAAACAGGTAAATTAGTTCCTTTAGACGTTAAAAAAGGAGATAAAATTCTTTTTGGAAAATGGTCAGGCACTGAAGTAAAAATGAATGGCGAAGAATACCTTATAATGAAGGAATCTGACATTATGGGTATTGTTATGTCATCTAGCAAAAAGAAAAAATAAAATTAGAGAGGAATAAATACAATGTCTGCAAAAAATATATTTTTTGGTACTGATGCAAGATCTAAAATGCTTTCAGGAGTAAATAAACTAGCAGATGCTGTTAAAGTAACTCTAGGTCCTAAAGGTCGTAACGTTGTTATGGATAAATCTTTTGGAGCTCCAAGAATTACAAAAGACGGCGTTAGTGTAGCAAAAGAAATTGAACTTAAAGATAAGTTTGAAAATATGGGTGCACAACTTGTTAGAGATGTTGCTAATAAAACAAATGATTCAGCTGGAGATGGTACAACTACTGCAACTGTTCTCACTCAAGCCATAGCAACGGAGGGAATGAAATCTGTTGCAGCTGGAATGAATCCAATGGATCTTAAAAGAGGAGTTGATTTAGCGACAGATGCAATAGTTTCTGAGATACAAAAAAAATCTAAAGCTATTAAAAGCGATAAAGAAGTATCTCAAGTAGGCACAATAGCTTCCAATGGAGATGAAGAAGTTGGAAAAATGATATCTGATGCGATGCAAAAAGTTGGTAAAGAAGGTGTCATTACAGTTGAAGAAGCTAAAAGCCTTGAGACAGAATTAGATGTTGTCGAAGGAATGATGTTTGATAGAGGGTATCTTTCTCCATACTTTGTTACAAATGCAGAAAAAATGATCACTGAGTTAGGCGATTGTTTAGTTCTCTTGCATGAAAAAAAGTTATCAAGTCTACAACCTATGCTGCCACTACTTGAATCTATTGTTCAATCAACTAAACCATTACTAATTATTGCTGAGGAGGTTGAAGGTGAAGCTTTAGCTACTCTAGTTGTAAATAAACTTAGAGGTGGTTTAAAAATTGCAGCAGTAAAAGCACCAGGTTTTGGAGACAGAAGAAAAGCAATGTTGGAAGATATTGCTATTTTAACTGGAGGACAGGTAATCAGTGAAGATCTTGGTATTAAACTAGAAAACGTTACAATCGATATGCTTGGAACAGCCAAGAGAATTGTGGTTGATAAAGAGAATACAACTATAGTTCAAGGCGCAGGTAAGAAAAAAGAAATTGAAGGTCGTTGTAATCAAATAAGAGCACAAATTGAAGAAACTACATCTGATTATGATAGAGAAAAACTTCAAGAAAGACTAGCTAAATTGGCTGGAGGTGTAGCTGTTATTAGAGTTGGTGCGGCAACTGAGGTCGAAGTAAAAGAAAAAAAAGATCGAGTAGAAGATGCTATGCATGCAACTAGAGCAGCTGTAGAAGAAGGCATTGTTGCTGGCGGTGGCGTAGCCTTAGCTTATGCAACGAACGCTCTTAATTCTGTAAAAACTTCTAATGAAGATCAAAAAATAGGAGTTGATATTGTAAGAAGAGCTTTATTCCATCCTTTAAGACAGATTGCAGAAAATGCAGGAGTCGATGGTGCAGTTGTTGCTGGTAAAATAAGAGAAAGTAAAGATATCAACTGGGGCTATGATGCTCAAGTTGATAAATATACTGACTTAGTAAAAGCCGGCATTATTGATCCTACTAAAGTTGTAAGGACAGCTCTTCAAGACGCAGCTTCTGTTGCAGGGCTATTAATTACAACTGAAGCTATGGTAGCTGATGCTCCTGAGGATAAAGCTGCTACTCCTCCGATGCCTGATATGGGCGGCGGCATGGGCGGCATGGGCGGCATGGGCGGCATGATGTAATTAATTTAAACTAAAAAATATCTAGAAGAGCCGCATCTGCGGCTCTTTTTTTTTATAATAAATTATCAATTTTATTAGTTATTTTTTCACTATCTGGTTTTGTCATTGAAGACCAAGAGTCAACCAAAATACCCTCTCTACTAAATAAATATTTATAAAAATTCCACTTTGGTTTTTTATTATATTCTTCATTTAACCAATTAAATATGGGATGTGCATTGTTGCCTTTAACTTCAATAGGGGAAGAAGTAATAAATGAGATATCATAATTTACTAGGCAGATTTTTTTAATATCTTCCGGATCGTCGTATTCTTGATTAAAGGAATTAGATGTAGCAGCAATAATTGTAAGGTCAGTTTTGCTATATTTGGTGAAGAGATTTTGCAGACCTTCATACTGAGGAGTAAAACCACAACGGGAAGCAGTGTTAACCAATAAAATTGGTTTACCTTTGAATTTTGATAGGTAAACCTTATTTCCATCAATATCGACTAAGTCATAATTATAAATATTTGGAGTATTTTTGGCCATTGTAGATAAGCAAAAAAAACTAAAAAGGGTTAAAATTAAAGTTATTTTTAATATTTTCATTATAAAACATTATATAATATAGTACACAAATATAAAAAAAAAGATGTCTTCTATCAAAGATTTTATTGAACTATTTAATGACGTATGGAAACAGGGTATTTTTGGTATCAATGCCTCTGAAATAATTATTGGTTTTGTAATATTTTTATTTTTCTATGTATTAAGGAGGTTATTTGCAAGATTTATTATAGGTAGATTAAATAAAATAGTTTTAAAATCAAAAACTTCAATAGACGATACAGTTGTAGAAGTTATCGAAGGTCCTCTAAAGTTTTTACCTGTTGTTATAGGTTTTTTTGTAGCCTCTTCTTATGTTGAACTTAGTAGTAATATCCAAAATTTTATTGATCTAATTAATCGCACTCTAATAACTATTTTTATTTTTTGGTTATTACATCAATTAACAGTTCCATTTGCTTTTTTAGTAAAAAGTTTTGAAGAAAAACTTACAACAGCTTTAGTTGATTGGACGCTTAAAGGTTTAAAGATAATCATTATAGTATTAGGTATAGTTGCCATTTTAGAATTGTGGGGAATAAAAGTTGGGCCTGTCATAGCAGGTCTAGGATTGTTCGGAGTTGCAGTAGCTTTAGGAGCGCAAGATTTATTTAAGAATTTAATTTCAGGTATAATGATATTGATGGAAAGAAGATTTAAAATTGGCGATGTAATTAACATTAAAGGGGAAGCAGAGGGAACAGTAGAACAAATTGGCTTTAGATCTACCCTAATAAGAGAGTTTAATTCTAATGTTGTAACTGTGCCAAATTTTAAATTTGCTGAACAATCAGTTGTTAATCACTCAAGAAGAATACACAGAAGAATTCGTTGGATAGTTGGTCTAGAATATAGAACCTCTGTAGATCAATTAAAGAATATTCGTAATAACGTAAAAAAGTTTATAGATGAAGATGAAAATTTTGCCAATGATGGCAGTAGTTATTACAAATCTAGTTTTGTAAGAATAGAAAATTTTTCAGATAGTTCTATTGATATGCTTGTTGAATGCTTTACTAAAAATTCAAATTGGTCAAATTTTATAGAAATAAAAGAAAAATTAGCTATTAGGATAAAAGAAATTGTTGAAAAGGAAAATGCTGGCTTTGCATTCCCAAGTCAATCTATATATGTTGAATCTTTTTCAAATAACAATTCTGAAATACTTAAAAAAAATAAATGATTGAAAACTCAGAAAACAGCAAGCTTATCACTTTTTCACTTTTTATAATTGCTCTAGTAGCTTTTGCCTTTGCACTTAATTTTACTAAACCAATAATGATACCTTTTGTTTTGGCTTTACTTATAAGAATATTAATTGATCCCATAATTGATTTTCAAATTAAGAACCTTCGAGTGCATAGAATAGTGGCTGTATTTGTTAGTTTACTCTTAATAGTTTTTTTATTTATAATTATAGTGCCTTTTATTGTCGGTTCTGTTGCTACTTTTTTAGGATCTGCAGATGATTATAATACAAAAGTTCTTCTACTGCTTGATATTATAATAAGCGAGTTGCAAAAATTTGAAATTCAGATTAACAGAGAAGTCATAAGGGACTCCTTTTTAAGCTTACCTTTTTTAGATTGGGCTTCAGCAATATTAAGTAATAGCGCTAATATTATTTCAAAATTTTTTCTAGTTGTAATTATTACTTTGTTTTTATTATTGGGTAGAAAATCTAAAGAAACATCAAAAGAGTGGGATCAAATAATTGATAATGTTAAAAAATATATATTTACAAAATTTATTACTTCTACAGCTACAGGCATACTTACAGGATTGATATATTGGTTTTTAGGATTAGAATTAGCTCTAATTTTTGGAACAATGACTTTTTTACTAAATTTTATTCCTGTTTTGGGTTCGGTAATTGCTGTCATTATACCTTTGCCGGTAGCTTTACTTCAATATAGTGACCCAACCTTTATAGTTTATGTAATTTTATTTCCCACAATTGTTCACATTATAATAGGAAATATTATTGAGCCAAAAATTTTTGGTGAGGCATTTGGGCTGCATCCAATAACAATAATTTTATCACTTATATTTTGGGGAATGATATGGGGGATGATGGGAGTTTTATTGGCTGCTCCAATAACAGCTATTATAAAAATAGCATTCGAAAAATTTCAAGCTACACTGCCTTTTGCTAAATTACTAGAGGGAAATATTCATCATAAAGTATAGCTTTATATTTTTAATGTTTTTTTTATTATTGAGTAACTAAAACCTTGGCGTGCCATTTTAGCTAAATTTTTATTTAAATCTTCTTTTTTTTCATAATTTTTTATTTTTTTTCTTATAAAAATTTTAGCAGATTCTATCTCCCAATCTGGATTATCTATTTCAAAATCTAAAAATAATTTGTTTAATAATTTTTTATCTATACCTTTGTATAATAAATAATTTTCAATAAACCTCTTTGACTTTCCTTGTGAGGAATAATTTTCTATTTTTCTAATAGAATAATTTTGATCATCTATTAACTTTTTTGATTCAAATTCAGTTAAAATATGATTTATTGAATTAAATAATATTTTTTTTTCTTTTTCATCAATCTTTAAGTTTCTTATCTTTTTTTGCAAAACTTTAAAAAGATTTTTTTTGCTTGAATCATATTTGGCAAGATAATTTAAAGCATATTTTTTTAATAATAGTGTGTTTTTCATCTAATTTAAAAAATTGTTAATTTTGATAAAATATAATAATAAGATAAACAATATTTATGAATTCATCAAATTTTCTATCATTATGGTCTCTTTTAAAGAAGGAGATATTTCGTTTTTTAAAAGTTGGAACGCAAACTATAATAGGACCAGCGGTTAGCTCCTTGCTTTTTTTAGCAATTTTTGTACTTGCCCTAGGTAGTTCCATAGAAGATATTCACAATATACCCTTTGCTAATTTTATTGCTCCAGGTTTGATTATGATGACTATATTACAAAATTCATTTTCAAATCCAGCATCCAGTATCGGTCAAGCTAAATTCCAAGGAAATATAGTAGATGTATTAATGGCACCCCTTGGAGACTTTGAACTTACAATAGGGTATTTAGGAGGATCTATTGCAAGGGGTTTAGTTTGTGGCTTTGTAACCACACTTGGAATTGCAATTTTTATCGAAATACAGGTATTTTCTTTTATTGCTTTGTTTTTTTATGCTGTTATGGGGAGTTTAATGATGGGGGCTCTTGGCATTATGGTAGGAATATGGGCGGATAAGTGGGATCAACAAGAAGGAATAACAAATTTTATTATTTTACCAATGACATTTTTATCAGGAACTTTTTATTCAATAACTAAATTACCAGAATTTTGGCAAAAATTAGCTCATTTTAATCCTTTTTTTTATAATATAGATGGTTTTCGTTATGCCTTTACTGGTTATTCTGACAGCTCATTAATATACGGTAGTTCCGTTTTAATTATTATCAATTTGATTTTAATTTTTTTGTGTTATTTAATGTTTCGTAGTGGTTATAAACTTAAATCATAATAATATATATTCATAGTCAATTCATATGAGAAGCAATATTAAATCTTATATAATGCCAACTTATGGCGAAAGAAAATTAGAATTTATTAGAGGAAAAGGAGCTTACCTATATTCTAATAAAAATTTAAAATTTTTAGATTTTGGAAGTGGTATAGCTGTAAATTCTTTAGGTCACTGTCATCCACAGCTTATAAAATCTCTAAATAATCAATCTAAAAAATTATGGCATACTTCAAACTTATATCTTAATAAAAATCAAGAAGAGTATGCAAAAGCCTTGTGCTATAATAGTTTTGCTGAAAAGGTTTTTTTTACTAATTCAGGACTAGAGTCAATTGAATGCGGTATTAAAATAATTAGAAGTTTCCACAAATTCCATAAAAATAAGGAAAAGAAAAATATTATTACTTTTGAAGGATCTTTTCATGGAAGATCTTTTTCAGCAATGTCCGCACAAAAAGATAAGAAGAATATCAAACATTTCGGCCCCTTATTAAATGGATTTATCAAAATACCATTTAATAATTTAGCAATGTTAAAAAAAACTATAGATAGTAGAACTTCTGCAGTACTCATTGAAACAATACAGGGTGAAGGCGGTATAAGACCAACGCCTATTAAATTCCTAAAAGAAATAAAAAGATTATGTTTGAAAAATAATGCATTATTATTTCTAGATGAAGTTCAGTGTGGCTTTGGAAGAACAGGTAAACTTTTCTGTTACGAATGGTCAAAAATTGAACCAGATATCATGGCAGTTGCTAAAGGTATAGGCTCAGGCTTTCCATTTGGAGCTTGTTTATCAACTTCTGCAGCTTCAGTAGGGATGAGTAAAGGTATGCATGGTTCAACATTTGGAGGCAATCCTTTAGCAATTTCAGTTGGTCGAACTGTTTTAAATGAAATAATTAAAAAAAATTTTATGAAAAATGTAAATGATGTTTCTACTTATTTATGGAGCAAATTAAATGAATTAAAAAAAAATTATAAAGAAATTATTGAAATTAGAGGGGTTGGTTTGATGATTGGTATTAAAACAAAAACTAATAATTTAAAGTTTGTTGATTTATTGGCTCAAAATTATTTATTAACTGTACCTGCTGGAGATAACGTAACTCGCTTAATACCACCTCTTGTTATTACTAAAAAAGAAGTTGATAAAGCTATAAAAATCATAACAAAGGTTATAAAAGAAATTAATGACTAAACATTTAATCGATATTTCAGATTTAACGCTTAAAGAAATTAGACAAATTCTTTTACTTGCAAAAAAAATTAAAAACAATCCATTGAAATTTAAAAATTTGTTAGAAAACAAATACTTAGGAATGATTTTTTCTGAACAATCAGCGCGAACAAGATTATCTTTTGATATTGGTATGAAAAAACTTGGAGGCAATACAATTGAAATAAATCAAGAGGCTATAGGCTTAGGCAGTAGGGAAAGTGATTCTGATATAATGAATACTTTATCACAATATATTGATTGTCTAGTCATAAGAAATATAAATCATAAAAAAATAAAATTACTAGCAGGTATCAATGCTCTACCCATTATTAATGGATTGACAGACTATAGTCATCCTTGTCAGATATTGTCTGATACTTTTACTATTGAGGAAAATATTGGTGAAATTCAAAACAAAACTATTTGTTGGATAGGCGACATTAATAATGTTTTAAGATCTTTAGTTGAAGCTTCAAAAATTTTAGGTTTTTGTCTAAAAATTGCTTCACCTGAACAAATATTAAAAAAACACAAATCTTTTATTAGAAACATTTCTTCAAAAAGAATCAATTTTTTTGATGATCCTGTAAAAGCAGCGAGTAAGGGCGATTGTATAATGACCGATGTTTGGGTATCAATGGGCGATAAGAAGTCTAATAATAAAAAAAAATTATTTAAGAATTTTCAGGTAAATGATAAATTGATGGATTATGCTAAAAGTAAAGCAATATTTATGCATTGTCTTCCAGCTAATAGGGGTCAGGAAGTGACAGATTCAGTTATAGATGGTAAGAAATCTGTTGTTTGGAATCAAACATTGAATAGAATGTATGTGCAACAAAGTATTTTACAATATTTAATTAATACATGAACTTACTCAATATCTCAAAAAAATATATTTTAATCATTTCGTTTTTTTTAATCTCTTGCCAACCTGTGGAAATAATGCAGGAAGTTGTTTTCGATAACACGGTTTTGAATAAATTTAATGTAGTAGCAGAACAAAAAACTATAAATAATCTTTATGAGTTAAAATATGATGAAAAATATATTGATGGATCTTTAACAAACCCACCCTTGTTAAGATTAAATAATTGGCTAAATGAAAATTTCATAATTTTTGGAAATGAAAATAAATTTGTAATAAATATTTTAGATGCCTCTATTACTAAAATTGAAAGAGAAAATTCCAATAAAAAGAAGTATGAGGGTAAGAATGAATTTTTTTATGAATTAAGTTTTGTTGTAGAATATGTTTTATATAGCGATAACAAAATTATTTTGGCAACAACTAAAGTGCAAACTAACAGAACAACTACTTCAAGTGTTTATATTTCATTAAATGAAAAAGAATTGATTATTGATAATATGATACTTGATGCCCTTAAGGATTTATCCATAAAATCAAATGAGTTGATCAAGAGACATATGTCTAAATTTATATTGTAATTATTTTTTCCAAAAATTTGAGGATAACAAAACTAAAAAAGTAAAAAGTTCTAATCTTCCTATCAACATAGTAATTGACAAAATCCATTTAGCGCTATCTGGTATGGAAGAGTAGTTACCATTAGGCCCAATAATTTTTCCAATTCCTGGGCCAACATTTGAAATCGCAGAAGCTGAAGCTGATAAAGATGTTAGAAAATCAATATTGTAAAAACTTAATAAGACTGCTGATAAAATAAATATTAAAATATACATAAAGAAAAAAAACATAATTGAATTAAAAGTATCCTCACCAACTGTTTTATTATTGAAAGTTGTCACAAATACACCATGCGGTTGAGTTAATTTTTTAATTTGTGCTTTAGCGCCTCTAAAAAGTAATTGTAATCTAAATATTTTTATTCCACCGGTTGTAGATCCAGCACAGCCTCCAATAAACATAATAATAAATATGGTAATTATTCCAAAACTACCCCAATTATCATAATTTGCATTTGTATAACCTGTGCCAGTCATAATTGAAGTTATATTAAATATTGAAATTCTTAGGGAATAAATAATATTTTTGTCATAATTAATATTTAACCAAAATGTTGTAATAACTATTAATAGAACAAGAATAAATACAAACAATTTAATCTGATCGTCTTTTAATAATGATTTTAGATCTCCATGAGTTAATTTTAAATATAATACAAAAGGCAAACTGCCAAGTATCATGAAAATTACACAAATAAATTCTATGTTGATAGATTGAAAAGTAGCAAAAGAGGCATCTTTTGTTGAAAAACCACCTGTGGAGATTGTGGTCATTGCATGACTCACCGCATCAAAACCAGACATGCCGTAAATGTAGTATAATATTGCACATACTAGAGTTAAAATTATGTAGATAATTAAAATTTCAAACACAAATTGGTTAATTTTTGGTAAAGTTTTTTCATATGGATCATCGTGCTCCATATGTAAAAGTTGCATGCCGCCTATTTGTAGAGTTGGTAATATAGCTAAAGCTAAAAGAAGAATGCCTATGCCTCCAAACCATTGCAATAATGATCTCCAAATCAAAATTCCTTCAGGAAGATTATTTATATCTGATATTACTGTAGCTCCTGTAGTAGTAATACCACTAATAGCTTCAAAAAAAGCGTCGCTATAACTAAGATTTGAAGCAGAATAAATAAAAGGTAAAGATGCAAATACTGCTATAACAATCCATGAAATCAATGTGAGAAAAAAAGCTTCTCTAATTTTTATTTTTTTAATTTTTTTGTAAAAAGAAAAATATAGAACTAAACCAACTATAAAAGTTACAATACTAGAAAATAAAAAAATCTGCCAATCTGAATTTCCGTGATATAAATCTATAATCATCGGCAACAATAAAGCTATAGACTCTATGCATAGAAGTATTCCAATAATATACAAAACTGATCTAAAATCTCTCATTTTAATTTGACTAGTTTAAATTTTTAGAGGTATGAGGGCTATCTAGAGAAAAAAGAGGTATTGTAGCTTCAAATTTTTTACCATTTTTTGTTTCCATTTCATAATAACCTTCCATAAATCCGGAAGGAGTGGATAAAGGCGTTCCACTAGTATATTCAAATTTTTCTCCAGGATTCAATATTGGTTGTTCTCCCACAACTCCTTCTCCTCTAACTTCTTGTTTAGTGCCATTTGAATCTATTATTTTCCAAAATCTATTTTTTAGCTGAACAATTTCTTTTCCAACATTATTTATAGTTACCTGATAAGCCCATACATAGTGTTGTTCATCTGGCTCAGATTGGTCTTCCAGATAATATGGATTAACAGTAATATTGATATTTTTCGTTGTTTTAGTGTACATTTAAAGAAGACATGCTCATACACCAAATATTATCATAGTAGAAGTTTAATTTAATGGGCTAATTTCAGCCCTTCTATTTGCAGGATGCGCTACATCATCTGATGTTTTTATGAGAAGTTCATTTTCACCTTTCCCTAAAACTTTGATGATGTTTTCATCAATACCAATCTCTATTAAAATATTTTTTACTGACAAAGCTCTATTTATAGACAATTGATAATTATATTCTTGGGTCCCTTTTGTATCAGCATGACCAACAATAAGATATTTTTTTATTTTAACTTGATTATTTTTTATAAAAAAATTAATTTCTTCTAACCCAACATTTGAAATTTTTGATTCATTAAAATCAAAATAAATTATTTGAAGTAATTTCTCATTTTCATTACTAGTAATAACACTAACAGTTTCAGAATTTTCTTTATCTATCTTTTTAACTATTTCATCTTCTTCAGATTTCATCTTATTATAAATTGCGTGCATAGATTGTAAAAAATCTTCTTTACATTTATCTATATCCCAAGTCTGCCAATTTTCTTCTTGCTGTTCAGACCAGCAATCTAAAGAACTTACTGCTATTGCAAGATTGTATGGATCTTTAATTATTGCATCATTATAAATTTGCATCAAATTATTATAAGAAATTTGTAATTCATCAATTTTTTCTTTTGGTATGTTCCAAAAATTAATTTTTTGGGGCTTAATTTTTTTTCCATCAATTGCTGCCAATGCTTTTTCAGAGTATAATTTTGCTGAATTCCAATCATGCATTTCTTTTGCTTCAAAATCAGCTTTTTCTTTATAAGCATTCAATAAATATTTAGAAAATGAGTCTTTTGGTTGATGAGTGTTATTGCTTAAATGTTTGTAGCTGTAGGAGCAGGATTCTAAAAATAGGATGGTTAGGGCGATAAGCAATAAACGCATTAATATTTTATATTTTCAATTTAAGTCATTACTAAGGTTAGAAAATGACATATTTATGGTTTTTTATTTTTCGTTCCCCAAAATATTTGTGTTTTTCAAAAATTTATATTGCGTTCAAAAAAAACTTTAGATACCGGTGCTATAAATAAATTTATTTAAATGGGAGTACAACATGATTAAACATGTAACCTCAGTTGACCAGTCTGATAGAAAGGTTCCTTACAATCTTCGTCAAAGTGGGCCAACTCCTGTGCAAATGTTGATTTCTACACGTGTCAGAAAATCACCATACTGGCACTTATCTATGCAAGCTGGATGCTGGAGAGCAACAGTTTATAATCGTGTTTATCATCCAAGGGGGTATGTCAAACCTGAAGATGGTGGAGCAATGGTGGAATACGAAGCAATAAAAAATCACGTTACTATGTGGAATGTTGCTGTAGAAAGACAAATACAAGTCAAAGGTCCAGATGCAGAGGCATTTACTGACTATGTAATAACGCGTGATGCAACAAGGATCCCATCTATGAAAGCAGATGGATCAGTTAGAGCCGCAAGGTATGTTATTCTATGTAATAGCATGGGAGGAGTATTAAATGATCCAATTCTTCTAAGAGTTGCTGAAGATGAATTTTGGTTTTCTCTTTCTGATTCGGATATAGGTTTATATCTTCAAGGTGTAAATCATGACAAAAGATTTAATGTTGAAATTGATGAAATTGATGTTTGTCCAGTACAAATTCAAGGACCAAAAGCTCATGGATTAATGAAAGATTTGGTCGGCGATCAAGTTGATATAGACAAAATGCCTTTTTATGGACTTGCAGAAGTAAAAGTTGGAGGTCACAAGTGCGTAATATCTCAAACTGGTTTCTCTGGCGCAGCTGGCTTTGAAATATATTTGTATGATGCAACACTTCATGCAGATGATATGTGGAATGCAGTATTAGAGGCAGGTAAAAAACATAATTTAATGGTTATTGCCCCTGCTCATCATAGACGTATTCAAGCTGGTATTTTGTCGTGGGGTCAAGATATGGATAATCAACACAATCCTTTCCAATGTAACCTTGGATACCAAGTATCTTTATCTGGTGTAGGAGAGTGGAGTAAGAAAACAGATTACGTTGGTAAACAAGCTTTGGAAAAAATGAAAAGTGAAATATCATCAGGACAAAAACCCTATAAACTTCAATTAGTTGGTTTAACATTAGGTGGAAAACCCATCGAGGAATATGCCCCTGATTTTTGGTTAATTTCTCCAGCTGAAGGTGGTGATCCTTGTGGTTATATTACATCGCCTTGGTATCATCCTGAACAACAGCGTAATATTGCTATGGGATATGTGCCTTTTGATGGAACGCTAAGTAAGAATGGCTTTCCTATAGGAAAAGTAGGCCAAAAATTTAAAGTTCATCTTCCTGATGAATACTCAGATAGTCCTGGAGTGCCGGTAGATGCTGAAGTGGTTGAAATTCCTTTTACTGAATCTTACAACCCTAACACCAGAGATGTTTCTAAATAGAATAAATTATTTATAATGCTCCTTAACAGGAGCATTATTTATTTTAGTAAACTGATAATTTTTTGTTTAGACATATATCCAGGTGAAAAGTTTTCATTTACAAACATAGAAGGAGTTCCTCTAGCTCCAATTCCTCCTGCTAAAAAAGATGATAACTGGATTATTTTCTCAATCTCTTCTTTATCCATGTCTAATTTAAGTACTACTTGATTTAAATCTGCTTCATTAATAGCCCTCTGAAGTTTTTCTTGATTAAGAGATCCTTCTGAAGAAAAAATATTATTATGTAATAATAAGCCCTTTTTTTGAAAATTTGCTGCAATTACCATTTTTGCAATCAAATAGGAACTTTGATTCAGAATAGGGTGTTGTAAAAATATTACCCTTACATCATCTCTTTCTTGAGCTAATTCGAGTAATTCTGGATGAATTTTTTTACAATAACCACAAAAATAATCCATAAATTCAATTACTGTATTTTCTGCATCGTCCGGCCCAATTTGAATTATTGCCTCTTGTGGAAGTGCTTCTAAAATTTTTATGTGTATAGGCCTATTATCATCAAAAATAAATTCTTTAATTGTCAGATCGGCTTTAGCAATTTTTCCTAATAACAAGGTAAAAATAATTAGAAAAAATTGAAGGTAACGCGAGTGCATGATTGACCAACAATAGTTAATATGATTAGAGAAGTACAGGATTATTTATAAAATATGAAATCTAAAGCTAGAGTAGTTGTAGTTGGTGGTGGTGTTGTAGGAGTTAGTGCTCTTTACCATTTAGCAAAAAAAGGTTGGTCAGATGTCGTTCTTGTAGAAAGAAAAGAATTAACTTCAGGTTCAACCTGGCATGCTGCAGGTTTGCTTCCTCTGTTTAATATGAGTTATTCTGTTGGTCAACTTCATAAATATGCAGTTGATCTTTATAAAAAACTCGAAGAAGAAACTGGAAAAAATGTTGGCTTTAGTGTTGTTTCAAATATTAGATTGGCGAGTACTAAAGATAGAATGGATGAATATCATCAGTATGCAGGTGTAGCACAAACAATTGGAGTAAATGTAAAATTTTTATCACCTGATGAGGTAAAAGAAATTTGGCCTTTATGTAATACAGAAGATTTGATTGGAGCAATACAACATCCTGAAGATGGATATATTCAACCCGCAGATCTTACGCAAGCTTTAGCAACTGGGGCAAGAAATAAAGGAGCCGAAATTTATAGAAATACTGTTGTATTAGGAATTAGACAAATAAATGATGGATGGGTAGTTGAAACAGATAAGGGAACAATAGAATGTGAGCATGTTATTTCTTGCTCAGGTAATTTTGCAAGACAAACAGGTGAAATGGTTGGTTTAGATATTCCTGTCATTCCTGTAGAACATCAATATATAGTAACAGAACCTCATCCTGAAATTCAAAAACGAAAAAAAGAAGGCCTTCCTGAAATGGGAGTTCTTAGAGACAGCGATAGTCGATGGTATATGAGAGAAGAAGCAGGAGGTTTAATATTAGGCCCTTATGAAGACGGAGCGCCATGTTGTTATGTTAATGGACCTTCAAAAAATTCAGAATACGAATTATTCCAAGAAGACTTAGATAGATTAGCTCCTCACATTGAAGGGGCTATTCATCGAGTTCCTGCCTTCGGTGAAGTAGGTGTAAAAAAAGTTTATAATGGAGCTATTTGTTATACACCTGACGGGAATCCTATTGTTGGCCCAGCTTGGGGAATGAAGAATTTTTGGATTAATGAAGGTCATAGTTTTGGAATAACAGCTGCAGGTGGTGCAGGATGGCAATTAGCAGAATGGATTATTGATGGAGAGCCAACAATCGACATGCTTGGCGTAGAACCAAGAAGATATGGAGATTACTGTTCAAAATCATATCTAAAAGAAAAAAACGAAGAAGCTTATAGAAATGTGTTTGTTATTCATTATCCTGACGAGGAAAGAGGAGCAGCAAGACCCTTAAGAACAGCACCTTGTTATGATAGAATGAAAAAATTGGGCGCTGTATTTGGCCAAAAATTTGGGTGGGAAAGACCTAATTTTTTTGCAACTGATGGAATGAAACAAGAAGATGATTGGTCCTTCAGAAGATCTGAGTGGTTTAAGGCAGTTGAAAAAGAGTGTAAAAATGTAAAAGAAAATGTAGGACTTCTTGATATGACTGCATTCGCAAAATGTAGAATTAAAGGACCTAAAGCAGAAGAATTTTTAGATTATTTAGTAGCAAATAAGCTCCCTAAGTCTAAAGGCAGAATCAACCTATGTCATGCCCTTAATACAAGTGGAGGAGTTCATTCAGAATTTACTATAATGAGAGAGACTGAAGATAGTTTTTATTTAGTTTCAGCCGGTGCTTTTCAAAGATTAGATCATGATTGGATATTAAAATGGATGCCGACAGATGGTTCAGTACAGTTCGAGAATTTAACAAATAGCATTGGGGTTCTTGTTGTTTCAGGTCCCAAGGCAAGAACTCTAATGGAAAGAGTTTCTAACGATGATTTTTCAAATGAAAATTTTAAATGGTTAAGTTCAAAATCTATTGATGTTGGATATTCTTCTGTCAATGCAATGAGAGTGAATTTTGTTGGTGAACTTGGATGGGAACTTCATCATCCTATAGAATGTCAAAATCATATTTTTGATACTCTTATGAGTGCTGGTGAAGACTTGAACCTCAAACCATATGGTATAAGAGCTATGAACAGTTTAAGGGTTGAAAAATCATATAAATTAGTTGGAACTGAACTTTCTATTGAATATTCACCATACGAAAGTGGCTTGGATAGATTTATTCATCCAAATAAAGGAAATTTTATTGGTTTAGAAGCTCTAAATAAATGGAGAGAAAGAGGATTTAATAATAAATTAGTAACTTTAGAAGTTCATAATACAACAGATTCAGATGTTTTAGGAAATAATCCAATTTATCAAAACGAAACTGTCGTAGGAAGGGCAACCGGAGGCGATTTTGGTTTTAGGTTGGGAAAATCTATTGCTCTTGGAATGATTAAACCTGAACTTGCAAATGTTGGACAAAAAGTGAAAATTGATATACTGGGTGAAAAGTATGATGCTACTATTTTAGAAGAAAGTCCATACGATTCAGAAAATAAACTTTTGAGAGCTTAATGAAAATATTAGTCGCAGTAAAAAGAGTCATAGATTACAATGTTCAGATACGAGTCAAAGCTGATGGAAGTGGAGTAGAGACTGAAAATGTAAAAATGTCAATGAATCCTCCGGATGAAAATGCAGTTGAGGAAGCTTTGCGTGTTAAAGAATCAGGTAAAGCAAATGAAGTGGTTATTGTTTCAATTGGAGAAGAAAAATCAAAGGAAACAATTAGAACAGCTTTAGCTATGGGGGCGGATAGAGGAATTTTCGTTAAAAGTAATTCAAACATTGAACCTATTTGCGTAGCAAAGGCTCTTAAAAAAATTGTTGATACTGAAAAACCTGATCTAGTTTTTATGGGTAAACAAGCAATAGACGATGATTGTAATCAAACGGGTCAAATGCTTTCAGCATTATTAGGTTGGTCACAAGGAACTTTTGCTTCTAAGATTGAACTAAATGAAAATGAAATTTCTATTACAAGAGAAATAGATGAAGGTCTTGAAATGTTAAAATTAAAATTACCTTCAATAATTACTTGTGATTTAAGATTAAATGAACCACGTTATGCCTCTTTGCCAAATATTATGAAGGCAAAGAAAAAGCCGATTCAAGATCTGAATATTGAAGATTTAGAAGTAGACACTGCGCCCAGAATCAACTTTCTTAAAGTTGAAGAGCCTCCAAAAAGAGAAAAAGGAATCATGGTTAACAGCATTGAAGAACTTGTAAGTAAATTGAAAAATGAAGCCAAGGTGATTTAATGAGCGTATTAGTAGTAGCAGAAAATTCAAACACAGAATTAAAATCGTCTACATTTAATACAATTACTGCAGCAAGTAATATTAGTGATGAAATACATGTGGTAGTCATTGGCAGCGATTGTGAAGGAGTTGCAAAACAAACTTCTTATTTCGAGAAAGTCAAAAAGGTTTGGCATATTGATGATCCAAGATACGATAATCCTATTGCAGAAGTAATTGCTCCGATTATTGTTAAGCTTTCAGAAAATTATTCTCATATTTTAGCACCAGCCTCTACTTTTGGAAAAAATTTTATGCCTCGTGTTTCAGCATTGTTAGATTTCTCTCAAATTAGTGATGTAATTAAGATAGAAAGTGAAGATACTTTTGTTAGACCTATATATGCCGGAAATGCTTTTGCAACAGTTCAATCCAAAGATGAAAAAAAAATAGTTACTATACGGCCAACTTCTTTTGATCCTGCAATAAGTGAAGGAGGTAAGGCAGATATAGAAAAAATTTCATTTGAGAATGATGAAAAATTAGTTGAGTTTATTGGCAGAGAAGAATCAAAATCTGATAGGCCTGAACTTGGAACTGCAAGGATAGTTATTTCTGGTGGCCGAGGACTCCAAAGTTCTGAAAACTTTTCAATGATAAATGATATTGCGGATAAACTTAATGCTGCTGTAGGCGCTTCCCGAGCCGCAGTAGATGCTGGATATGTAAGTAATGACTATCAAGTTGGTCAAACTGGAAAAGTTGTTGTCCCTGATCTATATATTGCTGTTGGAATTTCTGGAGCAATTCAACATTTAGCTGGTATGAAAGAAAGCAAAATAATAGTAGCTATCAATAAAGATGAGGAAGCTCCAATATTTAATATTGCTGATTATGGGTTATGTGCAGATCTTTTTGAAGCTCTTCCCCAATTATCTGCAGAATTGGACAAATTAAATACTATTCAGAAATAAAAATTTCAAATAAAAATAAATTATTATGAATAATGATACTCAAAGAGAATCAATGGAATATGATGTGGTTATAGTTGGAGCTGGTCCAGCAGGTTTAAGCACAGCAATTAAAATTAAAAAAATAAATCCTGATATTTCAGTATGTATTCTAGAAAAAAGTGCTGAAATAGGTGCCCACATATTAAGTGGAAATGTTTTCGAAACACGAGCACTAGATGAATTAATTCCGAACTGGCAAGAGACTAATGCTCCAATAAAAACAAAAGTTTCTAAAGAAAAATTTTTATTTTTATCGAAAAATTCATCATTAAGTTGGCCAACGTGGTTACTTCCTTCTGTCCAAAAAAATCATAATAATTATATTATCAGTTTAGCAAATTTATGTAGATGGTTAGGTGAACAAGCTGAAAATTTAGGTGTTGAAATATTTCCAGGATTTGCTGCAAGTAAAGTATTATATAATGATGATGGATCTGTTCAAGGTGTTCAAACAGGAGATATGGGAATAGACAAAGACGGAAATAAAAAAGATAATTATGAGCCAGGCATAAATTTAATAGGGAAGGTTACAGTTTTTGCTGAAGGATGCAGAGGTCATTTAGGGAAAGAACTAATTAGAAAATTTAATTTAAATAAAGGTAAATCTCCTCAACAGTATGGAATTGGCTTTAAAGAAATATGGGAAGTTAATCCAAAAAATCATGATGAAGGATTGGTAATGCATACAGTCGGCTGGCCTCTTGATAATAATACTTACGGTGGAAGTTTCTGTTATCATGCTGAAAATAATCAAATATTTATTGGATATGTTATAGGCCTTGATTACTCAAATCCATTTCTATCTCCTTATGATGAGTTTCAAAAATTTAAAACTCATCCAAAAATTAAAGCAATCTTAGCGAAAGGCAAAAGAATATCCTACGGAGCTAGAGCTCTCATAGAAGGCGGATATCAAAGTTTACCTAAGATGTATATGCCAGGCGCTTTACTTATTGGTTGTGATGCTGGCACTTTAAATATGCCAAAAATCAAAGGTAGTCACACTGCGATGAAAAGTGGCATCATTGCAGCTGAAACTATAAATGATTTTTTAATTGAGAAAATTGAATTATCTAGTTATGAAAAAAGATTTACTAAATCTTGGGCTTATAAAGAATTATTTGAAGCAAGAAATGTGAAACCTAGTTTTAGATGGGGTTTGATACCGGCTATTATATTTAGCGGTATTGATCAAATTTTATTTAGAGGAAAATTACCTTTTACTCTAAAGCATAAACACGCAGATCATGAAACCTTATTACCTAAAAGTAAAGTTAAAAAAATAGAATACCCTAAATATGACAATATTATTACTTTTGATAAAACAAGTTCAGTATATTTAACTGGAACGAATCATGATGATAATCAACCAGTTCACTTAGTATTAAAGGATCCTGATTTGCCTATAAAGCATACTCTTGAAAAATTTGATGAGCCTGCTCAGCGATATTGCCCTGCAGGAGTATATGAAGTTCAAAAAGATCAAAATGGTTCTAATCCAAAGTTTGTAATTAATGCTCAAAATTGTATTCATTGTAAGACTTGTGATATTAAAGAGCCTTCACAAAATATTAATTGGGTAACGCCAGAGGGAAGCGGCGGACCTAATTATGCAAATATGTGATTTTTGTTAAAAATAAACTTAGAATCATTATCATTCTTGTTTACTATTGAGTAATAATGGACAATGCCTTTCTAGATCGTAACCTTGCCTTAGAAGCAGTTAGAGTTACCGAAGCTGCAGCATTATCAAGTTCATTACATATGGGCAGAGGAAATGAAAAATCTGCAGATTTAGCAGCAGTAAATGCAATGAGAAGTTTTCTTAATAGTTTGCCAATAGATGGAAAGGTTATTATTGGAGAAGGGGAGAGGGATAAAGCTCCAATGCTTTATATTGGTGAAAAAGTAGGTAAAGGAGGACCTAAAGTTGATATAGCACTTGATCCTTTAGAAGGAACAACAATTACAGCACATGGTGGAGAAAATGCGCTATCAGTATTAGCAATGTCAGAAGAAGGTGGTTTTTTGCATGCACCAGATATTTATATGCATAAAATTGCATATGGAAAAAAATATGAAGATTTAAATATTGACCCATCTAGTCCAACTAAAGAGATAATTAAATCATTTGCTAAATATGCTGATTTGAAAATTGAAAACATTGTTATTTGTATTTTAGATCGTCCTCGGCATGAAGTATTAATAAATGAAGTAAGGCAAACTGGAGCAAGAATTAAACTAATTCCAGATGGAGATGTTAGTGCTGTGATAGCAACTTCTATTGAAGATAGTGGAGTAGATATTTACATGGGAATAGGTGGGTCTCCAGAGGGAGTTTTAGCTGCAGCAGCATTAAGATGTATTGGTGGAAAAATGTATTCCAAACTTATTTTTAAAGATGAAAATGAAAAAGAAAGAGCTTCCACTATGGGCATAAAAGATTTTAATAAAATTTATACAACCAATGAATTGGCTTCAGGGGATGTTATGTTTTCTGCAACAGGCGTAACCGATGGAACTCTTTTGAAAGGAGTTTTAATAAAAAATAATACTGCCAGAACACAATCAGTAGTAATGCGTTCTAAAAGCAAAACTTTGCGCTATGTTACGGCATTACATGACATTAATATTAAAAGTATTATATAAAAAAAAGGAGCCATATCTGACTCCTTTTATGATTTATTTTTTGGGAGGAAAATTAAATCAATAAATTATTAACAAATTAATATATGTGACAATAATATATATTTGATATATTTATTATGCAAATTAGACATAATGAATTAAAATTATTAAAATTAATTTTTTTTTAAAAATTAAATATAAAAAAGGTATATTTTAAGGTTTTTTTAAGTTTAAAAAAAATACAAAATGAAATAAAAGCTTCATATTAACAGATTATTTAAAAACATATGGCTCAAAACAATATAGCATTTACATTCGCTTCCTCTGAAGTAAATAAGTTTGGCCAAAATTTTATAAAAATTACCGAGCTATTTACTGGAAAGTTAAAACTTAAGAGCCTGTATGATCAATATTTAAGTGAAAATAATCCACCAGAAAATTTTTGGCATGACGCATTAAAAAAATTAGAGTTTACAGTAATAGCTAAGTATCATTCTAATACATTTATACCCAAACAAGGACGTTTGCTCGTGATTGCTAATCATGCATTTGGAGTGGCCGATGGTGTAACTGTGTGTTCATTAATTTCTAAGGTTAGACAAGATTATAAAATTATTACGCATAAAGTTTTAAGACAGGCTGAGGCAGTAAAAGAAAAAATTATACCTTTAGATTTTTCAAAATCAAAAGATGCAATTTTGTTGAATATAGAGTCTCGTAAGGAAGCTGAGAAAACTCTTAATAATGAAGGTGTGTTAATTATCTTTCCAGCAGGTGCAATTTCTACTAAAGAAAAATTAAAAATAAAAGAAAAAGCTATCGATAGTGAGTGGAAACAATTTGTATCAAAACTATCTATTAAAACTAAATCTCCTGTTTTGCCCATGTTTTTTGAAGGACAAAATAGCCAACTTTTTCATATTGCTAATAAAATAGGACAGACATTTAGATACTCATTAATGATGTACGAACTAAAGAGAAAAATAGGAGACACAATAAATATACATATAGGAAAGTTGATTTCTTTTGATAAAATTCGTCAAATTGGAGATTTAAAAGAAACAACGAAATTTCTCAGAAAAGCTACTTATTCATTAGATCCAGATAATTCAAAAAAGAATTTTGATAATAAATTTGGTTTTTTTAAAAAAGTAATTAAAGAAAAGAAATAAATAAAAAATTTTTATTTATTTGTATAAACAATTATGGCTGGATACATAGGCACAAACGCAAAAAGACGTAGGAGAAAATTATATACCTATCCTTTTATTTTAATTTTCATATTTTTACTTTTCTATTTTTTTTATTATGATAATTCTTTAGATCAGGATATTAAAGATTCAGAAAGTAATAATACGAAAATTGAAAGTAATGATAATAATGAAGGTGAAAACGAATACGTAAATAGTTATAATATAGATGATTATGAGTTACAAATATTTGAAAAAGAACAGCAAATTAATTCTTTAAATAAAAGTATTCAATCACAAAAAAAAATAATTGACGAATTAATTCAAGAAAAAAATGCTTTAGTTAAAAATAATCAAAATTTTATTAAAGAAATAAAAAGTTTAAATTTAAAAAAAGAAAATACAATAAATGATAAAATTGCAAATTTAACCAAATCATTAGTTGAGCTTGAGAGTGAAAAGCAGACAATATTGCAGGAATATAAAACTGCAGCTAACCAAAACTTAAAATTTAATTTATTAGTAAAAACATTAGAAGAAAAAATAAGTGAGTCAGAAAGTATTATTCAAAACTACAAACAACAATTGTCCGAAAAACAAAAAATTGTAAATGAACAACAAAAAATTATAAAAAAACTAGAAGATTATTCCCATCATTAAAATGCTTAATTAAGCTTTTTGTTCTTTTGAGATATTTTCTGATAAACTTTCCGTTTTTGGAGCATCAGTAATTTTTTTTATTTTTTCAGAAGATTTTATTTCTCCTTTGATTTGTCCACCTAACTTTATTTGTAAGTTTTGGTATTCGATTATTCCTGATACAGTTCCCTGTTCTTGAATTGTCAGCGTACCCGCAACTTTTAAATTACCATCTAGTTTACCCCAAATATCAGCATTATCAGTTTGAATTGTTCCTTTAAGCTCTCCTGTGCTGCCAATTATTAAATTATCAGTATTTATGACAATATCAGCATTACCATCAATTTGTATTTCATCTGCTTTAGAAATTTCCCCTTTAATAGTGACTCCATTTCCAACTATAACTTTTGCTGAACCCTTGGCAGGTCTGAAAACATCTATTTCACTATCTACTTTTAGACTATCTTTTGATTTTTTTTCAAACATGGATCCATTTAATCACAATTAATTTGTAATATCAAATGTTATTATTATATTTTATTTGTTATTTTTTCTAAATAAATAAGGTTCTTCAAAATAACCTTTCCATATCCCTAGTTTATTTTTTTTAGCAAATTCTTCATCTTCAATATAATCATGTGAATAGTACCTATAGGCAATAGCCCAGCCTTGGTTAACCATATATTTATTGATGTTTTGATCATTTATAAAACAAATGCCAACAAATCTTTTATATATATCCATATCATTAATTTTGCATTCAACATCAGTTCCTTTTAATATTATTTTTTTCAATGCTAATTTTGCTTCAATTCCACAATTCCATTTCTTTTCTTTAAAAACACACGTTTGATCAATTTCAGGGGCATCGATACCATGTAAACGTATTTTATTTTTTCCAATATGTATTGTGTCACCATCCACTATCTTGGCATTTCCTTTTATTATAGTTTGTGAATATGAGGAAAAACTAAAAAAAAAAAATGAAAAAATGATTATTTTAAAAATCAAGATTTTTTGTCCCATCTATAATAAGATTGTAAATATAATTAGCATGCGATTTATTTACAAATATGTCCACTTCAGGGGTTTGATTATCTTTGTTATTTCTTAACAATAGAACAGGTACTTTGACAAATAAAGTTTGAACACAAGAAGTTTGTGTTGATAAATTTTTTTCTAAATCTAAAACTAAAAATTTCGATAATAAAATAAAAATATTTTTACCAGAAATTCGAATTACAGTTCTATTCTCTGAAATGTCAGTTACGCTAGCTTCAATATCTCCAAGCTTATCTTTTAAGTTTATAAATATATCATCATCATCATCATCATAAACAACTAACCACTCATCCGGACTGAGCCAAATTGATTTTACTTTTTTATTTTGTGAATAAGTATTACTTTGAATAGGCAATATTGTTTCAAGAATGTTTTCACAAATTGACATATGTTGATTATTATTTGGATTGAGACGTAAGTTAATTTTATTTAGAAAAGGTAATTCTTGAATTTTAATTTCATTTTTTTCCATTATATTATTAATTGCAAGTATTGTTTTTTCTCTATCTAACATTAGGCACTTAATCTTTCATTAGACGGATCAATAAAAACAGGATTGCTTATTTCAACTTCAACAGTTTTATCGGGCATTGGAGCAAATATTGTTTTACCTTTTTTGTTTAATCCCTCTTTAACAAGAGCTAGTGCAATTGATCTCCCTAAATTTGGAGAATAATAGCTAGAAGTTATATGGCCAACCATTTTCATTGGTGGTTTAGAAATTATTTCAACAAGTTGCGCTCCTTCTTCTAAAACTAAATTTGGATCTTTTGTCAAAATTCCGACAAGTTGTTTACGATCTTTTCTAATTGTGTCACTTCTTAGAAGAGCTCTTTTACCAATAAAATCAAATTTTTTATTACTAACTATCCAGCTCATATTTAAATCAATTGGCGTTACTGATCCATCTGTTTCTTGACCTACAATTATAAAACCCTTTTCTGCTCTTAAGACGTGCATTGCTTCTGTTCCGTATGGAGTAATGTTATATTCTTTTCCAATTTCAAAACATTTGATCCATAAAGACTGGGCATAACTTGAAGGAATATTTATTTCATAACACATTTCTCCAGTAAAGCTAATGCGCATCACTCTGCAATCAATACCGTCTATAGAAATATTTTGAAAACTCATGTGTGGAAATTTTTCATTTGAAAAATCAACATCAGAACACAGCTTTTTCATTAAATTTGAAGCATGAGGCCCATTAATACTAATGGTTGCAAATTGCTCAGTAACTGAAGTTAAATATACTTTCAGTTCTGGCCATTCTGTTT
>PTKX01000001.1 GCA_002938195.1 Alphaproteobacteria bacterium MarineAlpha5_Bin7 | reverse complement strand
AACTGTAACAGCGCTTAGCATACTTCAACTTTTGCCCTATCCTTCAGCTTTTCACGAAAGTGGAGAAATAATTTACAATAATATCGATATTTTAAAATCAAAAAAGAATGAAATACAAAAAATTAGAGGCAAAAATATTAGTGCAATTTTTCAAGAACCGATGACCAGCCTTAACCCTCTTCACACAGTTGAAAAACAAATTAATGAAATATTAATGATACATTCTCTAATATCTTATTCTAAAGCAAGTAAAAAAACGAAAGAATTATTAGAACAGGTAGGTTTAGAAAAAATTTCTGAAAGAGTAAAATCTTACCCTCATGAATTGTCTGGAGGTCAAAGACAAAGAGTAATGATTGCGATGAGTATTGCAAATAATCCTGACCTGTTAATAGCAGATGAACCTACAACTGCTCTTGATGTAACTGTTCAATTACAAATTTTAGAACTTATTAAAAAACTACAAGAAAAGATGAATATGTCAATATTATTTATAAGTCATGATTTATCTGTAGTTAAAAAAATAGCTGATTATGTGTGCATTATGAAAGAAGGAAAAATTGTCGAACAAAATAGTAAGGAAAAAATTTTTGAACAGCCTGAACATGATTATACTAAAATGTTAATTTCTTCACAGGCTAAAAAAAAGATAGTTGTAAAAAATCAGAAAGAAACTTTGCTAGATGTAAAAGATCTTAAGGTATGGTTCCCAATTAGAAAAGGTATTTTAAAAAGAACATCGGGTTATGTAAAAGCAGTTGATTCTATTAATTTAAATTTAAAAACGAAGCAGACAATCGGCATAGTTGGCGAATCTGGTTCAGGAAAAACTTCTCTAGTGCTTGCTATATTAAAATTAATTTCTTCAAGAGGTAATATTTTTTTTAATAATCAGGATATCAATAATATTAAACATAAAGATATGAAACTATTAAGAAAAGAAATACAAATTGTTTTCCAAGACCCTTTTAGTTCCTTAAGTCCTAGAATGACGGTCGAACAAATTATATCTGAAGGTTTAGACATACATCAAAAAAATATTTCAATAAAAGAAAAAAAAGAAAAAATTGAAAAAATACTTTATGAAGTTGGTCTGGATTATAACAAAATCTATAAACGCTTCCCTCATGAATTTTCAGGGGGACAAAGACAAAGAATTGCAATTGCACGTGCCCTTATTTTAAATCCAAAATTACTAATATTAGATGAACCAACATCCGCTTTAGATGTAAGTATTCAATCTCAAATTTTAGATTTATTAAATGAATTACAAAAAAAATATGATTTGAGTTATATATTTATCAGTCATGACTTAAAAGTGATCAAAGCAATGTCGGACTATATTCTAGTTCTAAAAAATGGAAAAATTATTGAAGAAGGTGACTCTGATAAAATTTTTTATTCTCCAGTTCATTCATATACAAAAAATTTATTGCAGTCAGTTATTTAATAAGAAGATAAGTTTTTATAAATTGCATCTCCAACTTTTTTTGAACCTGAGGGAGTTGTGTGAATGCCGTCATAAAAATCATCTTTATCATTCATAGAAATAATATTGTGTAAATCAATACAGGTTATTGAATTTTCATTACAATAATTAATTGTTGTTTTGTTAATTAAAGTTAAATATTGATTCAACCAGTGATCATTAGCTATTATTTGTGTAATAAAAATAATTTGAGAATTTTGTTTCGTTACTATGTTAAAAAGAACTTTAAGATTGTCTTTATAGTATTTTAAAAAATTTTTAATTTCCAGATCTATGTTTTTATTAATATTAATTTTTTTTATATAAGAAAACTTGGTATAATCATTATTTGTATTATAATTAATTTGATATTTTTTAGATAAGTAATTTCCTTTAATTATTAGATATATTAAATGAAATACACTATTGTTTTTAATATATTGAATATAATTATTTATTTGACTGCTATAACTTAAAGTATCTCTATTTGTTGAGTTTAGAAATCTGCCTTCATAGATAGATTTATTATTTTTAATATTTTCCAACATGTATAAAGCATCATTTATGCCTAGATATATTATTGTAGTTTCAGGTTTTAAATCTTCAAATCTTGATAACCACAAATCAAAAATTTGAATATGTCCATATGAAGTTTGTCCACCTAAACCAGCGTTTAAAACTTTTGGATTATTATTTTTAATAAGATTGTCTTCTAAAACTTTTGTCCAAATAAAATTATCATCTACATCTCTTTCTTCAGTTGTGCTCCCACCAATAACTAAAATGTTTATATCTTCTAAATTATGATTATTAGCTCTAAATCCATTTTTATCTCTTGAAAAAATTCCTGTAGAATATGGTGATTCATAAGGAGGGTTTTTTATTAAACTAACATTATATTTAGGAATTAATAGGTTTCCATAATTATTGCTTTTAAACCAATTTCCAAAAAAAATCTCAGTAATTAGTCCAACAAAAATAATCAATAAAATATTGACTAAAATTACTTTAGTTGAAAATATTATTTTTTTTTTATGCATAATTTTATTTGGTTAATAAATTATATATGTTATTTTAGAATAAAATGAACGAAAAAATTTCAGAATTAAATTTAATATTTCCAACTCCAGTATGGGCCTCGCTAGTAAACAATCATCATGAAATAAATGAAAAAATGTTTGATTATATTAAAAAATTAGAATCGATTAAACCTGATGGCATAAAAAAATCTAATATTTTAGGATGGCACTCAGAAAATTTTAATCTTGAAGATAAAGAACCAAAGTTCTTTTTTGATTCTATTTATAATAATCTAAGCAAAGCTATCAATGATATGGGTTGGGATAATCAACAAAATAAAATCAAAGTGACTGCTATGTGGTCAATTATCAATAAAGAAAACGCTTCAAATTCAAGACATATTCATTCTAACAATTTTTTAAGTGGGGCATACTATATAAAGGCACCAAAAAATTGTGGAGATATATTATTTCATGATCCAAGAGATGCTAAAGTAATACGAAAACCAATTACCTCTAAGGCAAATAAATTAAATGCAGAAGTGGTTAATATCTCTCCTCAAGAAGGTTTATTAATTCTATTCCCAAGTTATCTTTTCCATTCAGTCAAAGAAAATATCTCTGGGGAAGAGAGAATAGTAATAAGTTTTAATATAGATTTGTTAAGTGTCAAATTATAGAGAGAGGAAATGCAAATAATTTAACTTAAAACAAAATAAATTATTACAATAACTATAATTGCGCCAATAATCCAATACCATTTATTGTCCATAATAACTCCTATTTTAATTATCTATTATATAACAATTATGATATATTTGTGCATCAAAAGAAACTATTTTATATTTATTGTTAATAAATATTCAATCAGAAGCCGTCATTTCACTTAAAATATTAGGAATTTCTGCTATCAAATCACTAGCTATAAGCCCTCTTCCAAGTCGATTGCCGCATTCAGAATGAATAAAGCATCCAAGTTTTGTGGCTTCTAGAATATTATAATGTTGTGCCAATAGTCCACCTATAATTCCTGCTAAAACATCTCCAGAACCTGAAGTAGCTAAATAAGGAGAGCTAATATTATTTATATAAATATTTTCTTCGGGTGATGCAATAATAGTATCATTTCCTTTGTATAAAATTATAGAATTGGTTTTTTTTGCAGCATTTATACAGTCATGTATTTTATTTTCACTAACAGTAAACAATTTTTCAAATTCACCTTTATGCGGCGTTAAAACAGTTTTACAATTTCTGCCAGATAACAAATTAAAAAAATATTCTTTATCATTTTTCATAAGTGAAAAAACTGAAGCATCCAAAACCAATTGGAAAGATTGATTTAATAAAAAAGATAATAACTCTTTATTTTTTTCTTCAATCTCAATACCGCATCCATAAATCAGAGAGTCAACATTTGAATTTTTGATTTGATTTTTTAAATCATTTATATTTTTATATTTAATTATCATTTCTTCCAAAATATGGGGTTTAAAATAATCAATGTTATTTTCTTGTATTAAAATTTTTGATACACCAGCACCTGATCTTAATGAAGATTGACTTGCAGCTATTGTTGCTAATTTTGATGCGCCAACCATTTCTTTACCAGCTATAATAAATATTGTTCCTCGCTTATATTTATGATCAGTTATTTTTGGTTCCTTAAGTTTAGGTGGAGAAAGAATAAGAATATTTGTTTTATTATCTAAGTTGATTAGTCCAATATCTAATATCTCAATATTTCCAGAAAATTCTTTTCCTGGCAATAAGATAAGTCCAGGTTTTAATCTGTGAAATGTAAGTGTTATATTAGCCTTAATAGCTATAGAATTTATTGCTCCAGTGTCAGTATATACGCCAGAAGGCATATCAATTGAAATGATATTTAATTTTGATTCATTTAATTCATTAATAAAAAAAAATAAATTATTTGAAAATGGTCGATTAAAGCCAACGCCAAACAAACAATCAATGACTAAATCATATTCATGTAAAATAACTTTTTCTTTAAATAAATTATTTTTTTTGATTGAATTTAATGCCTTTTCAGAATCTTCAGTTTTACCATTTCCTAATGGGGAATAAATTGTTACATCAAAATTATTTTCATCAAAAAGTTTTGCAATTAGTAAACCATCCCCACCATTATTGCCTGGACCGCAAACTATGAGTATATTTGTAAATTTTACATTTTTTTTAATATAATCGAAGCTTGATTTTGCTGCCTTTTTCATGACTTCAAAACTATCGGTTGATTTAAAAGTTTCTAATTCCGCCTCATTTATAAGATTATAGTTATAAATATTAATGTTTTTTTCCTGATTTAAATTTAATTTTTTTTTTTCCACCATTTTTGCGATTTGACCTACTCAATTAATAATAAGTTAAAGATTTTTTTCTAGAAAATTCAACCAATTTTTAAAGAAAATTTTTTTAACCAATTCTATGCCATATTCCTTAGATAAAAAATGTTCTATCAAAACATTAATACCTGAAAGATCTTTAATCGTTGAAGGGATTACAGCTCCATCAAAATCTGAGCCTATAGCAACACCTTCTTCTCCTAAAAAATTTATTAAATAATCACAATGCGCAATAATAATATCTAGACTGGTATTGGGATCCATTTGTCCATCTGGTCTTAAAAATCCAGTTGCAAAATTTATCCCAACGATTCCTTTTGATTCTTTAATTGCTTTAAGCTGTGTATTTGTAAGATTTCTAGAATGTTGGCAAAGTTGATGAGAATTAGAATGAGTTGCAATTAATGGTCTTGAGCTTAAGTTAGCCACATCCCAAAAACCCTTTTCATTTAAATGTGATAAATCAATTAAAATTTTTTTTTCATCACATATTTTTATAAGCTCTTTACCAATAGGAGTTAATCCTGGGCCAGTATCTGGGCTTCTTGGAAAACTAAATGGTACACCATGAGCAAAAATATTAGATCGGCTCCACACTAAACCAATTGATCTCAATCCTACTTCGTACAACTTATCTAAAGATAAAAAATCTTTGTCAATTGCTTCAGCTCCTTCTATATGTAAAATTATTGCAACTTGATTATTTGTACGGGCTAATTTAAAATCCGTACTATTTTTACAAAGAACAATTTTACCTTTTGATTTATCTATTATTTGATTCAATATAGAAATCATTTTATCTGTTGTATTTTTTGCACGTTCAAATGAAATTGGTTCAGGTAGTGGAAAGTCATATCTTTCTTTTTTTTCCTTTTTTGATGAAAGATTGCTAAAATCTTGTCCTAAATTAGGTGGAAAAATAGCAAAGAAACCTCCTACAAAATTTGCAGTTTGTATTTTTTTATAATCTATATGGCAATAATTGTTACCCTCAAAGAAATCTTCAACTATATTTTTGGATTTAGAAAAAAATAATTTTAATAGTACATCGTTATGACCATCAAAATAACCTATATTTTCCATAAATTTTATATTAACCTTTTAATACTAACTGAAGCTAGGTTAAAATTAAATATTTTTTATTAATAAATTAACGAATTTCAACATCTGCTATAATAATAAGATGAAAATAATTAGAAATATAAATACTTTAACAAAACATTTAGAGCTTTTAAAAAAAAATAAAATCAAAATAGGATTTGTACCCACAATGGGGGGCATACATCAAGGCCATCAAAGTCTTATTTCTAATTCCAAAAATAAAAAACTTTATACTATAACAAGCATATTTGTTAATCCTTCACAATTTAATGACAAAAAAGATTATTTTAATTACCCTCGAAACTTAAATAATGATTTAAAAAAAATAAAAAAATGTAACTGTGATCTTGTTTTTATTCCCGTTATTAAAGATATTTATCCAAAAAAAATATATGTCAAAAAAATCGTGAAAGAATATAGAAATATTTTATGTGATAATTTTCGACCAGGTCATTTTGATGGAGTAACAACTGTAGTTAAGAGACTTTTTTCTATAATTAAACCAGATTTTGCTTTTTTTGGTGAAAAAGATTTTCAACAATTAATGATCATTAAGAAAATGGTTACTATATTAAATTTACCAATAAAAATAATAGGTTGTGAATCAGTTAGAAATAAAAATGGCCTCTCATTTTCCTCTAGATTTAATTTATTTAAGAAAGGTCAAAAAAATATTTTAAAAAAAATTGGAAATATTATTAATAGAAATTTAAAAAAGAATTCTAAAAATTTCAATATTAACCTCTTACTTAAAGAGTTAAAAAAAATAAAAATTAATAAAATTGAATATATTGAAATAAGAAATGATAAAACATTGCATATTTCAAGAAATAATCCCAGACTTTTTATTAGTTTATATATTGATAACGTGAGAATAATAGATAATTTTAAATTATATTAAATACAATTGATAAAAATAGAGTTTTTTAGATTATATATTTTATATTAAAATACAATCCATCCACCAGCAATTAAAATCAAAAATACAATAGGTATTAAAATTAAAATTGCTCCAAATATTAAAATGGCTTTCATAACTAAATTATACTCCTTATGTATTCTCTATATTAAATAATTTTTTTGTTATTTTAAAGTTATTTAAAATTAAATTTATTTAAAATATCTGCCAACAAAAAACATTCCAAAAGATACAAGAGGTCCTATTCCTAATGCATATATGATCGTGCCTATTCCTACTATTCCTCCCAAATACCAGCCAAATGCTACTGCACCTAATTCAATTAATGTTCTTATTAGAGCAAACGGTCGCTTTGTTTTTCTTTGTATTCCAGTCATTAATCCATCTCTAGATCCAGGACCAAGATTAGCTATTAAATAAAAACCGCTTCCCAAACCTACAATGAATACACCTATAATAACTTGCAATAATTGTAATATCAATCCTTCTGGTTGAGGAAGATGTGGTAGAGAAAGATCAACAACTATAGAAATTAAAATAGTATTGAGTATGGTGCCTATTCCTGGCTTTTGTTTTAAAGGTATCCAAAAAAATAAAACAATTATACTAACTATAAATGTAGTAACGCCAATACTATATCCTGTGAGAAAAGATAAGCCTTGATGAAGTACAAACCAGGGACTAACACCAATATTAGCGGTAACTAATAAAGTTTCTCCTATTCCAAATAAAATTAAACCAAAAACAAGATATATAAGTGTTTTGCTTTTTGGTTTTAAATTTAATTCATCATGGGAGCTCCATGAAAGAATTGGCATTTTTTTTAAAGTAAAAATTAATAAAAGTGTTTTCATATCAAGTAGTATTTTAAATTATCTTTAAACTGATAACAGAAAAAAAAAATTAATTACAATTCTTCTTTAATGATATTTTCAATTAATGGTAAAATATTTCTACTATACACATTTTCTAATAAGATATTGAAATAAAAAATTTAACTATTATATGATTGTTAAAATGAAAGTAATCTATTTAGTTTTAATTTTCTTTTTATTTCAATGCTTTAATGTTTATGCTGATGCTAAAATCAGTAATTATCAAGATTATAAAATTACAAAAAAAAAATTTGATTTAACGGAAATATCCGCAGGTTTTAATTATCCATGGGGTATGACTTTTATTGATGATGTAAATCTTTTAATAACTGAAAAAAAAGGTAAATTATTTAAGTTTAATGTAAATTCTAAATTAAAAGAAGAAGTGAATCACAATCTAAAAATAGTTGCCATTGGACAAGGTGGATTATTAGATGTTCTCTATCATGATGATCATGTTTATTTTTCATATAGTCATAAAATAGATAAAAAATTTTCTAGTACAGCTATTGCAAAAGGGAAATTAGTTAATAATTCAATTAAAAATCTAAAAGTCATATTCATTGCTAACCCCAAAATCAAATATTCTGATATTCATTATGGTTCTAGACTTGCAATTAAAGATAATTATTTATTTGCTAGTATAGGAGAAAGAGGTAAAGGAATGATTGCTCAAGATCCAACGAAACATCCTGGAAGTATCATAAGAATAAATTTAGATGGCTCCATACCGAATGACAATCCAAAGTTTGTAGACAGACCTAATTGGTTGCCCGAAATTTATCAAATTGGAGTTCGTAACCCTCAAGGTATGACACTGTCACCATTTAATAATCAAATATATATTTCTAATCATGGGGCTATGGGAGGAGATTTTATCGGTGTGATTTCAAATTCAGGAAATTATGGTTGGAAGAAAGTTGGTTGGGGGGGTAAAAATTATAGTGGAACTAAAATAGGTGATGGAGAACCATTTAAAGAAGAGTTTGATCAACCTCTAATAAGTTGGGTTCCATCTATTGCTCCGAGTAATATTCAATTTTATGATGGCGAGATGTTTGAGGAGTGGAAAAAAAATTTACTTGTAACATCTTTAAAATTTCAAATGCTAATCAAACTAGAATTGAAAAATAATAAAATAGAAAATGAAGAAATCATTTTGAGAAGTTGTAAAAGGCATAAAAAACCATGTTACCAAATTGGAAGAATTCGCGATATTGAAATAGATAAAAGTGGAAGTATTTATATTATAACTGATGAATCGAACTCTCCTTTGTGGAAAATTAGTAAAAACTAATTTTTATAAATAAAGTTATAATTTTTTCCAATCGACACGGTACATAGCTTCATTACGTCGGAATATTGGTAGTGTAAAAGGTCCGTTGTATATAGCTTTGATTGCAGGACCAATAATTTCTATTTTATCCTCATTAAGATTCTTTTTTAAAATTTTTTTATGTTTATTAAAATTCTTATCAGTTAATCTACCGGAATACTTGATTACAGCAAAGTAACCTTCTTCTATTGTTATGAGCTTAACTTTAGGATCAGTAGGAACAGGAGCTGTTTTTTTTGTAAATTTTGAAGGGAGAAAAAACTGCATTACCATTTCTGAATTTTCTTTAGATTGTGTCACTGGTGTGGTCATTTTTATTTTTTTTGTATCTATATTTGCTCCAGAAATATAATTAAAAAGATTCCGAAAACTACTATTTTGGTTAGTATAGTTTGCTTGAACCGCTATTCGATCAAAATAATGACGAATTTCATAAACCTCAGTTTGATAAACAATATTAAAAGAAGGTTCCTCATATGCCATGACTTGTGAGTGTGTAAATAGAATTATTAAAAAAAAATTCAACCTAAAAAACATAATTAATTTTATCATAATTTAAATTGATAACATAACTTAAGTTTTAAAAAGTTTTTGACTTAAATCAGGAAGATTTTCATTCCAAAATACATCTTTGCGAATTTTTTCAGGATCTAAATTGAAACATACTGACATCGCTGACATGTATACTGATCTTGCATCAATTGTAGACTTTAAATCCCTTGCTTCAAACAAATCACTTTTCTTTAATCCTGGCCAATCAGTAAATACTTGTGATCTTTTTATTAATCCACCAGCCATTAGTATAGCGCTACCCCATCCATGTTCTGTACCATTGCCTCCATTTTGTTTAATCGTTCTACCAAATTCAGTTAGTGTAAGAATAAGTGTATTCTTAAAGGAATCACCAAGATTATCTTTAAGCACTTTAACAAGAACATTAACATCTTCTAATTGATCAGCAAGCAAACCATCAATTGTACCCTGAGCAGCGTGCGTATCAAACCCCCCAAGTTCAAACACTGCAACACTAGGGCCATTTTCATCACGCAATAATTTTGCTGCTTGTTTTGCTAGTGATTTGTTATTTCTGGAAGCGCCTGCTGTCATCATTGAAACAGGTCTTTTTCTAATAATATCCATTACCATTTGTAAATTAATTTCCCCTGCGTCTTCATAAGAAGAAAACAAAGCATCTAAAACATAATCAGATGGTATTCTTCCTTTAGCAGGATAATAATTATCATTCAGTGAAACACCTCTAAGCAAAAGTGGCATTGGTAAAGCTAGTGCTAGACCCTCACCTACATAACCAGCGGATAACATACCTCGTCCAAGCCAACCTGTTTTTTCCTGATAAGGAACATTGCCTCCTGACTCCATTAAATTTTGTCCATCAAAATGTGATCTGCCTGTATATGGTATACTAGTTGCGTGAATTATTGCAGCTTGATTATCTTTCCACAAATTATGAAAAATATCTAATTTTGGATGTAAAGCAAAATCAGAATCTAACTTTAATGTTTCTTCTAAAATAAGTTTTTTTCTATGTTTTTTTAAATTTTTATCCCCTATTATTGGAACAGCTGATAATCCGTCCATACCACCACGTAATGAAATAATAATCAAATTCTTTTTGTTATTAGATATTGCCTTTGATGGCAAATTAATACCAGTTAGAAAAACACTAGCAGCTCCTCCTATAAGAAAATTTCTTCTTGTGCAGTTCATCATGCTTTTAACATATAAGAGGAATTACATATAGTAGCAAATTTATTACTAAATAAATTCTTATCCTGTTTTTCAATTAACTTAAATATTTGATCAGGCTTATCAAAGTTCTTCTCTATAATAGTTTTAATTAAATTATCTTTTCTTGAAACTCCATAATTTGACATTTTGGATGCCATAATCAATCTACGTATAATTAATTCTGGTGAAAGCCAATCTTCTTCAAAATCAGACCAACCATTAGGTTGTTGCGGACGGTAAGGTAAGTGACCTAATTCCTTTAGATTACTTTCAATTTGTGTTTGGTAATCACTAGGTTCTTTATCAAAATTATATTTCATTTTTTCAGGTTTAGGAACCCATCCAAATCCAAACATTCGTGCCATTTGTAATATCCACGTTTCTGGTTTTTGAAATTTTCTTGTTGTGTCTGAATGCTCAAAAGCACTTTTAATAACAGCTTTATGAATCTCCGGAAGAGAACCATCTGATTTATTCCAAGCAATTATTACAGGTTTAATCATTTCATCAGTAGGATAATCTGTTATAAAATGACGACATAACTTAGTAGCAATAAATCTTTTACAAGAAGGATGATTAACTAAATCTTTAATGACATTAAAAAGTTCACGTTTGTTATCTGCCTTATATGTTTTTCCCATAATTGTTTTGTTATTAGGTTCATGATGCTCAAAATTAAACCATATATCTCCTGTCTCAAGTTTTTTTTGACTCCATTTGTACTGCCATCCAGTCATAACATAGGTCATTTGAATGACGTCCTCCTGTGTATATCCGGCTTCTGGTGAAACCGTATGAAGTTCTAATAATTCTCTTGCATGATTTTCATTAATAGTTTCTCTACTATTAATTCCATATTTAGATCGTGGACCAACAGAATCTGAATTATCTAAATGATTAATCATTGCCCATGAGATTGTTGCTTCTCTAACCATATCCTCAAAAGTATTAATCATATTTGGTCTAATAATTTCACGTTGATAAGGCCCTGTTGCATATTCTGGTAAAAAATCCTTTTCACTAATAGCAAAATGATTCCCCCAAAAATGCCAAAATCTTTCAAAAACTGGTGAAGATCCATTAATGGCTTCATTATGTCTAATAGCTAATTCATTACTTTCATAAAAATGTTGTCCAGTTTTTATTCGAAGTTTTTGTTTTTCAGCTTTATATTTTTTTTTGTCATTCTTAAATTTTTTTCTCAATACCTTCCTATCTTGATAAATACGTTCTCCATGTTTTTCTCTCATTTCTTTTTCTGAAGGTATTTTACCTTGCCATGAAAATTTAGGGATAGTACTAAATTGTGATTGAGCCCATTCTAATGGGTCAGATGGAATATTCTCATCTACACCAAGTCCAAAAGCTACTTTTCTATAAAATGAATTATACATTCTCATATAAAATATAATTAAAAAGTGAAACTTACAATAAATACTAGCAAAGAAAATTTAAATATCGGGTAAACAAGTATAGCGTATCTAGGAAAAATTAAATTTAAAATCTAAATATAAGCTTAATATGTGAAAAACTTCTTTTGCATTTTTATTAAAAAATTGTTAAATAAAATATTAGTGAGGTAGCATGAATTTAAACTCAAAAGCAATTCTTAATCACAAAGTAGTTTCAATAGTCAATTTACTTTGGGCAATCTTTCACATTTGGATTGCTATAACAATAGAGCAAGATTATTTTTTCTTGGCTATAGTTATCATATTCATGCTGATATTCCTAGGCGCCTATAAAATTGGTGGAAACATAGCCCGGTATATTTTCCTCGTAATTGGCTTGCTCTATCTTATCCCTCTTTTTGAAGGTGTCATATCTACATTGATCTCAGGTAAATTCGATGGGTGGTACTTGGGTGCAGTAATTTGGGTAATCATCTTTGTGTGGACTTTGTTGGCCGGTACTGTGCAATGGACCGGCCTTGGTAAGTCTGAGTTATAATACAACTGCCAATAAACTTAATTTAAAATAAAAACTAATTACTAATTTCTTCTATTTTAGTTATTTTTATATTTTACCTTCAATTGTATATTTTAAAATTTTAACAACTTCATCAACACTTTTAGTAACGGCTAAAGCAGCAGCATCTACTTCTTTGAGAGCATGCTGATGTTCATCATTATGCATTATAATTAAAGATTTTGATAATGCTGCAGCAAATCCTGCATCAAATGCAGCGTTCCATTGTTTATATTTTTCACCAAAGTGGACTACTACTATATCTGATTTTTCTATTGCAGTTCGTATTCTTATTGCATTAATTTTTGCACTCTTATGATCATGCCAAAATTTATTACTTTCTTCTCCCAATATGACAACACCACAATCATCAGATAATTCATGGTTAGTTATTGGTCCTGTAAATTCAATTTGCAAACTTAAATCTTTGCATTTTTTTATTATATCATCTCTCCAATTAGTATGAATTTCACCTGATAAATATACTTTTAGATTCATAACCTACATTGATAAAATATTTTTCTCTAATCAAGCACCGGCATTGGTAAGGTAAGAAAGTGAAAATTCATCCTCCAATATTTCTTTCATAAAATCTTCAAATCCATTGTCCATTCTAAAACCCAGATAAGCTTGATGGTCCTCTTTTGTCTCCCATTGTTCGTATAACCACATTGTTTTGTTATCTTCACCAACTAAAAGCTCGATATGCTTAAATCCCTTATGTGATCTTGTGACTGAAAATCCATCGTCGCCTTTTGCCCATTCAGAAAACTTCGATGCTCCTTCTTTATGACACGGCAACTTAGCAATTACATAAATCATTTTTAACCCCTTATAGTTTTTAATTTAATAATTATTTTTAAAAATACTATCAAAATTCAATCTATTTGCTAGTAAAAAACTTTAATGTTGAGGTGAAAAAGATTGTGTAAGTGAGTCGTGAGAGATTCAAAAAAGGTAATTTATGAAATTTTCGTATTAAAAAAATAATTTTATGGCGGAGAGAGAGGGATTCGAACCCTCGATAGTGTTGCCACTATACACGCTTTCCAAGCGGGCGCCTTCAACCACTCGGCCACCTCTCCAGCTTATATTTCCTATGATTTATCACAATAAATTAGTTGTTAATAGGAATTCTTTGTAACGTAAGTGTTATCAAAACAGAAATTATAGAAATGTAAAATTGTAAATTTTAATAAATAAAAAAAGGGAAGTGATAGGCCTTACCACTCCCCAATTTCACTATAAAGATATTAAAAGAAATATCCAACAAGTATTATATAATTGATTGTGATATCTGTTTTGTGCTTTATTAACATCTATAATTAAAATAAAATTATATAAAATGAAATGCAGAATTTGTGAATCTAAAGAAATTACAAGAGCTTTGAGTCTTGGCAAACAACCGCTTGCAAATAAATATCCTAAAAATAAAAAAGATATTAAATCTGAAAAAAAATTTTTACTAAATATAATGTTTTGTAAAAATTGTAAGTCCGCTCAAATAGAAAAGATTATAGATAGAAATTTAATGTTCCAAGACTATTATTATCTATCTTCAGTAAATAAAAAACTGCAGGAACATTTTAAAATTTTAGCAAAAAAATTAAATTCTTCCAAATTTGTTGTTGATATTGGCTCTAATGATGGCATTTTACTTGATCCCCTTAAAAAATTAAATATCAAATCAATAGGAATAGATCCCTCCGTTAATGTAGGTAAAATTGCAAATGATAAAGACTTAAAAACTTATATAAGTTTTTTTAATAAAAAAATTATTAATAAAATTTTAAAAAATTATAATAAACCTGATGTAATTGTGGCATCAAGTGTAGTAACTCATCTTGAAAAACCAAAAGAATTTGCAAAAAATATTAAATCATTTCTACAAGATAATGGAATATTAATTTTAGAGATAGAATATTTATATAACTTCATAAAAAACTTAGAATATGAAAGATTTTATTTTGATAGACCTTTTTACTATTCAGCATCATCAATAAATATTTTATTTAACGCTTTCAATATGACTTTATATGATATTGAAAAAATAAATATTCATGGTGGATCATTAAGATTATTCATTAAAAATTCCCCTAAAGTTAAGAAAACATTAAGATGTAGAAAAATTCTTCAACTTGAAAAAAGTAAATTGAAAAGTAAAACTTTCAAAATTTTTGAAAAAGAGATACTAAAGCATTCAAATAGTCTTAGAAAAAACCTTATAAAAGAAAAAAAATTAGGAAATATGATTATCGGTTATGGCGCTCCTGCTCGAGTATCAACAATTACAAATTTTTCAAAAATAGACTCAAATCATATTGATTATATTATCGATGATAGTCCTTTAAAGCAGAATAGATATACTCCAGGAAGTCACATTAAAATATTGCCAAAAAAAAATAATATCAATAAAAAATTAAAAGTTGTAGTAGTATTTGCCTATGAATATTTTAGGGATATAAAAAATAACTTTAAAAACTTAAATATAAAATTTTATAAACCTATTCCATTTAAAAGAATAAAATGAGATATTTTTTAGAAAGTGACATCATAAAGATTTTAGATAATACAAGTGATATCAGTTCATTCTTTTCAAATAAATCAATTTTACTGACAGGAGGCAATGGTTTTTTGGGAAAGTATTTTATAGAAATATTTAGTAAATATAATGAAACTTTACGAAAACCTTTAAATTTAACTGTATTAGATAATTCTTTTAAAAAAAATAAAATAACTAAACACATCAAGCTTATTAAAAAAGATGTTAGCAAACCCTTTAATATAAAAAAAAAATTTGACATAATTATTCATGCTGCCGGTATAGCCAGTCCATTTTATTATAGAAAAAAACCAATTGAAACGCTTGATGTTACAATTCAAGGGATTAGAAATTGTTTAAATTTAGCAAAAAAAAATAAATCAAAGTTAATTTATTTTAGTACAAGTGAAATCTATGGCGATCCTCCTAAGATAAAAGTTCCTACAAATGAAGATTATAGAGGCAATGTTAGTACAATGGGACCAAGAGCATGTTATGATGAAAGCAAAAGATTGGGAGAAACTTTTTGTTATATTTATAATAATTACTTTAACGTACATACTAACATTATAAGACCATTTAATGTTTATGGCCCTGGGATGAAACAAAAAGACTATAGAATATTTCCAAATTTCATTAGCAATATTTTAAACAACAAACAATTATATATTTATGGATCTGGAAATCAAACAAGGACATATTGTTATATTACTGATGCTATAGAAGGTTTTATAAGGGTTATTGTATTGGGATATTCAGGAACTGCTTACAACATAGGAAATAATAAACCTGAAATTTCTGTAAAAAAAATAATTTCAATCTTAAAAAGAATACACAATAAAAAAATTAGATCAAAAATCATATCGTACCCAAAATCATATCCAAGTGATGAACCTTTAAGAAGATGCCCCGATATCAATAAAGCTAAGAAACATCTGAATTATCAACCAAAAGTTACATTGGAAGAAGGCCTAAAAAAATATCTTAAATGGGCAGAGAAAAATTATAAATTTTAAAATATGACTCTCAATATAGGAATGGTAGGTTGTGGTAAATGGGGAAAAAAAGTAGCCGACGAAATTGAAAAGCACAAAGATTTTAAACTTAAAAGTATTGTTTGCTCTCAAAAAAACGATCAACTGGAAAATATTTCCAATATAAGTACATATAAAAATTTAAAAAAAATGTTGGAAGTAGAAAATTTAGATTGTTTGTATGTTGCAAAAAATCCCAAAACAAACGTAGAGGTATTTGATAAAATAAAAGAAATAAAACTACCAACTATACTAGAAAAACCCATAGCAAATACTTTAGATGAAGCATTAAAAATATATGAATATGTTAAAAAATATAAACTTAATATTTTTATAAATTTACCAAATATATATTCTGATACTTTTGATTATACTAAAAAATATTTTATAAAAAATGAAAAAATAATTCAAAAAATTTTAATTTATGAAGGTGATTTAGGTCCGGTAAGAGATAATTGTCATCCAATATTAGATTGGGGCTCACATTCTATTGCCTACATTTTAAAACTTTTTAAAAATAAAGAACTAAAAAAAGTAAAACATTTAATTATCAAAACTAATAAAGACAATTATAATGTATCTAGATTTGATTTTTTTTTTAACTCAAAAATAAATGTAAAAGTTGTTACTGGTAATTATTTTAAAAAAAGAATTAGAATATTGAAAATTATCCTAAAAAATGGTGACATTTTCACAAATGATTTTAATACTCATAAAATATTCATTAATAAGAAATTAATACTAAACTCAAAAAATACCCCAATTGAAAATCTTCTCGATCAATTAAATGAAAGTATTAAAAAAGGAATTTATACAGAAAACTTAAATAATATATATGTTTCTACCAGAACTTTAGAGGTAATAAAAAAAAATTTTTAAAAAATTAATTTTCCCAATTAGGTTTTCTTTTTTCTAAAAAAGCTTTAATACCTTCCTCTGAATCTTTTTCTAACATATTTTCAAGCATAACTGACGAGGTATAGCTATAAGCGTCTTCTAATGACATTTCACGTTGCTTATAAAATGCTTTTTTACCAATTTTTAGAGTTTTCATTGATTTAGAACCAATTTTTTCTGCTTGTTCAAAAACTTTATTCATTAACTCTTCTGAATTAAAAAAATTGTTTATAAGACCAATTTCATAAGCTTTCTTTGCATTAATTAATTCTCCTGTTAACAACATTTCCATTGCTGATTTTTTACTAACAGTGCGAGAAAGTGCCACCATTGGGGTGGAGCAAAATAAACCGATATTAACACCCGGTGTTGCAAACTGCGACCTAGTACTCGCATAAGCAAGATCACAGCTAGCAATCAACTGGCAACCTGCCGCCGTTGCAATACCGTCTATTGCGGCAATTATTGGTTTTCGATTTTCAATAATATTTATCATTAAGTCAGAGCAGCTTCTAAAAATTTTTTGATAATAACCTTTTCCCTTATCTGATTCTGTTCTTTTAGAATTTAAATCTTTCAAATTATGGCCAGCGCAAAAAACTTTACCAGTAGACGAAAGAATTATCACTTTAACTTTTTTATCTTCTGAAGCTTCTTTAAATTTACTATCAAGCTCAATGATCATTTGATCGCTAAGAGTATTTTGATGTTCTTGATCATTTAAAGTTAGATGTAAAATTGTATTAATTAATTCTGACTTAACTAAATTATTTTTCATATTAATTTATTATTATTTCTACTTCTTCTGATAAAGAATTAGCAATAAAGCAATACCTGTGAGATCTATCTTGCATTGTTTTCATTTCTTTATTTGATACTGAAAAATTAGTTGCAAAAGTAATTTTTGGATTTAATTCTATTTTATTAACGCTCATTTTTCCTTTTGAATTTTTTCCCAAATATGCAACTACTTTATCCTTATATGTTATAACTGGCCACTTCATCTTTGCAGCTAATGCTAAAAATGTCATCATGTGACAACTACTCATTGCGACTGCAAGAGCTTGTTCTGGATTTAGATTTTTTGCATTACCTCCATACTCTACTGCTGAACCAGCATTTAATGTAATATCATCATTAATTTTTATTTTATGCTCAGTATCGTATTTACCATAAGTTAACTCCCCGTCTCCAAGAGTCCAATTTAATTCAATAGATAAGTTTTTCATATTATTGCTAATGATTATAAGAATAAAGATTATTTGCAATAAATGATTATATAGAAATAAATAAATAAAAATAGTTTATTGATTTTATGGTCTAAAAAAGTAAAACAATTAAATGAAAAACAAAATAGCTTATCTAACTAAGGAAAGAAAATTTGATCTTGCTAATGAAAATATTGGTAAATTAGGTAAAGATTTTGTTTTAGTCAAAACGGCTGCAGCTGCGATATGTGGATCCGATCTTCATCTATTTAGGAATGCTGGCTTGGGTACTCACAAATTAAAACTTCCTGTCTCTCTTGGACATGAATGTTCAGGTATAGTCGTAGATTCTAATAAAACAAAAATTAGAGAAGGAAGTTTAGTGGCAATAGATCCGCTTCATAGTTGCATAGATAAGCCTAACTGTAAACATCAAGGTCTTCCAAGAAATCTTTGTCCTGAGCAAAGATATTTAGGTACTTCACCTCAAATAGGAGCTTTTAGAGAATTTTTAGTTTTACACAAATCTCAAGTCTTTGAAGTGAATCACTTAAATCCTGATGAAGCTGCAATGATAGAACCCTTAAGTGTAGTTTTACATGCAATAAATAAAGTAGATATTAAAAATAAAAAAATACTAATTTTAGGTGCTGGAGGAATAGGCTCTTTGCTATCTGCAGCAATCCAAAAAACAAATAAAAATATAACAATTATAGATAAACTAGGTTACCGCTTAAATCATGCAAACAAATTTTTTAAACCATTAGAAATAATTAAAGGAAGCACAACTAAAATTATAAAAGACAGTAGAAATAGTTATTTAAGTAATAAATTTGATATAATTTTCGATTGTATAACTAATAACTCAAGTTTTAATCTTTGTAATCATTTTATAAGACCTGCTGGAAAAATTGTCATTGTAGGAATACCTGAGCAAGACTTTATAAAAATAAATCCTCATATTCTTAGAATAAAAGAAATTAGTTTAATTAATGTGAGAAGATCAAATATAAATTACAAAGATTGTATTAAATTCCATAAAAAAAATAAGTTACCTTTAAAAAATTTAATAACTCATAAATTTAATTTAGAAGAAATTCAAACAGCATTTGAATTAAACGATAAATATAAAAAAAATATTTTTAGAGCTGCCATAGTTTGATACAGTGAACAAAGAACATTTAGAAAAACAAATATCAGTAATAATCTTAGCTACAAATGAAGAAAAGGCTCTGCATAAGACTGTTGAAACAATTTTAAATGAAAATAATTTTTATATTAATAAAATATTTATTATAACGCCTAAAGATACAAGCAAAGGCTGTTTAAAAACTATAGAAAAGTTAAAAAAAATATATATAAATATTTTAATACATAAATTTCAGCCAAAACAACTGCCTGGATACGGAGGTGCTTCAATTTTTGGAATTGGATTGATAGAAACTACTCATTTTGTATTATGCGATGCTGATGGAGAAACTGATCCTAAGGAAATTAAAAATTTAATAAAAAACATTGATAATTCAAAATATGATATTATTTCGTGTTCAAGATGGAAGTCAAAAAATTGGCTAAATGAATATGGTTTTTTGAATTTCATTTTTAATTGGATATTTCAAAAAACTACATCACTATTATTTTTTTCAAATTTAACTGATTATACCGTAAATTATCGCTTGTATTCTTCAAGCATGATGAAGCAAATTAATTTTAAATATCTTAACCAAAGTTTTGCTCTAGAATCAATCCTTATACCTCTAAGAAAAGGTTGTAGAATTAAGGAGATTCCATACAATTTTGTAAAAAGAAATGAAGGAATATCAAGAAACAATTTCTTTAATAAATTAAAATATATAAAAACACTTATTGAATGTAGAACTAGAAAAATATATTAACTAGAAAAATCTCTGATTAATGAAAAAATTTTTAGTAATTACCTCAATTGACAAACCCAGTGCTCTCTTAAAACAAATATCAAAAAAATCTTTGGAGCACTCAGTAAGTTTAATAGTTGTTGGAGATAGAAAATCTCCAAATAATTTTAAATTAAAAAATACTATTTTTTTATCTTTAAAAAATCAAAAAAAACAAAATATTTCTTATGCATCTCTTTGCCCAGAAAACAGTTATGCAAGGAAAAACATAGGCTACTTATATGCTATGAAAAAAGATGCTAATATTATTTATGAAACAGATGATGATAATGAGCTTCTAGACTCTTTTTATTCATTAAAACCAATAAAAAAAAATGTATATACAATTAGAAATGGTGGCTGGGTTAATATTTACAGCTACTTCTCAAACAAACAAATATGGCCAAGAGGTTTTCCTTTATCTGAAATACAAAAAAATAAAATAGAAAGTTCAAAATTAAATAAAAAAATTGAGCATTCTCCAATAAACCAAAGACTTTGTGATGAAAATCCAGATGTTGATGCAGTATTTAGATTAATAAAAAAAATTCCATTTAATTTTAAAAAATCAAAAGATATTGCATTAAGCAAAAATTCTTGGTGCCCTTTCAATAGTCAAAATACTGTTTGGCATAAAGAAGCGTATCCTTTGATGTATCTTCCTGCTTATGCTTCTTTTAGGATGGCAGATATATGGCGTAGCTTGATTGCACAAAGAATTTGTTGGGAAAATAATTGGAGTATTTTACATTCAAATTCGACAGTCATACATAAAAGAAATGATCATAATATAATGAAAGACTTTAATGATGAAATTCCTGGTTATTTAAATAATGATGCTATTGCTAAAAATTTAAGCAAATTAAAGCTAAGAAAAGGAACTGGGAACTTGGCGTATAATCTTGTAAAATGTTATAAGTTGTTTTGTAAAGAAAATTTATTAAATTATAAAGAATTAAAATTATTAGATTGTTGGCTTAAAGATATAAAAATGATTACACAATGAGTAAAATTGCATTAATTACAGGCGTCACAGGACAAGACGGCTCTTATTTAGCAGAATTTCTTTTAAATAAAGGATATATTATTCACGGAATTAAAAGACGTAGCTCACTATTTAATACTCAAAGAATTGATCATCTTTATGAAGACCATTTTAAAAAAGATAAAAAATTTTTTGCTCATTATGGAGATTTAACTGATCCACTTTCTTTAGTAAATATATTGGAGCAAATTAAACCTGATGAAATCTACAATCTTGGCGCTCAAAGTCATGTACATGTTTCATTTGATGTCCCTGACTATACTTCTCAAGTTGATGCACTGGGTACTTTAAGATTGCTTGAAGCTATTAGAGCTACGGGTCAAATTGAAAAATGTAAATTTTATCAAGCAGCTACATCAGAAATGTATGGTAATTCAATAGAAAGTCCGCAAAATGAAAAAACTCCTTTTGCACCAAGATCTCCTTATGCCGTTGCAAAACTTTATGCATATTGGATTACTATCAATTACAGAGAAGCTTATAATTTATTTGCTTGTAATGGAATATTATTTAATCACGAATCTCCATTACGAGGAGAAACATTTGTTACAAGAAAAATTACTAGAGCATTAACAAGAATTTGTTTAGGCTTGCAGGACTGTTTATATTTAGGAAACTTAGATTCAAAAAGAGACTGGGGCCATGCTAAAGATTATGTTGAAATGCAATGGATGATGTTGCAACAAGAAAAACCTGATGACTATGTTATAGCTTCAGGCAAACATAGAAGTGTTAAAGATTTTGTTAATAAATGTATAGAGTATTTAGATTTAGAAATTGAATGGAGAGGAGAGGGTAAGGGCGAACATGCAGTTAATATTAAAAACAATAAAAAAATAATACAAATAGATAGTTTATATTTTAGACCTACCGATGTTAACGACTTACTTGGAGATCCAACAAAAGCAAAAAATAATCTTGGATGGAAACCTAAAATATCTTTTGATGAAATGGTAAAAGAAATGATTGAATGTGATTTTGCAATTGCAAAAAAGGAGAAAATTATATTTGATCATGGATATACATAATGTTAATTAAAAAAATAAATGAACCATGATTCTAAAATTTATATTGCTGGTCACACTGGCATGGTTGGTTCGGCTTTATACAAAAGGCTAAAAACTGAAGGTTTTAATAAACTCATCACTGCTACTAGAGATCAATTAGATTTATTAAATCAAAAAAAAACTGAAGATTTTATTAAAAATAATAAACCTGAATTAGTAATTTTAGTTGCTGCAAAGGTGGGCGGTATTTTAGCTAATTCTAAATACCCGGCTGATTTTTTATATGAAAATTTAACTATACAAAATAATATTATTTTCTCATGCAAAGAAGCTAATATTAAAAATTTAATTTTCTTGGGCAGCTCATGCATTTATCCAAGAAATTGTGAGCAGCCTATGAAAGAAAATATGTTAATGTCTGGTAAATTAGAAGAAACTAATAAATCTTATGCAATAGCAAAAATTGCAGGAATAAATTTATGTGAATCAATTTCAAAACAGTTTGGTCTTAATTATTTTAGTATAATGCCTTCAAATCTTTATGGACCTAATGATCATTTTGATTCAAATTTAAACCATGTAATTCCTGCGCTTATATCAAAATTTCATTTTGCGAAAATAAATAACGAAAAAAAAGTAGATGTTTGGGGGTCTGGAAACCCAAAAAGAGAATTTTTGTACATTGATGATTTGATTGATGCCATAATGCATCTTATAAAAATAGACAGATCTGAACTGAATAATGTTTTTTCTAAATTAGGGTCAATGTTTTTAAATGTTGGTTATGGAGAAGAAATTAAAATTAAAGATCTTGTTAATAAGATTGCTAAATTAACTGATTTTGATAAGGAAATTTGCTATGATCTTTCCATGCCAGATGGAACTCCAAAAAAACTATTAGATATTTCAAATATTAAATCATTAGGATGGGGGCCAAAAACATCTTTAGATAAAGGGTTAAAAATTACATATGATTGGTTCAAACAAAACTTATAATTCTTTATATTAATAAAAAGATTTTATGAAGGTACCTATTTATAAACTAGAGTTTGAAAAAAACTTTATCAAAGAATATCAAAAGGGTATTCGATCTATACTGAATTCAGATTCATTATCTGAGGGAAATTTTGTAGAAAAATTTGAGTATAATTTTGCTAAATTTATTAATTCAAAATATGCTTTAGCAGTGAGTTCAGGAACTGCTGCACTTGAAATTGCATTTAGAGCAGTAAATCCTAGAAGAAAAAAAATTATTATACCCACTAATACTTTTTTTGGCACTGCTGTTGCGGTCACACGCTCAAACGCTCAAATACAATTATGCGATATTGAAAATGATACTTTTAGTATCTGTCCTGAAGATTTAGAAAAAAAAATAAACAAAAATATTGGAGCCGTATGTATTGTGCATGTAGGTGGAATAATTTCAAAAAATATTAAAAATATTATTGAAATTTGTAAGCATTATAAAGTGCCTTTAATTGAAGATGCAGCCCATGCACATGGATCATACTATGGTAATTATAGAGCAGGTACTATTGGAGATATAGCATGTTTTAGTTTTTTTCCAACAAAAGTGATGACTACTGGCGAAGGAGGAATGGTAACAACAAATACTAACAAATATTTAAATATGATGAAATCCTTAAAAAACTTTGGAAGAGATAATAACGATATTAAATTTCAAATATATGATGGTCATAATTATAAAATGTCAGAGTTCCAAGGTTTAATGGGTTTTATGGATTTAAAAAGAGTTAAAAAAAGAATTAAAAAAAGAAATGATATAGCTAAAAAATATAATGAATATTTTAAAGATAATGAATATTTTTGGACTGTAAATCAGTCAAAAGGCCTTTGTTCTCATTACAAACAGATTATTAAAACTAAGGTTAATAATAATTTATTAAGAAGTTTTTTTAAAAAAAATAAAATTATCTTAACAAGTGAAGTTTGGAAATACCCAATTCATTTACAACCTTTTTACAAAAAAAATTTTAAGAATAGCAATTTTCCCAATGCAAATCATTTCTCTAAGTTTCATATTTGTCCACCACTATATCCAGAACTAAATCATAAGGAATTCAATCATATTATTAATACTTTTGAAAAAGCAACTAAATTGTTTTTCAAATAGAAGTAAATATATTATAAGATCATTGAATGACAAAAAGAAGCAGTGAATTAAATTTTGCCTTTTCAACTCCGATATGGGTTTCATTGATTCCTAATTATGAAGAGTTGAATACAAAATTATATGAATATATTCAAAAACTCCAAGTAAAAAATCCTGACGGAATTACTAAATCAAATTTGCTAGGATGGCATTCAGAAGATTTTGATCTAGATTCAGATGTGCCAAAATATTTTATTAATTCTATTTCTTCTAGTCTCAACGAAGCTTTTCAAGATATGGGCTGGGATGTAAATAATCAAGAAGTAAAAATTACTAGTATGTGGAGTATAATTAATAAAAAAAATGCCTCAAATTCGAGACATATACATTCTAACAACTATATAAGTGCTGCTTATTACGTTAAAGCACCTGAAGATTGTGGTGACATAATTTTTCATGATCCTCGATCAGTTACTACTTTCAGATATCCAAAAATATCAAAGCAAAATAAATTAAATTCGAACATATTTACGATTCAGCCAAAAGAAGGGTTGCTTGCTTTATTTCCTAGTTATTTATATCATTCAGTTGATTTAAATAGATCAGATGAAGAAAGAATAGTTATAAGTTTTAATATTAATTTAATTTAAATTTATCATTAATCATAAACAATTTTATAAAACTCTAGGTAATTTATTAGCAATACTTTTTTTATAAATAAAACACAAAATTAATAAAATCAAACTAAAAAATGAAATGGCTACACCTGCCCAACAAATATAGATATATAATTTATCATTATAATTGTTGTTAACAATTCCGTCTAAAAGAGGATTTTGTTGGTTTGAGGTTAAAATATTATACCAATCACTTTCACTTTGGACTCTATGCATTCTCCAAACTCTTGAGTGATTCATAATTAATACAAAACAAAGAATACCTGAGGAATATATAAATATCTTATTAAATACATTTTCTTTATTCATAATTAAATAATGGTTTAAGTTTATTATAGCTATAAAGGTTAAAATTAATAAAGGAATTATCATATATCTAGAAGTTAAAGACTCTGAGCTAAGAAGAGGTATCCAATGAGGAATGATAAGATGTTTATAAAATCTTAAAGAAATAAATGTTATCAGTATTAAAGGAAATATAAATGATCTTAAATTGATATCACTCTTCCTATCATCAAAAGATTTAATAAAAACAAAGAGAGTTAAAATTAATAAGCCAAAAACACTTATATACAAGCTAGTTTCCCACTGAGAGAACGGGGGATAATGAAAAATATTTTTTACAACTATCATATTTTCAATTATGGAAGGAAGTGTTGAATATCCTCCTCCTTCCCAGTAGTGGAAGTTACCTGTGGTACCATAAGCAAATGCTGCTGGTAATAATTTTATTGAAGATAAAGAAAAGCTAAAAAATAAAGAAAAAAATAAGAATATATAATTTCTAAAATTAAAGAAGTACCAAAATAATAAAAAAGTTAGGGTAATGGTGTAAAGATGTAATGTACCTTGATAAAATATTAAACTATGAGCTAAACCAAATAATGTTCCGTAGTATAGTTGACTTTCTTTATCTTTATAATCTGAATTAACAATTACAAATAAAAAATATATGCAATATGGAAGAATATAATACCCCATGTAATGAGGTCCATAAGCGGCTATCTTTTCAACAAAATAGCCATTAAAATTATAAAATAATAACAATATAAAAAAAGGAAAATTTGAAATATTAAATCTATATTTAAATAATAAGCATCCAAGAAATCCAATTGAATACATTAACAAAAGATTAATGAAAAAAAATGTTTGTGTATCAACAAACTTTAAAAGAATAATTTGAGGGGTAATAACATTTATTGGGCCAGCCATCCATCTATCTTTAGGTGGTCCTGGTCCCAAACTGTGAGGGGCATGATAAGGAATAATATTATTTTCTAAAGAATATTTTATGACAGCTAATGCATTATGCTCGTTAGGCCAATCACTAAAAGTGAATATTTTTTTTTGAAAGATTTTTTTAAAATCTTTTTTTTCTAATATTTTTTTAAAAAAAACATAATCACGTTTGTAATATTTGTCTGCTAAAGCCCTTACTGAATAAGGGTTATTAAAGAAAAATTTATTATTATTGATAGAAGATATTTGACTTATATTTTTATAATCACTTTTACTAAATATATGTTTCTCATATTGATAATAATCTACAAAAAAAAAGAAGAAAAACCAATGTACTATTCCAAAAACAAAAAAAATTAAAATTATTAAATTATTTTTATTAAATAAATTAATATGCATTATTATTGATTAATAGCTGATATGAAACTATTTGAAAAATTGATAGCTTGAATTCCATTTGAAAATTTTGAAAATCTTTTACGAGGAGATGAAATAAGTTTACTTAAATAGTCAATATTTATATTTGTACTTGCTTTAATTTCTACAACTGACCAACTATCTCTTTTTTCTATTTTTAAATTTTTAAAAGAACGATAAATAATGTTATTATCAAAAGTTATTCTTATATTTTCAAGTTGAAAATATTCTCTTTCATAAATTACTTCTAATATAGGCATGCATAAACCATAAAGATTATCAAAAATACCATTTTTGATAAATTCTTTATATTCATCGGAATGAATCTTATTAGAGGTTTTATATCTTCCTTCTATGGAAGAATATTTTTTTTCTATAGAATAATTAGATTTAGATTCTGGATAATTTCTAATACGAATTTTTTTTCTAGGTAAAGTTCCTTCTTCAGCATCGCTAAACATTTTAAAATCGCCTGTTTCAAAATATAAACTCTGTATTGTTCTTTTTTTATATAATTCTTTCATTCCTTTTTTATATAAATTATCATACATACTCATCATATCTGAATATGTTAAAGGAATTTTTTCTTCTATTCTAAAACTCATAAATCGATTAATTACTAATTATACATATTTGTATTATGTTTGATACCATTTATAGATATTAAAGAATTATCATCTTTAAAAAAGTTATTTTCTTTTCCTTGAGACGAAGGGAGGCAATCACTTTTATTTACAAATAATTTTGAACCATAAAATTCTTGTTTTTTTTGATAAGCTTCAAGGCATAAATTCATATCTTTAGCTGAAAGATAATCAATATTGGTAATAGAAGAATCTTTTGAGGAAATTCCTATATTTGAATTATTAACAAAAATATTTTTTCCTGTGAAATGAGAAGATTCTCCGACTGAAATACCTTTATCACCGCAACCCTTTAATAACCCATAATGGAGATGATACGTACCTCCGCTGACATCTAAACAATCGTTTTGAGCCCGAGATACATCTAAAAGTTTTATTTTGAGATTTGAAAAATCAAGATCAACAGCATCTGATAATGCTTCTGAAACATTAAGTTCATTAATAGCGCCAGTACTTTTAATTATATTTAAACTATCTTCACAACCTCCACCTACTATTTTCATATTAACATTAATAAAATTCACTTGAAAAAAATTAATACACCCAGTTAAACCATATTCATTAAAACGGCTTATTAATTTTTTATTATTGTCAAAACTAGATATCATTTCAAAATTTATATTACTTAAATTGACATCACTTAGCAAAAACCAATCATCTTTATTGTCTTGATAAAATTTAATGGTTTTTGAATTACTGTCATAGATTACAGATGAACCAAAGCTATGCGTTATTTCAATTTTTAGCTCTTCAATAAAGGTTTTTGTTGTTTTGTTTTGATTATTATAAACTCCTCCATAAGTGTGCTGTTCATATCTTCCATATGTATCAGCTTTCATCATATCTAATACAAATTCTCTTGTAACTAAAACTTCTTCACATGATGGTATATTGCATTTTATTGCTTTTATCTGAGGTGATTCTTCTAAATTTTTATTAATATTAATACTATTAATATCAATAAAGTAGACATTGCTATTAGGCAAATAGTGAAATAAACGATTTTTATAATTTCTTATAGTTTGTTTTTCATCTAAGCTTTCATCTATTACTTTTAAATTTTTTTTATCATACTCAAGCATACTCTGATACATTTCTAAATTTTTTTTTATATCATTAAAAAATTTAACCATATCTTTTTTTACACAATAATAACCTCTGCAAAGTAGCATGGCTTCATCAATGATTTGGTCTATTTTAATATTGTTTAATTTAAAATTTAAATTTTCAACGATTTTGATAAATTTTTTTGAATAAAAATAATCTTGATCAAGACTAAACTTAAAAGGTTTTATTTCAGGTATTTTGTTATGTGCTATCATTGAGTCATAATAAACTGGTTCAAAGGCACCTTTCAAAGAGTTCCAAAAAAATTTACGATTAGCGGTGAACTGATGAGTATCACCTAAACCTAATAAAATTAAAATATTATAGGCTTCAAGATCATTTGTAGCAAAAGAATTCCCTTGAGTTAAATGATCTATTTTTATACTTCTTGGAGTGATAGAAACGCTATCACTAGTTTGTGATCTCCAGTCCATATATACTAATTGAAGTTTTGATTGAGCTTTAAGTGCCATTCTTAAAGCGCTATTATTTTGCATTGCCCATTTTTTGTTTTCGATTCTGGTATTTGAAAGTGAAAAAATGAATTCTTGATTTTTCCACTCATAACCATCTGTGTAAGAAGAAGTATTATATTGAACTGTTTCATCTCCTTCAAAGAGTGGGCCTTCTCTGCGAAGATTTTTTTCAAGCATTTCTTTTACTGGATTTTCCTGAAACAACATATCTCTTTCATAACCATTTACATTAACGCTTACAAGTCGGGTACGAGGAGCAATATAGTCTAACTCTTTAAGTAACAATGTTATTAAAATTTCAGTTAAGGCATTTCTTGCCTCTTTTCTAAATAATTTGAAATTTACAATGTTTGCAATACTGCCTTCCTTAAGTTGTATACTTAGAGACTGTATAAGATTATCTCTTTGATAAGAAATATGATCCATCATATCTCCTGTTTGTCTTACTCTTGCATCATAAATACATGTGCCAAAATCATAATTAACTATAACTTTTGCTTTAAATTTTGATTTATATTTTTGATCTATGTTCATATAATCAGTAAAACTATCCCATACTAAACCGCTCTTAAATTTATCTTTATTCCATTTAAATGAATAGAAATTGCTTTTTATTTCGAACTTGTTATCATTATTTAAGGTAAAAAAAGATTTGTGCATATGATTGCTTTTTGTTTTTAGTATAGCTAAACCATTACGAATCCATTTTTTTTTATTATTTATTTGAACCTCAATATTTTTAAAACTATTTAAATTAGACATTTCTTCTGCATATTCGCCAGTTTGAAAATCACAATGAGTATTAACATTATCATCAGGATCTAAAATTTGTTCTGCTGTCTGAGCTCCATTCCATAATTCGGACCAGCTAGTTATAGTTTGAGAATTAGCAGCAGTTGAATAAGCTGCTAAAAAGATAAATGTTAATATGTTAAATCTTAATATACTCACACTTAATATCAATTTGATTACGCACTATTGAAAACAATACTTAAAACTTGATCATTATTTTCTAAAGAAGCGGCTACATCCATTATTTCTTTCTTATTACTGTTTGCTATTCTGTATATGATATTATTATCATTTTTAACAAAATTAACTAAATCATATCTTGAAGCCAACTCAACTAAAGTAGCTTTAGATGTAATCTCTAAAGTATGTAAAGAGTTTCCTTCTGTAAAAGAAACAGTATAAAAAGATCTTCCAAAAAATATCAAATAAAATTTATTTATTATAAAAGATAATATTAAAACAGAAAAGATTGATACTAAAAGTAATAATAACCATTTTAAACTAACTGCACCAGCAATTCCTGCTGTAATCATTGTAAAATAAATTGCTAATTCAAATGGAGATTTAACTGGATTACGAAACCTAACAATTGATAATGCTCCCACCATACCTAAAGCTAATGCAAGATTGCTAGATATTACTGAAGTAATGACATAAGTTATTATTGGCAACAATATCAATGTCAAGGTATGGGAAAAAGTTTTAACCCAATTTTGACCTAAAAGAATTATTGCTTGTCTAATTATTAATGAAAAAATTAATAAAACTAAAACTGTAAATAATCTGAACTGTCCTTCTAATAATAGACCTACTGTGCCTCTTATAAAGATATCATTATATAAGGTTGAAAAAAAACTTGAAAATGTATTTTCCATAATTGTGTTAATTAAAATGTTCTAATACTATACATCTTCGCTAACATCAAACAATATGTAATTTGTGGCTTCATTCGAACTGTAAAATAAATATAAATGTTTCACCTTGATCATATTTTAATAAAAGTCTGCCCGTTAAAATTTGAAAAATCATTTTAATAAATATTAATATCCTACCCATTGTGAATTTATTATGATTATAAGGAAAATCCCATAGACCATCATTAGAAGATTTAATTATTTTTAGTCCGTTACTATTGAAAAAATTTTTCCATTCTTTGAAAGTTTTTAAATTAATATGTGTTTTATCACTGAATCCTATCCATGTTTTTTGTTTTATTTTATGCGCAAGTCCATCTTTAGCCGGGGTTGCGAATACTATGTTTCCATTTTTATTTAATATACGTCTAAAAGATTTTATTATTTGTTCCAATTCTTTGTTAGAAAGATGTTCAATTACATGCAATGAAATTATTGTATCAATGGATTCACTATTAATTTTTTTGAGATCACTAATTACATTTGTGTTTTTAGAATTATTTTTTGCTTCATTTATTGCAAATTCATTGATTTCAAAGCCATAACTAGATTGAACAGTTCGAAGTCTTGAAAGTCTTTTTAAAAGATAGCCTGTTCCGCATCCATAATCTAAAATTGCTTTTGGTTTAAAATAATAATTAATTAGATTTTTATAAAAAAATAAACCAATTCTATCTTTATCTTGTTTATTACTACGATAATATTCTTCGTTAAAATTCATAATGTTGTAATTTAGAGGCTAATTATTATTCATTTTTAAAGCATTTAAAAAAGCATTTTGAGGAATATCAACTTTTCCAAATTGTCTCATTCTTTTTTTACCTTTTTTCTGCTTATCTAATAATTTATTTTTTCGTGTAACGTCTCCTCCATATAATTTTTGAGTAACATCTTTTCTGAAGGATGCCACAGTTTCACGAGCTATAATTTTTCCTCCAATAGCTGCTTGAATCGCTACTTTAAACTGTTGTCTAGGAATTAAATCTTTTAATCTTTCACAAAGCGCTCTTCCTCTTTGTTGAGATCTGTCCTTATGTACAATTAAAGATAATGCATCAACAGGATCTCCATTGATCATTATATTGACTTTAACAAGTTCGTTAATTTCATATCCTGTTATTTCATAATCAAAACTAGCATATCCTTTAGTAATAGATTTAAGTCTGTCATAAAAATCAAAAACGACTTCATTTAAAGGAAGTTTGTATTCAACCAGAGCTCTGGTACCTGTATAACTCAAGTGATTTTGAATACCGCGTTTAGAAGTACATAATTCCAAAACTGCTCCTAAAAATTCATCTGGAACTATTATTGTAGCTTTAATCCAGGGTTCTGAAATTGTTTCTATTTTTACAGGATCAGGCATGTCTGTTGGGTTGTGTAAATCTTTTATTGAACCATCCTTCATGTTTATTTTGTAAACTACTGAGGGAGCAGTAGTTACAAGTTCTAAATTAAACTCAAGCTCAAATCGATCTCTGATTATTTCAAGGTGCAATAATCCTAAAAAACCACATCTAAAACCATAACCTAACGCAGGACTTACTTCTGGTTCATATGAGAAACTTGAGTCATTTAAAGCTAGTTTCACCATACTATCACGTAAATGTTCATAATCATCTGAGTCTACAGGAAACATTCCACAAAAAACGACTGGTTGAGAAGGTTTAAAGCCTGACAAAGGTAAATCAGCTGGTTTTTTTTCTTCAGTTATTGTGTCTCCAACTTTACAGTCTGCTACACTTTTAATCCCAGAATTTATAAATCCTATTTCACCTGGACTTAAACTTTCCACCTCTATTGGTTTTGGAGTAAATATTCCAACACGATCAATTGTATGGCTAGCTCCTGCTGCCATAAATCTTATTTTTTGATTTTTTTTTAGCTGTCCATCTATTACTCGAACTAAAACAACAACTCCAAGATAACTATCATACCAACTATCAACAAGCATACATTTTAAAGGATTATCTATTTCTCCTTTTGGTACAGGTAATTTTATTACAATTTTTTCAAGTAATTCTTCTACACCCTTGCCTGTTTTTGCAGAAACTAATACTGACTCTTCAGTATCAATGCCAAGCACTTCTTCAATTTGTGTTTTAATTTTTTCTGGTTCAGAAGATGGTAAATCAATTTTATTTAAAACAGGTAATATTTCATGATCATTATTTATTGCTTGATATGCATTAGCTAATGTTTGTGCCTCTACTCCTTGAGTGGAATCAACAATCAGTAAAGAACTTTCGCAAGCTGCCAGTGATCTTGAAACTTCATAAGAAAAGTCTACGTGTCCTGGTGTATCCATTAAATTTAAAATATATTTTTTTCCATCCTTTGCATTATAATTGAGCCTAACAGTCTGAGCCTTGATAGTAATTCCTCTTTCTCTTTCAAGTTCCATGGAATCAAGAACTTGTTCTTTCATTTCTCTATCGCTTAACCCTCCACAATACTGGATAAGACGATCAGCTAAAGTTGATTTACCGTGATCAATATGAGCAACTATAGAAAAATTTCTAATATTTTTTAATTCTGTCATTATTATTGTCTTAATTTGCCTTCAAAATTTTTTGAGATAAGATCAATAATATTATCTGATATTTTTTCTATTTCATTATCAGTAAAAGTTTTTTCGACTGGTTGTAAAATTATTTTGAATGCAATACTCTTCGTGCCTTCAGGAAGTTTATTTCCTTCAAATACATCAAAAATTGTAACTTTCTTCATTATCTGTTTGTTTATGCTTTTTATCAATTTAATAACCTCTTCCGCTCTAACTTTTTGTGGAAATAAAAAAGCAAAATCTCTTTCAACGGCTTGTAAAACATTGTTATGATAAGCCTTTTTGGTAGATATTTTTTTTGTTTGAAAATTTGATAATTCATCCAAATATATTTCAAATCCATTAACTTTTGTTTTAATTTCAAATTTTTGTAAAATATAGGGATGTATTTCGCCAAATTGAGCTATGATATTTTTTCCTATCTTTAGTTGGGCTGACTTTCCTGGGTGAAAATAATTATTTGTTGAATTTTCATGCAAAAGATTTTCTACTGGAACATTTAGTTGACTAAGAATAAAAAATGTATCGCTCTTAATATCATAAGCATCAACTATTCTTTTTTCATCATTCCAATTTTCAATATACCTTGATCCATAGATGATTCCTGTTGCAACCATTGATTGTTCATTTTCTTCTGTTCCAAAAAATTGAGGACCAACTTCAAATAATTTTCCATTATAAAATAAACGACTTATATTCATATTTATAGCATTTAATAGGTTGGGGAAAATAGATGGCCGCATTGTATCTAAATCATTGCTAATTGGATTTTTAATTCTTACAATACATTGATTGTCTTGGATGTTTGATAACTCATTTGATATAAAAGACCAAGTGACTGTTTCATAATAGCCTCTGCTTGCAATGATTCTTTTTGATTTATAAAAAGATTTGAGTTGATCACTTAGAATTTGTTTTTTTAATTTTGTATCTCTTAAAATAGATACTGGTTTAATTTTATCATAACCATAAATTCTCACAATTTCTTCAACTATATCAGCCGACCTATCAATATCAGGTCTAAAAAAAGGTATTTTTATTTTAGAATTATCAAAGGAAAAGCCTAAACTTTGTAATATTGATTTTTGTTCATCTATTGAAATATCAATTCCACCTAGAGTTTTGGTTTTACTAAAATCATAATCTATAATTTTTTGATTTTTCTTGATTGATTGACTTTTGGTTATTTTACTTACCTCTCCTCCACATAATTTTAAAATTAATTCAGTAGCTTTGTCTACTCCCCAATCTATTGATGTATTATCAATTCCTCTTTCAAATCTATATCTAGCATCACTTTGTAAATTTAATTTTCTACCTGTTTTTGTGACACTGACAGGATCAAAAAGTGCTACTTCTAAAAAGACATTTCTTGTTTCTATTGAGCAACCCGAATCCAGACCGCCCATTACACCGCCTATCCCATGCAATTTTTTTTCATCAGCTATAACAATCATATCAGACGATAAAACATATTCTTTTTCATCAAGGGTTTTGCATTTTTCTCCACTGTTAGCTAATCTCATGGAAAGATCGCCCTCTAACTTATCAGCATCATACACATGCAAAGGTCTTCCTAGATCAAAAGTAACAAAATTAGTTATATCTACAAGAGCCGAAATAGGTCTTAGACCAATAGCTAATAATTTATTTTTCAACCAATCAGGGCTTTCCGTGTTTTTAACATTTTTAAAGAACCTGCCAGAAACTCCCGGACATAGTTTTTCATTAGTTTTATTAAATTTTCTTAACCACTTAATAGGGCTATTATAATCACCTTCAGTTATATTAATTTTTAATTCTTTTAGTTTTCCTGCTCCTGCTGCCTGCAAGTCTCTTGCTATACCCCTTACCGATAAACAATCAGATCTATTAGGTGTGATATTTATTTCAATTATAGGATCATTTAATCCATAAATTACAGAAAAAGAATCGCCAATTTTATATTGTTGATCAACTTCGATAATACCCTCATGTTCATCTGATATTCCCATCTCCCTTTCTGAAACTAACATTCCGCAAGACTCGACATCTCTTATTTTTGTTTTTTTTAATTTCAATTTAGTTCCAGGTATAAAAGAATTTTCAGGTGCAAAAATTCCAAGCATGCCTGTTTTAGCATTTGGAGCTCCACAAACTACTTGGTAGGTTCCATTATCGGACTTTACTTCGCATACTTTTAATTTATCAGCATTAGGATGTTTATAAGCATTCAAAACTTTGGCTACTTTAAATGGTGCTAGTTCTTCGGATCTATCAGTAATTGACTCAACTTCTAACCCTATATTGGTCAGGGTTGAACTAATTTTATTTAAATCCCAATTTGTATCTAAATGTTCTTTAAGCCAACTGAGTGTAAACTTCATAGTTTATATTCCAGATGAAGAAGTTGAATCAAGAGGATTAAAGCCATAATGATTTAACCATCTAAAATCGCTATCAAAAAATCCTCTCATATCCGTAATTCCAAATTTAAGCATTGATAATCGTTCAATCCCCATTCCAAAAGCAAATCCTTGAAATTTTTGAGAATCAATATTACAATTTTCTAAAACACGTGGATTTACCATACCGCATCCAAGTATTTCTAACCATTCATTTCCCTTTCCTATCTTTAAAACACCATCTTTTTTTGTATAGGCAACATCCATTTCAGCACTTGGCTCCGTAAAAGGAAAATAGCTTGGTCTAAATCTGTATTGTAAATCATCAATATTAAAAAATTCTTTTAAAAAATCAATTAAGCATCCTTTAAGATGAGCCATATTAGAGTTGTTATCAATTAAAAGACCTTCTACTTGATGAAACATCGGTGTATGAGTTGCATCTGAATCGCTTCTATATGTTCTTCCTGGAACTATTATTCTTATAGGTGGTTTAGAATTTAGCATATGTCTTACTTGGACAGGGCTAGTATGGGTTCTCAAAACTTTCTCCTCATCTCCTGAAGAATTTTCTACATAAAATGTGTCTTGCATCTCTCTAGCTGGATGATGTGAAGGAATATTTAGAGCAGTAAAATTGTTGAAATCAGACTCAATATCGGGTCCACTTTCAACGGAAAATCCCATGGAACCAAAAATATCTATAACATTATAAATCGTTTGACTAATTGGATGTATTTTCCCAGTTTCATAATTTCTTGGTGGAAGTGTAATATCTATTTTTTCTTTTTTTAATTTCTCATTAACTTCCAAATTTTCAATAAAATTTTTTTTCTTTTTTAATTCTGTTTCTAAAAAAATTTTAATTGAATTTAAATATTGACCTTTTTCTTTTTTCTCTGCATTGCTAAGGGTAGACAGTGATTTCATTTCGGAAGTTAATATTCCTTTTTTGCCTACATATTGAACCCTAAAAGATTCAAGTTCAGTGAGCTTATTTATTTTGCTAATCTTATTAGCAATATCATTCTTATCTAGTCCCGAAGACATAAAGACATATATAAATTATGTGACGTTAAAAAACTACCTAGCAGATTGAGCTTTTTCTATTAAAGCCTTAAATATCTCAGGCTGATTAACGGCCATTTCTGCTAATATTTTTCGATCTATTTGAATCGTTGCTTTTTTTAAGCCATTTATAAATTGAGAATAAGTCATTCCGTGCATTCTAACGGCAGCGTTAATTCGCTGAATCCACAAGCCTCTAAAATCACTTTTGCGCTTTCTTCTATCTCTGTAGGCATACTGCATACTTCTTTCAACAGCTTGTACAGCAACCCTAAAAACATTTTTTCGTCTACCATAATACCCTTTTGCTCTTTTAATGACTTTCTTGTGTCTTGCTCTTGCTGTTACTCCTCTTGATACTCTAGCCATAATTCTATCCTCTATTTATTATAAGGTAACATATGATCAATCAGTGCAGAATCGCCTGGAGACATTATTGAAGATTTTTTTGTATTTCGAACAAATTTATTTGATCGCTTGCTCATTCCATGTCGTTTACCAGAAGCTTTAAACTTAATTTTACCAGTGCCTGTTCTAGAAAAACGTTTTTTAATACTACTTTTAGTTTTTAACTTGGGCATTGTATCTCCTTATTTTATTAATTAAAACCGCCAGGCTGCCCTTTGCCTAAACTGATTTAGGAGTGGCTTATAAACAAATTATCTAAGACAATCAATATACTAATATAATTATTTATGCATTTGAGGGACTAAAACCATCATAATTTGTTTTCCTTCAGATTTAGGTGGAACCTCAACCTTCGCAAAATCTGCTACCTGCTCAGTAAGTTTAGTTAGTAATTCTCTTCCAATATGCTGGTGTTCCATTTCTCTGCCTCTAAACCTCATAGAAACTTTTACCTTGTTTCCCCCTTCAATAAATTTAGAAAGAGCTCGTATTTTTACTTCATAATCATGTTTATCAATACCAGGGCGTATTTTAATCTCTTTTACTTCAATGGTTTTTTGTTTCTTCTTTGCTTCCTTTTTGCTTTTCTGTTCTTTGTATTTTAATTTTCCGTAATCAATAATCTTACAAACGGGAGGTTTTGCATCCGGAGAAACTTCAACTAAATCAAAACCTTCATCTTCAGCAGCGTTTAAAGCTTCACGAATACTAATTATGCCAAGTTGTTTACCGCTTGAAGATATAACACGCACCTCACTTGCTGTGATTTCTTCGTTAGTTCTTGGACCAACTTCTTTTTTAATTCTATGTTTTAAGGCCAAGATTTCTTTGCTCTAATGGAAATAAGCTATAAATAAATAGCATACTAAAGGGAATTAATCATATTCATATATCAAAATCCGATATAATTTGATTTGATATTATATTCAAGGATTGTTTTATGAATTTTTACAATAAATTAAGGATTGTTTCTTTTTTTGATTATATAAAATTAACTATTGCTTGTAACTATTTAAAAAATAATAATTTTGGTAATAAAAAAATATTGTAATTAATTTGGAAAAATGAAAATTTGTATTGCTAGATTAGATAAAATGGGTGACATGATTCTCACTCTTCCAATCATTAAATCATTGAAAAATGAATATCCTCAATCCAAGATTCATATATTAGCCTCTGAAACAAATGCTAAGGTTATAAAGAATACTGAATATATTGATAAGTTGATTATTATTAAAGATAATCCTGCTATTCTATTTGAAGAATTAATAAATATTAGAAAGAATAATTATGATTATTTTATAAATTTTTCACCAAATTTTAAGGGCTTAATATTATGCTGTTTTTCTAAATCTTTTAAAAAAGCTACATTAATTTTCAAATCTAGATACAAAAATAAAAAAATTTCAAAAATTTTAACCATACTTCTGTGTAAAATTTTTTGTAATTATTTATTTATAGTTGATAGATTCAATAGAATTAAAAATAACCAAGAACTGCATCAGACTTTAATGATGTTTAGATTAATTGAAATATGTAAATTAAAATTTTCAAGAGATACATTAATAGACATTAGATTACCAAAAGAAAAATATGTGTTTACCAAAAAAAAATCTATTGTCATTCACCTTTCAGCTAAATGGATTAATTCATTTTATTCAGAAGATAATTTTATAGAATTAATTAAATTAATTATAAAAAAAGAATATGTTATTCTCCTCACAACGGATAACTCAACAAAAAGTGTGTTTAAAAAAATTTTTAATAAATTTCCATTAATATATCAGTTTGATGAAAATGATTTAATAAACATTCAATCAAATGTAATTATAATGGATAAACTTGATTATTCTTCTTGGAATAAAGCAATTTATTCCTCGCAAAAAGTTATAACTCCTGAATGTGGTTGCTCACACATTGCTGCAGCCAATAAAATTCCTGCAAGCATTATATATGACCCAAATAATTTTGCTGAAGCTATTCATAAGGAATATGCGCCCTGGAAAAGTGAATATAAAAAATTTACTTTTGATCAAAAAAATCTCAATTTAGAACTAATCAGAGATTTATAATAATTTATTTTCTTTAATATAATTGATCACATTTTCAGCTGTTATTTGTTTTACCGAATTAGATGATACTTTATGATTAAACATATCATTTCCTATATTAGCTTTGGATACTAAATTATCATTCAATATCCAGATAATATTTTTTTTAGACAGAGACGCTACATGTCCCGGCCCTGTATCGTTAGAAAAAATTAATTTTGATTTTAAAGCAATTGAATAAATAACTTCTGGAGGAGATTTATTAATTTTATTAATTACATTTTTACAATCTTTTATTATTGGTTTGATAGACGGAATATCTTGTTCTGTTCCTACAACGCAAATAGTATAATTTTTTGATTCACAATATTTTGCAAGTTTTACAAAGTTCTTTGGGGGCCATTGTTTATGTGTATTTTTATTTGAAACCCCAGGTATAAAAAGAACCAATTTATCTGGAATCTCCTTATCTAAATTAATTTTTAACCAATTATAATTAGGTGATTTTATAATATTAATTTGCAATAAACTCAGTTGATTAGCTAATCCTGAAATAACCTTTTCTTTTCCCTGAGTTGGAATATTATATCTTAGTTGGGCAAATGGTCGGGAACTACAAACTAATGAGTTTCCTGTAAATCTAAATAAAAAATTATATATCGAAGTTCTTTTTGAGTTTTGCAAATCTATTATCAAATCATATTTATTTTTAATTAAATTAAATAAAATCATTAATGTTTTAAAGTAAGAGTTTTTTCTATTATCAATTAAAATCTTATCAAAAATATTTGATTTACTTAAAAAAGAGCAAAAAAAATTTTCAGTTAGTAAATCAATTATAGAGTTAGGATATTTCTCTCTTATACTCATCATGGAGGGAAGTGAGAAAACAATATCACCTAACGACCCATGCTTAATTACAAGTATTTTTTTCACAATAAAATACTGTTATAAAAAGAAAGGTAATTTTCTAACATTTTTTTCTTTGAAAAATTATCAATTATATACTTTCGGGATTTGTTGCCAATATTACTTATATTTTCTTTAGAAAATTCTAAAGATTTGTCAATTTTTACAATTAATTCCTTTTGATTATTTGGTTCAACTTTAAAAATATTATCTAAACTTTTAATTTGTTCTTTTGCCCCTCCATAATCATAGCACAATATAATTTTTTTCATTGCCAGACTTTCAGATATAATCCTTCCAAAACCCTCTGGTTTCAATGGTGCTGAAATTATCAAATCTGAACATAAATACATCATTTTTAAATCTTGTTTATTTAAGTTTCCTATTACTTTGCATATATGGCCCAAATTTTTATTTTTTATTTCTTTTATTAATTTTAAGTAATATGATTTATTTTTATTATCGCCAATAAAATAAAACATTTTTTTATCATTTTTATAATTTTCAATTATTTTTAAAAATTGAATTTGTCCTTTCCAGTCTGTTAGTCTACCTGGATATAAAATTATTTTTTTATCACTAGGTATTTCGTATTTATATAAAAATTTAGCTAGAACATCTTCACTGTTAATTTCTGAGTTAAAATAATCAATATCTATACCTCTATAAATCACATTAATGGAATTTTCATCAAGGTTATAAAGTTTGGCTATTTGAGATTTTACATATTGAGAAATTGCGATAATATGATCTACTTTACATAAACTTTTATTATAATATCTTTTTAAAAAATTGCTTGTCCCATAAACGTTGTGGAAAGTTGATACAGATTTAAAATTTTTTTTATTAATAAACTGTAGCATCCAAGCAGGAGCTCTGGATCTAACATGTACTATATCTATTGCATTATTATTAATTATTTTGTTTAATTTATTAGCAACAAAGGGCATGTATAAGAAATTTTTAGTATGGGTCGCCAATTTAATATGCTTAGTAGTTCTTTGATCTAATTGATTTTCCATTAAACCCCCTTTTGAAACAATAAAGGATCCAAGATTGTTTTCTCCTATAAAATTAGCTAAATCTACCGTTCCTTGTTCCAATCCACCCGAATCTAAAGCGGGTAATAATTGCAATAAATTGAATTTTTTCATAAATATGGAATATTATAAACTATTATAGGTTAATTGTGCGATGCCATATTTTATAAATAATTTAAATCAAAAAATTGCCTTTAAATATATTAAAGGAAAATCCCCAGGTATAATTTTTATTCATGGATTAAATTCTGATATGACAGGAAAAAAGGCGATAAGTATTGAAAAATATGCAAAAAAAAACAATTTATCGTTTCTTCGCTTTGATTGTAGAGGAAATGGAAAATCATCTGGAAAATTTGAAGATTTTACTATCACTGATTGGAAGAAAGATCTCCTAGATGTTATTGATAATATTGCTCAAGGGCCTCAAATTTTAATTGGAAGCAGTATGGGTGGGTGGTTAATGATTTTAGCTGCTAGAGCAAGAAAAAAAAGAATTTGTGGTTTAATTGGGCTTGCAGCTGCAACTGATTTTGGATTAAACATGTATTCACAGTTGTCCAAAAAATCAAAAAAAGAATTAAATTCTCAAGGAAAAACTAAAGTTTTTTCAAACAATTTTTCTTATACTTTAACAAAAAAATTCTTCAAAGAAGCAAAAAAGAATAATGTATTAAACCGACCATTTAAATTTAACAAACCTTTTGTATTAATTCATGGGCTAAAAGATGATGTGGTTAATTATAAAATGCCCCAAAAAATTATGAATAATTCAAGAGGTAAAAATATTCAAATTCAATATTTAAAATTAAGCAATCATAGACTTTCTGAACTAAGTGATTTAGTAACCATTAATAATACTATTACTCTTGTTAGAAATTTAATTTAAGCAGACCTTAAATCTTCTATTATTACTGGTTTTTCAAATTTATTTACCATTTCTTTTGGAATAACTTGCCAAAAACAAAATTTTTCTCTTTCCCAATTTTCAATCAAAAACTTTGCATGGTCTGAAGAAGTTTTTTGATAATGTTCATTAATTTTTTTGACTAAAAAACTTTCCCAAAAATCAGTCATTCTTTGCTGATAAATAACATCATTTAAATTTATTCTTACTGGCAGTGTGCCATCCTTATCATATACAAATGCCATTCCACCTGTCATTCCAGCAGCAAAATTATTTCCAACGGAGCCTAAAATTATAGAGAAGCCTCCTGTCATATATTCACAACCGTTATCCCCGCAACCTTCTACTACTGCTTCAGCTCCTGAATTTCTAACACAGAATCTATCCCCAGCAATTCCTGCTGCATATAATTTGCCTTTTGTGGCACCGTATAGAGTAGTATTTCCTATAATTACGTTGTCTTTACTTAAAAGTTTTGAAGAAATTTTAGATCTTATTATAATTATGCCTCCTGAGAGACCTTTACCAACATAATCATTTGCATCGCCAAATATTTCCAAAGTTATACCTTTCGCCACAAATGCTCCGAGAGATTGTCCTGCTGAACCTTTTAATTTAATATTTATGTGGTCATCTGGCAAATTAAGCATTCCAAATTTTCTAGTTATCTCTGATGATAGTCTTGATCCTATAGCTCTATCAGTATTGCTAATATTATAGCTTAATTGAACTTTTTCATTATTGTTAAATAAATCTGATGCATCATTGATAATTTTGTTATCAATGCTTTCTGCTACTAAATTAATATTACTAGCTTTTTTTTCATACTCGCCAATATCTGAGTCAATTTTTGTCAAAATAGGGTTAAGATCTAAATCATCTAGGTCTTCACTTCCTCTTCCAACTTGATATAATAAATCTGTTCGTCCAACTATTTCATTTAAGGATGAAAAACCAAGTTGAGATAATATTTCTTTGACCTCTTCAGCAATGAACGTAAATAAACTAATAACCTTTTCAGGTGTTCCAGTAAATTTTTCTCGCAACTTTTCATCCTGTGAACAGATCCCAACTGGACATGTATTAGAATGACATTGCCTAACCATTATACATCCCATAGCGACTAAACTGGCTGTTCCAATACCAAATTCTTCTGCTCCCAATAAAGCTGCTATAATTATATCCTTTCCTGTTTTTATTCCACCATCAGTTCTTAAAATTACTTTATCTCGTAAATTATTGAGAGATAATATTTGATGTACTTCGCTAAGTCCCATTTCCCATGGAAGTCCTGCGTATTTAATACTTGACTGGGGACTAGCGCCAGTGCCTCCGCTATGACCAGAAATTAATATTACATCTGCTTTTGCCTTTGCTACTCCAGCAGCAACTGTCCCAATACCAGATTGAGCTACTAGTTTTACGCAAACTTTTGCTTTGGGATTAATTTGTTTTAAATCATATATAAGTTGGGCTAAATCCTCTATGGAGTAGATATCGTGATGTGGAGGAGGGCTTATCAAAGTTACACCCTTTGTTGAATGACGAAGTTTGGCTATTAGAGACGTTACTTTACCTCCAGGCAGTTGGCCACCCTCTCCTGGTTTAGCCCCCTGAGCAATCTTAATTTCAATTTCTTCACATTTATTTAAATACTCTGAAGTTACACCAAAACGACCGCTTGCAATTTGTTTAATAGCAGAAGAGGGATTATCTCCATTATTTTTTAATTTAAATCTTTCAGGATCTTCTCCACCTTCCCCTGAGTCTGATTTTGATCCTATTCTATTCATAGCTATAGCTAATGTTTCGTGAGCTTCTGGACTAAGAGCTCCTAAAGAAATTCCTGGAGCAACTAGTCTTTTTCTTATTTTATTAATATTCTCAACATTATTTATCGGTATAGATTTTCTTGAAGATTTATAAGCTAGCAAATCTCTTAAGTTAATTATCTGATCATTGTTAACTATTTCAGAATATTTTTTAAATATTTTGTAACTATCTATTCCTACGGAGCTTTGTAACATATGAATAGAACTTGCATCAAAAGAATGCTGTTCGCCCCCTTTTCTATAACGATAAAAACCTCCTATAGGCAAAGTAAATAAATTATTATCAAAAGCATTTTTATGCGCTAAAATTGATCTTTTTTCTAACCCCTTAAGTCCTATTCCAGAAATTTTTGAACTCATTGAGGGAAAATATTCTGCCATTAAGCTACGACTCAATCCTATGGCTTCAAAATTACATCCGCCACGATACGAACTAACTACAGAAATTCCCATCTTGCTCATAATTTTTAATAATCCATTCTTCACTGATATAATGTATCTTTCAACACACTGTTCATATGTTAGATTTTTAAAAAGACCTTTTTTGTGTCTTTCTGCAATTGCTTGTTGAGCAACATATGCGTTTATACTTGTCGCTCCCACTCCTAATAAAACTGCGTAGTAGTGTATATCTAAACATTCTGCAGACTGTATATTTAAAGATATAAAAGTTCTTAAATTTTTCTTTACAAGATGATTATGAACAGAGCTTGTAACTAGTATCATAGGTAAAGCCATTATATTTTTTGATAATGTTTTATCTGTTAATATAATATGAACAAAACCCGATCTTACTGCTTGTTCTGCTTCTTGATTAATGCGCATTAATTCTTTTTTAAAAGATACATGTTCTTCTTCTAAATTAAGTGTTGTATCAATTATTTTGACCTTATCTTTCATATATTGACGCAAGGTTTTAAATTGATTGATTGATAAAATAGGGGAGTTTAATTGTAAATGATCGCACTGATATTCATCTTCATCTAAAATATTACTAAGATTGCCTATTTTAGTTCTTAGACTCATAACAACTTTTTCACGAAGACTATCAATAGGAGGGTTAGTGACCTGACTAAAATTTTGTCTAAAAAAATGATGCAACCCTCTATAATTTTCTGAAAGAACGGCTAAAGGTGTATCATCTCCCATAGATCCAGTAGCTTCTTTTTGATCTACAATCATAGGTTGTAAAATGAGTTCTATATCTTCAATAGTCCATCCAAAACAAGCCATTCTTTTTTTTAAATCTTTAGGATCTATAGCTCGAAATTCTTCATCAACTGACTGAACCATTTTGTCCAAGTGTGTGATCTTTTTTGTCCAATTTTCAAAAGGCTTAGAAGAAGACAGCATGAGCTTAATCTCTTCATCTTTGTAAAACTTTGATTCTCTAAAATTGATTCCTATCATCTGTCCTGGACCAACTCTCCCTTTTTCTATGATTTGAGATTCTTCAATCTCGACCATGCCTGTTTCAGATCCTACAATAAGATAATCGTCTGTTAATGAGTATCTTAAGGGTCTTAAACCATTGCGATCCATTCCTGCAATTGCCCAGTTTTTGTGAATTCCGCATAATGCAGCAGGACCATCCCATGGTTCCATAACAGCATTTGCATATGCATATAAATTTTTTAATTTTTTTGAAAAATCTCCCCGATGTGCCCATGCTTCTGGAATAGTTATAAGTTTGGCCATAGGCAAAGATCTATTTGAATTAACCAAAAGCTCAACTGCAGAGTCTAATGCTGCTGAATCTGATGCATTGGGATCAATTATTGGCTTTAAATCATTTATAGAATCTCCAAAATTTTGATGAGATAAACGTGGCTCGTGTGCGGACATCCAATTTTTATTACCTTTAAGCGTATTGATTTCTCCATTATGTGCAATAACTCTAAAAGGTTGTGCTAACGACCAAGTAGGAAAAGTATTAGTAGAATATCGTTGATGATATAATGCAAATTTAGAAATGAAACGTTTGTCTAGAATATCTGGATAGAAATTTGCAAGTTGTTCAGCTAAGAACATTCCTTTATAGATTATAGTTTGCGAGGATAATGAACAAATATAGAAATCTTTTATATTTTCTTTTTGGATTATTTTTTCAATTCTTTTTCTAATTATATAAAGTTTAGTATCAAAAATATCTTTATCTTCGTAAATATCATTTTCAATTAAAATCTGTTCAATTTCTGGTCTAGTAATTTTTGCTTTTTCACCAATTACTTTTGTATTAATAGGAACATGACGCCATCCATAAATCTTTAAATCTGATTTTAGGATTTCCGATTCAATAATATTTCTTGATTTTTCTTGAGCTGCAAAATCTGTTCTTGGTAAAAATACCATTCCAACTGCAAATGGCATTGCATTAGGTTTATGACCAGTTCTTTCAATTTGCTCTATAAAGAAATCTTTTGGGATATTTAAATGTATTCCTGCACCGTCTCCAGTTTTACCATCAGCGTCTACAGCGCCTCTGTGATAAAGACGCTTTAATGCCTCTACTCCCATATCTACTATGGTTCTGGAATTTGCTCCTTTAATTGAAGCGATTAATCCTACCCCACACGAAGAATGTTCATCTAATTCATTATATGCGTGATTACTTTCTAATATTTTTCTGCTTTCTTCCCATTTATTCAATAGTAAATTCTTTTTCATTAATCTACTCTCTTTTCAAACATCAAATCTTTAGATTTATTAAGCAAATACTGATGAATATTTTCTGCTGCATCTCTCCCATCCTTAATTCCCCAAACTACTAAACTTGCACCTCTAACGATGTCCCCGGCAGCAAAAACTCCATCGATGCTTGTCATCATAGTTTTAAAATCAATTTTAATTGTGCCCCAATTTGTTACAACTAAATCATCCTTGTTAAATAAATTAGGAATATTTTCAGGCTCAAAACCTAAGGCTTCTATTATTAAATCTGTTTCAATAATATTTTCACTTCCTATTATAGGCTCTGATTTTCTTCTACCCGATTCATCTGGTGAACCAAGTTGCATTCTAACAATTTTAGTTTTGTCAATTTTGCCATTACCAATATATTCAGTAGGTAGTGTTAACCACTCAAAATTAATTCCTTCTTCAATTGCATTTTCAACTTCTTGTAAAGAGCCCGGCATATTTTTTTTATCTCTTCTATATAAGCATGTAACACTTTCAGCTCCTTGTCTGACTGCTGTACGTACGCAATCCATAGCTGTATCTCCACCCCCAATTACCAATACATTTTTTTTGAAACTGTTTAGATGACCATCATCAAATTTTGGAACTCTATCTTTGAGACCTTTTTTATTACTAGCAATTAAATATTCTAAAGCGGGTACAACATTTGAGAAATTTTTATTATTTAAATTTATTGTTCTAGGTTTATAAACTCCAGTGGCTATTAAAATTGCGTCATGTTTTTCTTTAATTTCATCAAAACTAATCGTCGATCCAATTTCACAATTTAATTTAAAATTAATACCACTTTGCAATAGTCTTTTTGTTCTTCTATTAACAATTTGTTTATCTAATTTAAAATTTGGTATACCATAAATTAACAAACCTCCTGGACGATCATATCGATCATAAATTGTGATTTGATAACCTTTTATTCTTAATTGCTCTGCAGCAGCAAGTCCGGCAGGACCCGAACCTATGATGCCAATTGATAAAGAAGATTCTTTTTCAACTTCAATATTTTTAATCCAACCGTTATCCCAAGCAAAATCATTAATATATTTTTCAACTGATCCTATAGTAACAGTCCCATGACCAGAAGTTTCAATTACACAATTTCCTTCACATAGTCTATCTTGGGGACAAATTCTCCCACATATTTCAGGCATATTATTTGTAGAGCTAGAAAGTTCGTGAGCTTCTTCTAATCTATTTTCTGCAGTCAGTTTTAACCAATCAGGAATATTATTGTGAAGAGGGCAATGAACTTGACAGAAAGGAACGCCACATTGGGAACATCTAGAAGCTTGTTCTTCAGCTTTTTCTTTAGCAAAATTTACATAAATTTCGCTAAAATCCTGTTTTCTTTGACTAACAGAAATTTTGTTAGGTTTTTTTAAAGGTATATCTACAAATTTTAACATTTAGTAAAATATTGGTACTAATTCTATTAATTTTTTTCGTATTAACCCTTAAAAATTAAAAAATATATAAAAAAATAGTGTAATTAGTCCCATGTTTGTACTAAATTTAAAAAAATGTACTATTTTAGGCAATTTTTAACTATTTTTTAATAATAATTTTTATTACTTGAAGAATATTTTGAGGCCCTATCCCTAGATCACTAAAAGTAGCCGTTTTATTAGAAGGAAGGCTGTCATTCATAAAAAGATTCAATTGTTCAATTGTTATGAATTTACTCGATATTTTTTGAATAAAATACACTAATACTTTTGCTAAAAAAATTGGAATCGGAAAAATAATTCTATGCAAACCTAAAGATTGGGCCAAAAATCTATATAAAAATCTATATGAAAAATTCTCAGAACCATACAATTCATAAATTTTATTACCAATATATTTATTAACTACCAACCTTTCTACGGCCTTTGCTACGTCATCGACATAGACAGGTTGGACTCTGGTTTCCCCACTTCCAAAAATAGGAATTATGAAGGATAATTTAATCAAAGGCATTATTTTTCTTAAAAAATTATCATTTAATCCAAATACTAGGCCGGGCCTTATAATCAAACTATTTAACAGATTGTTTATTATATAATCCTCAGTTTTAGCAATTATTTTTGTTCTTTTTGATTTAGAGTCGTGTGTAGTGCCAAGTCCAGAAAAGAAAATTAACAATTTATTTTGGTCATGATTTTTAATTAAATAAACAAGATCTTGATTAAATTTATATATCCCTTTTTCAAAAGAAACAGGTTTTTCATACCATAAAGTTTTGAGATTGATTATTACATTGGATTCCTTAATAGACTCGTCAATAATTTTTTCCGATAAACTACGGAACTTAATTGGGCAAATTTGACCAACTCCTCCAATAAATCTTAATTTTGCATCATCTACATGTCCTTGGTAAGGAATAATGACTTTATAGCCATTTTTTGCCATTCTCCTAGCTATATGTTGGCCAATAAAGCCAGATCCTCCAAAAATTAATACAGTTTTCATGACGTTTATATTTTAAAGTGATATAGCACTACTTTTAACAAATTTTTTCAAATTTTATAGTATGAAAATTAAATTACATATTAATGATTTGCCAAGCAATATTATTTTTAAAAATTCAGTGGCAATTGATACAGAAACTATGGGTTTAAAACACTCTAGAGATAGATTATGTTTAGTTCAATTGTCTAGCGGAAATGGTATTTGCCATTTAGTTAAAATAGAAAATGCTCAAAAAAAACCAAAAAATTTAATTAAAATTTTTCAAAATAAGAAGCTAATAAAAATATTTCACTATGCTAGATTTGATGTAGGGATATTAAAATACTCTTATAAAATAAATATTGATAATATTTATTGTACTAAAATTGCTTCAAAATTGACAAGAACATTTACTGATAAACATGGATATAAAGATTTGTGCAAAGAATTATTGAATAAAAATATTTCAAAAGAAGAGCAAACATCTGATTGGGGTTCAAAAAAATTAACAATCTCTCAACAAAAATATGCTGCAACAGATGTTCTTTATCTTCACAAAATAAAAGAAGAATTAGATAAAATATTATTAAGAGAAAAAAGGACAAAATTAGCTCAAGAATGCTTTAACTTTATTAAGTATAGAACTGATTTAGATCTTTTAGGTTGGGCCGAGGAGGATATTTTTAAGCACTAAAATGAGAACTTGATATGAAAAAATCAGAAATAATTAAAGAAGCAAAAAGAGTTTTAAAAATAGAAATTGATAGTGCTAAAACTCTTAGTTCAACATTTAATAACGCTTTTTATAACGTTGTAAAAACAATTTATAATACAAAAGGTAGATTAATAATTACTGGTATCGGTAAAAGTGGTCATATTGCAAATAAAATTTCTGCGACTTTATCGTCGACCGGCACGCCATCTCAGTTTGTTCATCCAACAGAAGCAAGTCATGGGGATTTAGGCAATATAACAAAAAATGATTGTATTTTAGCTATATCAAATTCTGGCCAATCTAATGAATTAAATAATTTAATAAATTTTGCTAAAAGATTTAATATTCCTTTACTCAGCATTTCTTCAAATAAAAAAGGTATTTTATTCAAAAAATCCGATCATGCTATTTTATTTAAAAAACCTATGGAAGCTTGTTCATTAAATCTAGCACCAACAAGTTCAACTACAATGTCCTTAATTATAGGTGATGCAATTGCAGTTAGTTTATTAAAAATGAGAGGATTCAAAAAATCAAATTTTAGTAAATTTCATCCTGGAGGTAATTTAGGCAAAGATCTTGTTAAACTCTCAGATATCATGCATGGACCAAAGGAGTTACCTTTGGTTAAAGATAACGAATTAATGTCTAAAACTCTTCTAGTTATGACCAAGAAAAGTTTTGGGTGTGTTGGCGTAATTAATAAATCAAAAAAGATTGTGGGAATCATAACTGATGGTGATTTGAGAAGAAATATGAAAACCAACATAGTTAATATGAAAGCATCTCAGGTTATGACAAAAAAACCAACACTTGCTACAAGCAACATGTTAGTTGGAGAAGCTTTAAATATTATGAATTCAAAAAAAATAACAAGTCTGTTCGTATGCATTAACTCCCAACCTATAGGTATAATTCATATTCATGACTTACTAAGACTTAGCACGTAAATTGAATAAATTTCTTAATATAAATAAGAAAGCTTTAATATTATTGCTATTTTTATTTTGCGGTATTTTTGCAATTGCTATTTTATTTCAAAAGTTTAATTTTCAAAAAAGTACTAATGAAATAATTGATTTAAATCCATCATTTGATATTCTTAATCCAACATTTACAATTAATAATGATAAAGAAAAAATTTCCGTGAAAGCTAAACAAGGTAATTTTATTGATAAAAATTTAATATTATTAACAAATGATGTTCATTTTGAATCAGACAAGTTTAAAATTTTATCCGATGAAGTTACTTTTGATAGAGAAAAACAAACTGCAAAAAGCAATAAAAACTCAAAGTTTGAATCAAATGGAACTGAAATTATTTCTCAAGGGTTTAGATTAATTGAACAAGGAGATATAATTTTATTTAATGGGAAAACGTCAGTGTTGTTAAGTCAATGAAATATTTTTTATTAGTATTAGTTTTTTATTCTTTTCAAATTTTTGCAAGAGAAGCGGGTCAAACAGAAATTACAACTGATGAGGGAATTGAGGTATTTAAAAAAGAAAAATATTATTTATTAAAAAAGAATATCAAAATAAACTCAGATGAATTTAATCTAAAAGCTGATGAATTAGTTAAAGCTTTTTTCAATGAAGGTCTTTATGATGTCATCCAAATAATATCTGAAGGCAATGTGGTGCTTACGTCCAACAAAGGAATGAAGGCAATTGGGGAAAGAGTTAATTTTAATATAAAAGATGAAAATATAATAATAAATGGTAAAGATTCTATATTGACCACAAATCAAGTTGAAATGAAATCCGATGGAACCATCAAAGTTAATAATTTAACTGGATTATTTGCCTTGAAAGGTCCAAAATCAAATTTAATTAGTGAAGATATTAATATCACTGGAAACTTAATAGATGGAAAATTTATCAATATAGAAGACGTGAATGAAGTAGAAAGTCTCTATGTAGAAGACAACGCCGGGGTAAACATAAAAACTGACACTTTAGATATGTATGCACTTAAAGCAATTTATGATAAAAAAAACAATATTATTGAATTATTTGATAAGGTAAAAGTTATTAGAGATAAAGAATCAATAGTTGGAGATTATGCTCGGATAAATACCTTAGATGAATCTTATAAAGTAACTTCAAATAAATCAGATAAAAAAGTAAGAGTGTTATTAAAAGAAAAAGAAGATGAGTAAATTTAAAATTTTAGATAATGGTCTTAATATAAATAAAATTTCAAAATCATTTGATAAAAAATATATTGTCCGAGATATAAGTTTGAATATTCAAAAGGGAGAAATAGTGGGACTTCTAGGTCCAAATGGAGCTGGAAAAACTACAACCTTTTATATGATAGTAGGTTTAATTAATCCTGATTCTGGTTCTATTTATCTTGATAAAGAGGATATTTCAAAATTACCAATTTATATTAGAGGCCAAAAAGGAATAAGTTATTTGCCTCAAGAGCCTTCGATTTTTAGAGGTATGAATGTAGAAGATAATATAATGTCAATAATTGAAATAATTGAAAAAGATAAATATAAACACAATATTATTTTAGAAAATCTTTTAAATGAATTTGACATATCTCATGTACGAAAATCAAAATCTATTGTTTTATCTGGCGGGGAAAGAAGAAGGTTAGAAATTGCGAGAACAATTGCCTCAAAACCAAATTATTTATTATTAGACGAACCTTTAACAGGTATTGATCCAATTTCTATTGATGAAATAAAAATTATTATTAAAAAACTTAAGAGTAAGAATATTGGTATTCTAATTACAGACCACAATGTCAGAGAAACTTTATCAATAGTAGACAAAGTATATATAGTAAATGAAGGTGCTATATTTTTTGAAGGTAGACCATCGGATGCGGTTAAAGACGACAAAATAAAAAAATTTTATCTTGGTTCGAATTTTTCTATTTAGTCTTTATGCTAACTAGTTCTAAAATTTCAGGAGGAATTAATGGAAACGTTAATATTCCTGGAGATAAATCAATCTCTCATAGATCAATAATTATACCTTCTATTTCAAATGGATTTACAGAAATTGATAATATTTTATTATCTGAAGATGTAATGAATACCATGAATGCTTTTAGAGCCATGGGTGTGAAAATAATTAAAAATAACAATAAATTATTAATTGAAGGTAAAGGGCTAAATTCTCTAACTTCCCCAACATCTGAAATTAACTTGGGTAATTCTGGAACCACAGCAAGGTTGTTAACGGGACTTCTGTCTTCTCAAAATTTTAATTCAATATTAATCGGAGATATTTCATTGTCAAAGAGACCAATGGATAGAATTATTCAACCTTTAGAAAAAGTAGGTGCTAGCTTTAAAAGCAATGACAGTAAACTACCATTAGAGATATTTGGAACTAAACTTAGAAATATTAATTACGATCTTGCATTACCTTCAGCGCAAGTAAAATCTGGATTAATGTTAGCTTCTTTAAATATTGAAGGAACAAATAAAATAATTGAAAGAAATATTACAAGAAATCACACAGAAATTATGCTTGAATCTTTTGGCGCGGATATAGATATAAAAAAAATAGAAAATGAAAACCATATTTATATAAATGGACAAAAAGAATTATATTCAAAAAATATATTTGTACCTTCAGATTTATCTAGTGCTGCTTTTTTTATTGTTGCAACTTTAATCAATAAAAATTCACTATTAAAAATTGATGGAATAAATATCAATCCTACAAGAAATGGTATTTTGAAAGCTCTAAATATGATGGGAGCGCAAATTAAAGTTAACAATAAAAGAACTATTAATGGAGAATTAATTGCTGATCTTGAAATAAAAAGTTCAGATCTAGTAGGCTGTGAATTAGATGAAGATATAGCAAGATTAATGATTGATGAATATCCAATTTTATCAATTGCCGCTTCATTTGCTAGCTCACCATCTTTATTTAAGGGATTGGGCGAATTAAAAATAAAAGAAAGTAATAGACTTGAATTAATTAGAAATAATTTAGATAAATGTGGAATATTCTCTGAAATTGAAGGAGAAAATTTATTTATCGATCCAACAAAAAAAAGTAAATTTAAAAGTAATAAAATAGATACTAATTTTGATCATAGAATAGCTATGTCTTTTGCTATTATGGGTACAAGGCTGGGCACTGATTTAAATATTTTAAATTCTGAATATATTAAAACAAGCTTCCCAAAATTTGTACAAAATTTAAATGCGGTAGGAGGAAACTTAACTGAATAATTTGATTATTTCTATAGATGGTCCATCAGGTTCTGGGAAAGAGAAAATTGCAAAGTATATTGCAAAAAAATATAAATTATACCATCTAGATTCAGGAATGCTGTATAGAAGAATAACTTTTTTGATTTTAAAAAATAAAATTGATATAAACAAAAAAAATCATATAAAAAAATTTTTAAAAGATCTAAAACATATATCTGCCAAAAAACATAAAAATTTAAGAACAGAAATTATCAGTAAAGCCACATCTAAAATTGCTAAAAATAAAGAAATAAGGAATTTTATTAATTATCAGCAAAAGATTATAGTAAAAGATATGCTAAAATCTTATAAAGGATGCGTGATAGATGGTAGAGATATAGGTTCTAATGTTTTTAAAAATGCAAAAATAAAGCTTTTCATTACAGTAAGTGCAAAAATTAGGGCAAAAAGACGACATAAACAGTTGATTGAACAAGGCGAAAAGTCTATATACAGCCGAATTTTGAAAGGCATAATTTTGAGAGACAAAACAGACAAAAAAAGGGAGATATCCCCCTTAGTAGTTCCTATAAATGCTATCTATATTGATAATTCTTTAGATTTTAAAAATACAATATCCCAAGTCAATCAAGTTTTAGAAAAAAAATTATAATTTTATGTCAAAAGTTTTAGAGAATAATAATATTTCAAATAACGAGTATGAGGATTTAATTGCAAAATCTCTAAATTCAGAGAAAAGTAAAGAAAAATGCATAGTAGAAGGAAAAGTTATAGCTATAGAAAATGATGTTGTAATAGTTGATATAGGTTTAAAAAGTGAAGGAAGAATTCCAATATCAGAATTTGGAAGATCAAGTCAAAATTTAGATGTTCAAATAGGTGATTCAATAAAAGTATTTATTGATAAACTAGATGGTCTGAATGGTGAAACAAAATTATCTAGAGAAAAAGCAGTTAAACAAGCTGCTTGGAATAAGTTACAAGATAGTTTTGACAATAAAACTTTTGTAACTGGAATTCCTACAAATAAAGTTAAAGGAGGCATGAGTGTTGATTTAGAAGGCGTAACTGCATTTTTGCCCGGAAGTCAAATTGATCCAAGACAAATTGCAGATACTAAAGATCTTCTAAACAAACCTCTTGATTTCTTAATATTAAAAATGGATAAATATAGAGGCAACATAGTTGTTTCTAGAAAAGCAATTTCCGATATTGAATTAAAAGAACAAAGACAAAAACTTTTATCAAACATTAGTGAGGGTTCAATTATAGAAGGTAAAATAAAAAATATAACTGACTATGGTGCTTTTATAGATTTGGGTGGAATTGATGGTTTAGTTCATGTTACTGATATTTCATGGAGAAAAATAAACCATCCATCTGACGTATTAAATTTAGGAGATAAAGTTAAAGTTAAAATATTAAAATTTGATCAAGAAATAACAAGATTAAGTTTAGGAATAAAACAACTTACAGATGATCCTTGGGAGAAAGTTAATGAATTATTTAAAGTCGATGAAAATTATGAAGGCGAAGTTTTTGCTACTTCTGATTTAGGTGTTTCATTGTCGCTTAAAAATGAATATGATGGTTTTATTCAAACAAATGAGTTAAGTTGGTTAAAGAAACCTCCTCACCCTTCTAAGATTTTGCAAACTAATGAAAAAATTACTATCAAATTAGTTGAAATCAATGATGAAAAAAGAAAACTTTATTTTAGTTTGAAACAGCTTAAAGAAAACCCTTGGGAAAAAATTAAAGATACATTTAAAGTTGGAGATGTAATTGAAACTACAATTGTAAATAAGGTTGACTTTGGGGTTTTTGTTAAGGTTTTAGATGAGATTGATGGAATGGTTCACATTTCTGATTTAAGTTGGGATGAATTAGAATGTTCAACTTTATTAAATAATTATAAAAAAGGTGATAAAGTTTCAGTCAAAATACTTGATATTGACACTGATAAAGAAAGAATTAGTTTAGGAATAAAACATTTAGTTCTAGACCCGATTCAGGAATTTATTAGTAAAAACCCTATTAAATCTATAGTCTCAGGTAAGATCAAATCCATCGATGAAAAAGGATTGTCAATTGAGTTAGAAAAAAATATTAGCGGATATATTAAAAAAACAAATTTAGCTAAAGAAAGATTAGAACAAAAAATTGATAGATTTGCAATTAATGAAATGATTGACTCAATGATTATCTCTTATGATGATAAATTGCGAAAAATTAATTTATCAATTAAAGAAATTGAAATAGATGAAGAGAAGAAAGTTCTCTCTAAATATGGTTCTAGTGATTCAGGAGCTTCTTTAGGTGATATCTTAGGAGATGCTCTAAATAAAAAAAAATCTGAATAATGTTAAAGTCTGAGTTAATTCTCAAAATTCATAAAAAATATCCTTCTTTAAGTATAAATGACATTGAAAAAATAGTAGATCTATTCTTTAAAAAAATATTTAAAAGTTTGTTAAATAAAGAAAAAATTGAAATTAGAGGATTTGGCACACTTTCTAATAAACTAAACAAAGAAAAATTCGTACGTAATCCAAAAACTAATGAAAAATTTTTTAAAGCAAATACTCAAAAAATTCATTTTAAAATAGGTAAAACTTTGCATAAAAAAATTAATACTCAAGATTATCTTAATAATGAAAAATAAGAAAATTATTGTTGCTCTAGACAGTAATAGAATTACCGAAATAAAAAATCTTGTACATAAGATAAAAGATAATATATTTGCTATTAAAATTGGATATGAATTTTTTTTCAATTTTGGAATCAAAGGATATGCGGAATTAAAAAATATTCACCCTAAAATATTTCTTGATTTAAAACTTCACGATATTCCGAATACTGTTCAAAACGGTATCAAAGCTATTGAAAAGCTTAAACCGACTTTAACTACAATCCATATTAGTGGCGGAGATGAAATGCAAAGGGCTTCAGTGATAAATAAAAAAAGAAAATCAAAAATTCTTGGTGTTTCAATTTTAACTAGTTTAGATTCTATACAAACAAAAAAATATTATAATGAGAATAATATAGAAAATTTAGTTGGAAAATTTGTGAAAAATGCAATTAAAAATAGGCTTGATGGAGCAGTTTGTAGTCCACATGAAATAAAACGTGTTAGAAAAATTGCTGGTAAAAATTTCATTATTGTTGTGCCTGGCATAAGACCAGATAATTATTTTGATAAAAAAGATGATCAAAAAAGGTATATTACTCCAAGAGAAGCTATTAATTTAGGGGCAAATTATTTAGTAATTGGAAGGCCTATCACTAAATCTAAAGATCCTTTAAAAACTGTTTTACAAATTAACAAATCGATTGGTTAAAGTGAAATTTAAAATTTGTGGTTTAAAAGATACATCGACAATAGACTGTTGTGAGAAAAACAGTGTAGATTATTTTGGAATGATTTTTTATAAAAAAAGTCCAAGAAATATTTCTTTTTCAGAATCTAAAAAATTAGTTCAACATAGTTTAGGAAAAAAAATTGAACCTGTTGGAGTTTTTGTCAATGAAAATATAGAAAATATAATTGATATAACAAAAAAGTTGAACTTAAAGAATGTTCAATTACATGGAAATGAAAATGATGAATTTGTTAATAATTTAAAACAATTTTTAGAGATAAGAATTTTTAAAAATATTGCTATAAGCATGAAAGAAGATTTAAAAAAATTAGAAAAATTTAATAATGTTGATTATTTCCTTTTAGACCATAAGCCTAGAAAAAATGAACTACCTGGGGGTAATGCACAGCAGTTTGATTGGACTATACTAAAAAATTTAAAAACAACAAAACCTTGGTTTATTTCGGGTGGAATAAATGAAGAAAATGTAAATAAAATTAAAGATTTTGCAAATCCTGATGGTATTGACTTATCTTCAGGTGTAGAAGAGTCGCCCGGAATAAAGAATAATAATATGATTAATTCATTATTCAATAAATATTATGAATAAAAAAAATTCTTATAAACAATTGCCTGATGACAGAGGTTATTTTGGACAATTTGGTGGCAGATATGTTGCAGAAACACTAATGCCTTTAGTTATTGAGGTGGAGAATGAATACAATAAAATAAAAAATGATCATTCTTTTAATAAGGAATTTGAATATTATTTAGAGAAATTTGTTGGCAGACCTAGTCCTCTATTCTACGCCAAGAGGATTACTGAGGATTTAAAAGGGCCTAAAATTTATTTTAAACGAGATGAACTAAATCATACAGGAGCGCATAAAATTAATAATTGTATAGGTCAAATACTACTTGCTAAAAAGATGGGAAAAAAAAGAATTATTGCTGAAACAGGAGCTGGCCAGCATGGTGTTGCAACTGCAACTGTATGTGCACTATTTAATTTACCTTGTGTAATTTATATGGGTGAAAAAGATATTGAAAGACAATCTCCAAATGTTTTTAGAATGAAATTATTGGGTGCAGAAATAAAAAGTGTTTCAAGTGGTTCAAAATCTTTAAAGGACGCAATGAATGAAGCTCTAAGAGATTGGGTTACAAATGTTAAAGACACTTTTTATATAATTGGGACTGTAGCAGGACCACATCCATACCCATCAATGGTTAGAGATTTTCAATCTGTTATAGGAAAAGAAGCTAAAAAACAGATTATTGATGCTGAAAATAGATTACCTGATTTATTAGTTGCATGTATTGGTGGAGGATCAAATGCTATAGGGCTGTTTCATGAGTTTTTGGATGATGAAAATGTTAAAATGTTAGCAGTAGAGGCTGCTGGTCACGGTTTAGACTCAGAAAAACATGCTGCAAGTTTAACAGGTGGCAAACCTGGTATACTTCATGGAAACAAAACATATTTATTACAATCAAAAACTGGGCAAATAAAAGAGGCTCACTCTATCTCTGCCGGATTAGATTATCCTGGTATAGGACCTGAGCACTCTTTTTTATATGATGAAAAAAGAGTAAAATATACATCAGCTACTGATAGTGAAGCGCTGGAGGCTTTTCAATACTGTTGCAAACTTGAAGGCATTATCCCAGCTCTTGAACCTTCTCACGCTTTAGCTGCTTTAAAAAAAATAGCTCCAAAAATGAATTCGCAGGAAATAGTTATTATGAATATGTGTGGTAGAGGGGATAAAGATATATTTACTGTCGCTAAAGCACTCAATATAAATATTTGATGAGTTTACGAATAACAAAAACCTTTTCAAATAGTGATAAAAAATTAGTGACGTTTGTTACTGGTGGCGATCCAGATATCGACACTTCAGAAAATATTCTAAGTGCTATTATTTCAGGCGGTGCAGATATTATTGAAATAGGAATGCCCTTTTCTGACCCTATGGCAGATGGTCCTACAATTCAATTATCTAGCAATAGAGCTATAAAACAAAATATAGATCTGGATAAAATATTTTTAATTTGCAAGAATATTAGAAAAAAAAATGACAATATACCTATTATTCTTATGGGATATTATAACGTGATATTTAGTTATGGAGTAAACAGATTCGTTGAAGAATGTAAAAATAATGGCATAGATGGTTTAATAGTAGTAGATTTACAACCTGAAGAAGATAAAGATTTGTTAAATGCATTGAATGAAACTGAATTAGATTTAATTAGACTTGTCACGCCAACAACAGATAATAAAAGATTAGAAAAAATATTAGAAAATTCTTCTGGGTTTTTATATTATGTTACCATTACTGGAATTACAGGACAACATTCTGCAAATATAAACGAGTTAAAATTATCAATAGAAAAAATTAATAAAAAAACAAATCTACCAATAGTTTCTGGATTTGGTATAAAAGATGAAAAACAAGTATCTGAAATATGTAAAATTTGTGATGGCGCTGTTGTAGGCTCTTCTTTAGTAAAAATTATTGAAGAAAATTTGAATAATAAATCTAAAATAATTAAACTTGTTTCAGAATTTGTTAAAAAATTAAAACAAGGAACTAAAATATGAATTGGCTTACTAATTTTGTTAAACCCAAATTAAGCGCGCTTGTTAGTAGAAAAAGTGTTCCTGATAATCTATGGCGCAATTGTCCTAATTGTGCAAATATGTTGCATCATAAAGACTTATTTGAAAATTATGATGTTTGTAATAAGTGCGATTATCATTTTCGCATGTCTATAGAAAGAAGAATAGAAGTTTTATTTGGTAAAGAATCTTTTAAAAGAATTGATCTAGAGAATATCAATGACGATCCTTTATCATTTGTAGATACTAAAAAATATAAAGATAGACTAAAAGAATATAGAAAAAAAACTACATTTAATGATGCTTTTATTTTAGGAAAAGCAGAGATTAGCAACAAAACTATTATAGCTGGATTGATGAATTTCGATTTTATGGGGGGCTCTATGGGTAGAGCAGTTGGAGGAGGAATAGTAAAAGGTGCTAAAGAAGCAATATCAAATAAATGTCCTTATATTTTGTTCACTTGTTCTGGTGGAGCCAGAATGCAAGAAGGAATTATAAGTCTGATGCAAATGCCAAGAACTGTTGCAGCAATTGGTCTGTTAAATAAGAATAAAATTCCTTATATAGTGGTGCTTACTGACCCAACCACAGGAGGTGTAACTGCATCCTTCGCAATGTTAGGAGATATTACAATTGCAGAAAAAGGTGCCACAATTGGATTTGCTGGAAAAAGAGTAATACAAGATACTATTAGAGAAGAGCTTCCAATTGATTTTCAAAAAGCAGAATATTTGCATGAACATGGGATGGTTGATATTGTTTCACACAGAAAAGAATTAAAAAAAAATATAGCAGGTATCTTAAATCATATTTGTAAAGATTAAATGTCATCAAAACTTATAAAGTTGCTGGATCAACTTACAAAGTTACACCCAAAATACATAGACTTATCTTTAGGAAGGTTAAATAAATTACTAGATAAACTGGACAATCCTCATTTGTTTTTACCTCCTACAATACATATAGCGGGAACAAATGGAAAAGGATCAACACTCGCATTTATCACAAGCATATTGAAGGAAAATAATTTTTTAGTTCATTCATACATCTCTCCTCATTTAAAATGTTTTGAAGAACGAATTACTATTTCCAATAAACAAATTAGTAAGTATAGATTATATAATCTAATAAAATATGTTCAGAGAATAAATTCAAATCAACCAATTACTTTTTTCGAAATCACAACTGCTGCTGCTTTTTTAATATTTGCAAAAGAAAAGGCAGATTTTTTAGTTTTAGAAACAGGCCTTGGTGGCAGACTTGATGCTACCAATGTAATAAGTAAAAGTATTTTAGATATAATTACTCCAATTAGCATAGATCATAAAGAATTTTTAGGTAGTAATATAAATAAAATCACAAATGAAAAATTAGGAATAATTAAACCAACAAGTACAATTATCGTTTCTAAACAAAAAATAAAAGTAAGAAAATATATAAAAAAAAGGTTAAAAAATACCGTTAATAAAAAAAAAATTTTTGGAGAAAGTTTTAATATAAAAAAAACTACTTCTAAATATTTTCAAATAAAATACGACAATAAATTTTATTGTTATACAAATCCAAATTTAAAAGGTAATCATCAAATTGAGAATGCTGCTACTGCTATTTGTGCAAGCTTAGAAATAAAAAAAATCGGTTATAAAATTACTAATAATTTAATCAATAAAGGTCTAAGAAAAACTAATTTTCCATGTAGATTAGAAAAGAGATATTTAAATAACATACCAGTTTTTTTAGATGGAGCTCATAATGTTGGAGGAGCAGAACAACTATTCAATTTTTTTAATAATCATAATAAAAACAGATGGTTAATAATTGGAATGTTAAAAAATAAAGATCTAAAAAATTATTTAATTAACATTAAAAATATTTTCAAAGGAGTTATTGCATTAGAAATACCAAATGAAAAAAATTCATATCTAACAAATGAGATTGCCAATGTATGTAAAAACATTAATATAATATGTATTGAAAAAAAGAATATCCATCAGGCCAATGTTTTTTTAAAAAAAATAATAAAACCAGATGAAATAGTAATATCTGGTTCATTATATCTATTAGGTAAAATTAAAGACCTATATAGATAATGAATTATCTATCCATTCTAATAGTGCAGATTTAGGAAGGCTGCCTACTTTTGAGTCTACAAGTTTTCCCTCCTTAAAAAGAAGTAAAGTGGGGATGCCTCTAACATTAAATTTTTGAGGTGTATCAGGATTCTCATCTATATTAAGTTTATAGATTTTTAATTTATCTTTTTTTTCTTCCGCAATTTCTTCCAAAATTGGTGTGATCTGTTTACACGGACCGCACCACTCAGCCCAAAAATCAACTAAAACAGGAAGTGGCGATTTTGATATATCATTTTCAAAGTTGTTGTCATTTGTTGAAAAGGTGCTCATATGCAAGAGATAATCATTCTTTAGTTTTAATCAAGGGTCAAATTATCTTTAATCGTATTATAAGTGTTTATATCTCCTAAATGGAATAAATTAGAATTCATAATACATCCTTCTAGTTTTTTTTTGATTATCAATTCATCCCAAATTTCATTAATTGAAAATTTTTCAATACTATAATTTTCAAAAATTACTGGGTTTATAATTTGCAATCCTGAATAAAAAATTAAAGGATCATTAATTTTCCATCGTCTTATATTTTTTTTTGCAAATGCAAAATCTCCATTTCTTTTGGTTATACCAATTGTTTTTGTTTTTTTTGATAAAAGTAAACAACAATTTTGTATATGGTTTATATTATCAATAAAAACTTTAACATCATTAGCATTGTTATCTTTCCATAGAATATCAGCATTTGTTACTAGAAAATTTTTTTTATCAAAAAATTTAATTGCATTTTTAACTCCTCCACCTGTGTCTAATATATGTGGCTCAAAAATTATATTTATATTTTTTTTTGAATAGTTTTCATTTAAATAATCTTTTAACTTCTTATGCAGATAATGAGTATTGATCACAAAATGATTACAACCAAGTTTCTCAAAAAAATCAATTGTATTCCCTAAAAGAGTTTTATTATGCACTTTTAGAAGCGGCTTAGGTGTATTTTCAGTTAGACTTTTCATACGCTTTCCAAAACCAGCTGCTAAAATCATAAGAGAAAAATTAATCATTAAAATTAACCAATATTTGATTGTATAAGTTATTTAGAGGTTTGTTATTTAAATTTTTTAAACTTATACTCATTCTTTTGCGTGTAGAATCTATATATTTTAAGTAATTATGATTATTATTTATAATAGAAAATTTTATCCATCGCCCAAGAAGACGAGTATGACGAGCTAAATTAAAAAAATAATATTGTTGCCTAAATATTTCAAAATTCAAATTTTGAGAAGTATTATCATAGTAGTGTCTAATTAAGATTTCATTATATTTTCTAGTAAAATAAATTCTAGAGTCTTCTAATAAAGAAAAAAGATCCCATCCAGCAAACCCTCGGAAGGCACTTTGAAAATCTATAATACCACATCGCAAATGATCTTTACAATTTGGTAAATAAATTAGATTTATAAGCTCAAAATCTTTATGAACAAATGCATTAAACTCAAAATTAAAACTATTGAAAGTTTCTTGCCATACTGTATTAAAATCACTTATCAATAAACTATCAATTTTTTTATATGGAAAAAAATATTCGGTTAATTCATTTATTTCTAGAGAAAAAGTATCATAATTATATTTTTCTAGCGTTTGCAGAAATGTTTTATCTTCTTTGTTATTGATTAAAATAAGAGAGTCTACTGCACTTTTTAATAAAGTATATATATCGTATTTATTAAGTACTTTATCAAATCTTTGATCTCCTAGATCTTCTAATATTAGAATATTTTTATCATCTTCTTGATCTAATATTTTAGGAATATGAATATTAATTTTTGATAAATAATTATGAATTTTCAAAAAATCATAATAATATTTTTTTTCATTACTTGAATCCATAACTATAAAGGATTTTGAATTTTTTGATAATCTGTAAAATAATCTTTTTGATGCTCCACTCTCAAGTTTTTTTATTTCATGATTACGAAATTTTGTAGAAATATAATTATATCTATCTATAGACATCTTGCAATTTAGCTTTATTATTATGAAAAATTTCTATTTGTCTTAATTTTAAATTTATAATTTTAAAATTTAACAAATAATAATTTGTTATATTTTTGTATCTCAATATTATTTCTGGCCACTCTATTAAAGTAATATTTTTTTGTATATTTTCAAAAATATTTAATTCCCTAAGTTCATTTACATTTTTTAATCTGTAAAAATCATAATGAAAAATTTCAAAATTTTTTATTTTATAATTAATTAGTATTGGAAAAGAAGGGCTACGAATTATCTTTGGTTTTGGTAATGAATATTTTTCATACATAGAGTTAATAAAGAATCTACAAAATGAAGTTTTGCCCGCCCCTAACTCTCCTTTTAATAATAACAAATCTCCACAATTTGAATTTAATGCTATATCATTTGCTAAAATATTTAATTGATCTAAATCTAATTTTTTTTTTAAAAGTTGATACACATTTTATATTGCTTAAAACTGAATTATCTAAAAGGCTTTTTTTAGCTCTTCAACTAAATCAGTTTGTTCCCATGTAAAATGACCATTATCATCAGGCATTCTTCCAAAATGACCGTAAGCAGCAGTGGGTTCATATATGGGGTTACTTAATTTAAGATGTTCTCTTATCCCTCTAGGGCTTAAATCAAATAATTCTGGTAAAACCTTTTCAATTTTCTGTTCATCAACTTTATTTGTTCCATTAGTATTAATATAAATTGATAAAGGTTTTGATATGCCAATAGCATAAGAAAGTTGAATGGTACATTCATCAGATAATCCAGCTGAAACTATATTTTTAGCTAAATATCTTGCAGCATATGCGGCTGATCTATCTACTTTTGATGGATCTTTTCCTGAAAAAGCACCTCCTCCATGAGGTGCTGCTCCTCCATAAGTATCCACAATAATCTTTCTGCCCGTTAAACCCGAATCTCCATCGGGTCCTCCAATAACAAAATTACCAGTTGGATTAACATAAAAATCATCATCTTTTAATTCTGAAATCAACTCTCCTGGAATAGAGTCATATACAAAAGGTTTTACAACTTCTTTAATTTCCTCAGGTTTTAGACCTTCTTTGTGTTGTGTTGAAACTACTACCGATGTAACCTTAGATGGTTTTCCATTTTCATAAAGCATAGTAATTTGACTTTTTGAGTCAGGCTCTAATTCATCAGATTTACCACTTTTTCTGGAAGCAGCCATCTTTAAAAGAATTTGATGGGAATAATGAATAGGTGCAGGCATTAATTCCTCAGTGTCTCTGCAAGCATATCCGAACATAATGCCTTGATCTCCAGCTCCTTCGTCTTTGTTACTTCCTGCATCCACGCCCATTGCAATATCAGAAGATTGTTCATGTAAATGGCATTCAATATTAGAATTTTTCCAATGAAAGCCTTCTTGTTCATAACCAATATCTTTAATACAATCACGTACTCTAGAAATAATTTCATCTTTAGCTATAGAAGGTCCTCTAACTTCACCTGCTAAAACAACCCTGTTTGTGGTTGTTAATGTTTCGCAAGCTACTCTTGATAAGGGATCTTGAGTTAAATATGAATCAACCACCATATCAGAAATTCTGTCACAAACTTTGTCAGGATGGCCTTCTGATACAGATTCACTGGTAAATAAATAAGATCTTTTCATTTAATACTCCTTTAAATTCAACTAATATTATTAATATCTATAATCATTATCCTTGTAAGGCCCTTCTTTCTTCACACCTATATATTCAGCTTGTTTGTCAGTTAACTGCGTTAATTTTGCTCCAACCTTATTTAAGTGTAAATATGCAACTTTTTCGTCCAGATGTTTTGGAAGTACATATACTTTGTTCTCATAACTTTTATAATTTTCCCAAAGTTCTATTTGAGCCATAACTTGATTTGTAAAAGAAGCACTCATTACAAAACTAGGGTGACCTGTAGCATTACCTAAATTCACCAATCTTCCTTTAGACAATAATAATAATTTTTTACCATCAGGAAATTCAATTTCATCAACTTGTGGTTTTATTTCTTCAGTTTTATAATTTTGTAAAGCTTCTGTTTGAATTTCATTATCAAAATGTCCTATATTACAAACTATTGCTCTATCACGCATCTTTCGCATATGATCTAAAGTTATAACATCTGCATTACCCGTAGCTGTAACAAAAATATCACCATAAGAACAAGCTTCATCCATTGTCACAACTTGATAACCTTCCATCGCTGCTTGAAGTGCATTTATAGGATCTACTTCTGTAACGCACACTCTTGCTCCAGCACCTCTTAAACTAGCCGCAGAACCTTTGCCTACATCACCATATCCTGCAACAACAGCTATTTTGCCTGCCATCATTACATCAGTACCTCTGCGTATTCCATCAACTAAACTTTCTTTACACCCATAGAGATTATCAAATTTTGATTTTGTTACTGAATCATTTACATTAATTGCTGGCACTTTCAGAGTGCCTTGTTTTTCCATTTCTTTTAAACGGTGAACTCCTGTTGTAGTTTCTTCTGATAAACCTCTAATCTCTTTTAACATTTCAGGATATTTTTCATGGATAATCTGAGTTGCGTCACCTCCATCATCCAAAATCATGTTTGGTTTCCATCCATCAGGACCTTCTAGAGTTTGTTCAATGCACCACCAAAACTCTTCGTCGCTCATTCCCTTCCATGCAAAAACAGGTATATCTTTAGATGCTATCGCTGCAGCAGCTTGGTCTTGAGTAGAGAAAATATTACAAGAACTCCATCTTACTGACGCTCCTAGATGTACGAGAGTTTCAATAAGCACTGCAGTTTGTATTGTCATATGAAGACATCCAACTATTCTTGCATTTTTTAGTGGTTTGGTATCTTTATATTCTTCTCTTAAAGCCATTAAACCTGGCATTTCTGTTTCTGCAATAGCTATTTCCTTTAATCCCCAATCACTTAGTGAGATATCTTTGACCTTAAAATCGTTGCTCATAATTTATATTACCTGTTGATATGTTATGTGATTTATAATTTTCTAATGTTCTTTTAAAGGCAAATTGATTTCAAAACAAGCTCCAAGATATTGGTTAGAATTAATAGTAGTTAATTTTATAGATCCTGAAAAACTCTCTATTATATTTTTTGCAATAGAAAGCCCTAAACCAGTATGATTTATTTGATCTGAAGGTCTATCTGTATAAAAACGATCAAAAATCTTATTACTTAGGTTGCTACCAATCCCTGGGCCTTGATCAAGTATATGAATTTTGACAATATTATTAACAATTCTTGATTTTATTAATATTTCTGAATTAGTAGGTGAATATGAAATACTATTGTCAATTAGATTTAAAAAAACTTGAGCTAATTTTTCTTTATTTGCATAAATAATAGAAGAATCGTTTTCTGGTTTAAAGATTATCTTAACACTTTTTGAATTAGATGAATATGGTATTAGCAACTCCCTCAAAAATATGACTAAATCAAATTCATAAAATATTTCTTCATCTAGCTCTATTTGATCTAACGCATACTTAGAAATATCAGTTATTAAAGCATTCATTCTTTGAATATCTTTATGAATATTTTTAACTAATAAAGATTTTTTTTCATCAGAAATTTTATCACTTGATAAAAGATCGCTAGCACTTTTTAAACTTGTTAGTGGATTTTTTAATTCATGAGATACATCAGCTGCAAAGCTTTTAATTTCATCAATGCGTTTTTTTAAATCTTCTGACATATTTTTTATTTCTTTGCTCAATATACCTATCTCATCTAATCTTATTGGATAGCTGTTTTGATACACTTTTTTATGAGATTTATCTCTTTCATTTCTAACTATTGTTGAAAGTAATTTAATCGGAGAAATAATACTTCTAGAAAATAAAAAAGAGAAAAAAAACATAATTATAATTATTATTATAAATAAATTAATTAAATTAAATGATATTAAACCTGCCTCATTATTTTCCTCATTTATAGTTCCTGAAACAAGAACAACACCATAGATGCTGTTATTTTTTTTTATCGGACTAGTGTGTAGAAAAAAAATACCATTACTATCATCCTTGTATACATAAGATAAATTATCTTGCTTTATGATTGTTTCTTTAACTAACAAAACATCATCTTTGAATTTTGTAATCTTCAAATTATCTGAATATTTATCAATCTTATTAATGATATTATTAAAATTAAAATATTCTTGAAGATAATTAAAATTTCTAAGATAAAAATTTTTATACTGATTATAAACGCTATATTTACTTACTAATTCTTCTAAATTGGTATCAATATCTATTTCAACCACTTCGCCCAAGGAATAAATATCTTCTGTGTCAGCAAATTTGATCCACTGATCATCATAAACTTTAATAGATAGGTCGTTATTTTGAAAATTATCTAATACATATTCTTGTGTTGAAGTGGGGTCTAATTGAAGATCAGATGTATTTGAGAATATCTTTTTTTCATATGTTTTTTTGTTATCTTCTAAGCATTTAGGAGCTATTACTATTTGATGATCTTTTGATCTTAAGCAAGACTCAACTTTAAATTGAGGAATTCTAATTACAGATTTTTCACTTAAATAATAACTAATATTATTTAAATTATCATTAATATATGTAACTCGATTATCTAAATTTTGGTTATTAGATAATAATATATAATTGAACAATAATAAAAATACTAAACCAAAAATAGAAGTTAGAAAATTGATTATTATTATCTGCGTAGCAAGAGAATAATTGGAAAGATTTATTTTAATTTTTTTATTATTCACGCCATGAATAGCCGGAGCCATAACGTGTTCTTATTTGATCAAATTTATTATCATAAGATTTAAATTTTTTTCTTAGTCTTTTTATGTGGCTATCAATAGTTCTATCATCAACATAAATATTATCTCCATACATAGCATCCATTAATTGATTTCTATCTTTTATTACTCCAGGATGCTTGGCTAATGATCTTATTAGGTTAAATTCTGCAACAGTTAGTTCTATAATATTGTTTTTCCAAAAACAAAGCTGCTTTAGATCATCAAGAATAAGATCTCCTTTAATTAAATTTTTATCGATTGGTGTTTCTTTATCAACATTTTTCCTATTTATGTGTATTCTTAAAACTGTTCTGATTCTTTCATTTAAAAGTTTTTGTGAAAAAGGTTTCTTTATATAATCCGCAGCACCCATTCTTAAACCTATAATTTCATCTTGTTCTTGATCTTTTGAAGTTAAAAAAATTATAGGCATTTCTCTTAATTCATTATTTTTACTAGATCTGACTTTCATTAGTAATTCATTGCCGTTCATTCGTGGCATTTTTATATCAAACAATCCTAAATCATATTTTTTATTTTCTAGCCCCTTTAGAGCTTCTTCTCCATTTGTAAATGTGTCAACAGAATACCCCTCTGTTTCTAGCGCTAGAGAAACTGATGTTAATATATTTGTTTCATCATCTACAAGCGCAATATTGGTCATCTGTTTATTTGATTTCATTATTAGTCATTTATGGCAAATTTAAGTTTATAAAATATAATTTATCAAAGAATCAATTAAAAAATTTTGTTAAAAATTTTCTATAAAATTCAGATAGTTGTGGATTATATCCATAACTTTATTAATTAAATTAATTGACTAATTAAAAAATTATTTTATGTTCTTGCTTTGTTCTTATTGCTATATTTAGCAAATATTGTATTGTCAATTATTGGCAGCACTACATATAGTGTTCATCATACATAAATTATTTATAGAATATAGAATATAGAAGAAAAAAATATATGCCTGAAGTTTCTCCAGCCCTCCAAAAAAAAGATGTTAATATTTTAAGTTTAAGCGTTGTTAGAAGGGATGGATCAATTACACCTTTTAAGTCAGAAAAAATTACAAACGCAATTAAGAAAGCTTTTTTAGCTCAAACTAAAATTAGAAATAATAAAAATTTAGATAAAGAACAAGATGATAATATTCACAAAACAGTAGGAATTTTAACAAATAAAGTTGTTTCAGCTCTCACACGCAGAATTGCTGATGGTGATATGATACATATCGAAGATATACAAGATCAGGTAGAATTAGCTTTAATGAGAGCAGAGCATCACAAAGTTGCTCGAGCATATGTATTATATCGAGAACAAAGAGCAGCTTCTAGATATCACACTAAAAAATTAAAAGAACAAATTGGAGGAAAAGTTTCCTCAATGATGGTAACAAAACGAGATGGCAAAAAAGAACCAGTGTCACTTGATAAAATTACAAACAGAGTCTCAGTACTTTCTACAGGTCTTGCAATAGACCCTATAACAGTAGCTCAAAAAGCAATTCCAGGATTATTTAATGAAATTACTTCTGCAGAAATAGATAATTATCTGGCTGAAACTGCTGCTTCACTAACTGTTGAACATCCCGATTATTCATATCTTGCTGCAAGAGTAAAAGCTAATGCATTACATAAAGAAACTCCTGGTTTTGTTATAGCTACAAAAAATCTATACGAGGACGGTCTTTTAAAACAAGAATACTATAATAAAGTAATGGAAAATGCTGATGTTATAGAATCAATTATTGATTATGATCGCGATTATCGCTTTGATTATTTTGCTCTAACAACTCTTACAAGGGCCTATCTTTTAAGGTTTGAAAATAAAACAATTGAGAGACCGCAAGACTTATGGATGAGAGTTGCATTAACTGTATCTTGTGATGATTTTGATTATGATAAAGTTAAAAAGACTTATTTTGCACTCTCTGAGGGCGAATATACACATGCTACTCCTACTCTATTTAATAGTGGCTTGAAAATGCAGCAGCTTTCGTCTTGTTTTTTAATAGCGATGGAAGATGATTCAATAGAGGGAATATTTAATACGATAAAAGATTGCGCACTAATTTCAAAAACTGCAGGAGGAATTGGTATGCATGCTCACAATATCAGAGCAAGTGGAAGTAGAATTAAATCAACAAATGGTAAGTCCAATGGACTTATCCCTTTTTTAAAAATTTTTAACGAAACAGCAAAATCTGTTGATCAAGGAGGGGGTAAAAGAAAAGGTTCTTTTGCAATTTACTTGGAACCTTGGCATGCAGATATAGAAAAGTTTTTAGAATTAAGAAAAAATACAGGTGCAGAAGAATTTAGAGCAAGGGATTTGTTTTATGCCCTTTGGATTCCAGATTTATTTATGCAAAGAGTAGAAAAAGATGAAGACTGGACACTTATGAGTGAACATGAATGTCCAGGATTATCAGATACTTTTGGTAAAGAATTTGAAAAATTATATACCAATTATGAAAAAAAGATACCTGACTTAGAAAAAATAAAAGCTAGAACCTTGATGTCAAAAATTATTGAAGCCCAAATAGAGACTGGTCAACCTTACATGCTCTATAAGGATTCAATAAATGAAAAGTCAAATCAAAAAAATATTGGGGTAATAAAATCTTCAAATCTATGTGCAGAAATAGTTGAATTCTCTGGCAATAATGAAACTGCGGTTTGCAACTTAGCTTCAATAGCCTTGCCCAAGTTTGTGAATAAAAAAGAAAAAAAATATGATTATAAAAAATTGTATGAAACTGCAAAACTAGCAATAAGAAATTTGGATCAAGTAATTGATATTAATTTTTATCCTACCAATAAAACAGATAATTCCAATAAACTTCACCGTCCAGTGGGCTTAGGCGTTCAAGGATTAGCAGATGTTTTTTTTATGTTAAAAACTCCATACGACAGTGAAAAAGCAATTGATATAAATAAACAAATATTTGAAACAATATATTTTGGAGCATTAGAATCATCAATGGAATTAGCAAAAGAAAAAGGAACATACTCAACTTATGAGGGTTCGCCTTTGTCGGAAGGTAGATTTCAGTTTGATTTGTGGGATGTTAAGCCCTCAACAAATTGGGATTGGGAAGGTCTCAGAGAAAAAATAAAAAAATACGGAGTGAGAAATTCACTTACGACAGCCTGCATGCCTACAGCTTCTACAGGCATAATTTTAAGTAATACTGAAACTTTTCAAATTCAAACATCAAATATTTACAAAAGACAAACTTTGTCAGGAGAATTTTTGCTAGTTAATAGACATTTGGTTAAAGAATTATCAAAAAGAAATCTTTGGAATAAAACAATGAGAGACAATATCATCTTAGAAAATGGATCTGTACAAAATATACCTGACTTTCCTCAAGATTTGAAAGATACTTATAAAACAGTATGGGAAACTTCTCAAAAAACTGTGATTGATATGGCTGCTGATAGAGCTCCTTTTATTGATCAAACACAATCAATGAATTTGTGGCTATCAAATCCTACTTTTGGAAAAGTTAATTCGATGCACATGTATGCGTGGAAAAAAGGTCTTAAGACTGGTATGTATTATTTAAGAAGTAGATCAGCAGTTGATGCAGTAAAAGTTACTGTATCATCGGAAAAAAAAGTAAAAGAAGAATTTCTCAACAAAAATAGTGTGGACAATGAAGAAGAATGCTTAACATGCAGTGCATAAAACAATACAATTAAAGAATGATATCAAAAGGTTGCAAATCAATTTTCCCGATAAAACATCAAGATATCTGGGAAAGATATAAACAACATATTCAGGCTTTTTGGACGCCAGAAGAAGTTTCATTGCAAGATGATTTGAGAGATCTAAAAACATTAAATGAAAGCGAACAACACTTTATAAAAACAGTTTTAGCTTTTTTTGCTAATTCTGAAGCAATGATTAACGAAAATCTTGCTAGTAGATTCTATAAAGAAATACTGATCCCTGAAGCACGTTGCTTTATCTCAATGCAAATGCTGAATGAATCAATTCACGCAGAAATGTATGCATTACAGATAGAAGCTTATGTAACTAATTCAGAAGAAAAAGATAGATTGTTTTCAGCTATTGAAAATGTTTCGTGCATAAATCATAAAGCACAATGGGTTTCAAAATGGTTAAACGGTAATCAGAATCTATTAACTAGACTTATTGGATTTGGATTAGTTGAAGGTCTATTTTTTGCTGGTTCTTTCTGTGCAATCTATTACTTTAGAAAAAGAGGTCTATTACCAGGATTAGCTTTATCAAACGATTGGATAGCTAGAGATGAAGGTATGCATTTTAGTTTTTCTTCCCTTATGTTTAAAACATTGAGAGATAAATTTAATAATGGGAGTCTAACTGATTCAGATATTAAGGATGTAAGCTTAATAACAAATAACGTAAGTCAATCCGAATTCGAAGAAATAGTTAGAGAAGCAGTATCGTTTGAAAAAGAATTTGTTACAGCGGCGCTTCCTGTTGATTTAATTGGAATGAATAAGGAATTAATGTGCCAATATATAGAGGCCGTAGCAGATCGAATCGCAGATCTTTTTGATTTTGAAAGAGTATTTAATACTGAGAATCCTTTTGATTTTATGAGAGCTTTAGATGTTCAAAATGTAACAAATTTCTTCGAAAAGCGTGTTTCTGAATATCAAAGGCCCACAGACAGAGCGCTTGCATTTGATGAAACTTTTTAAATGAACGTAGAAATTTATTCTAAAACTAATTGTACCTACTGTGATAGAGCAAAAATAAAATTACAAAAACATAACCCAAAAATCCACATGCTAGATCAAGATTATTCTCGAGAGGAATTTTTTATAAAATTTCCTAATGCAAAAACATTTCCTCAAATTATAATTAATAATGAACATGTGGGTGGCTATCATGAATTAGAAAAATGGTTAGCCTTTAATTCTCCTGACCAAGATTTTTAAGTAATATTTTTTTTCTTTCTGTCATAAATTTTTCTACTTTTAAGAGTTCTTTGTTTATATTTTGGACTTCTTAAATCTTTTGCAAAAGGATTAGATTTTTTTTGAATTTTCTTTTTTTTTAACATTTAAATATTTAAAAATAATCTGTTATTAAAAATATTTTTTTCATTTAATGGGATTCTCCCCAATTATTCCCTACTCCGTAGTCTACTATCAAAGGTATATTAAAATCTTTGTATATTAAATGATTATTCTCCATGATTTTTTTGATTGACGAAATACTTTCATCTAAATATTTGTTTTCTATCTCGAAAACTAATTCATCATGCACTTGTAAAAGCATTTTTGCATTTATTTTTTTTAAAATAATCTTGTTATGAATCTCAATCATAGCAAGTTTAATTATATCTGCAGCAGTTCCCTGAATTGGGGCATTAATAGATTGTCTTTCTGCAAATCCCCTAACTGCAAAATTTTTATCATTAATGCCTTTTATATTACATCTTCTGCCAAAGATTGTCTGAACATAGTTATTAGTTTTAGCAAAATTAATTTGATATGACATATAATCTTTAATTTTTGGATATTTAGCAAAGTAATCTTCAATATATTTTTTTCCTTCTGCATTTGATATAGATAATTGTTTTGCTAAACCGTAAGGACTAATGCCATAAATAATACCAAAATTGATTGCTTTTGCTTTTCTCCGGTGATCAGAAGAGATATCTTGATCTTTTAAATTAAATATTTCTTTGGCAGTTGAGGTATGAATATCTTCGCCATTTACAAATGCCTCAGTAAAATTTTTGTCTTTTGATATTTCAGCAGCCAGTCTTAATTCAATTTGAGAATAATCAAAACTTACTAATTTATAATTTTTTTCTACTATAAATGCATTTCGAATTTTCTTACCGTTCTCAGTTCTGATTGGAATATTTTGAAGATTTGGGTCATTAGAGCTTAGCCTTCCTGTTAATGTTGTAGCAGTTGCATATGATGTGTGCACGCGACTAGTTTTTTCTTTTGCTTGATCTAAGAGAGCATCAGTATAAGTGGTACGCAATTTTGTTAATTCGCGCCATTCTAAAACAAGTTTGGCTATTTCATACCCCTGGTGAGATAAATCCTCTAAAATTGTAGAATCAGTTGAATAGGTTCCAGTTTTAGTTTTTTTTCCTCCTTTAATACCCATCTCAATAAAAAGAATTTCACCTAATTGCTTAGGTGAGGCAATATTAAAATCAATTTTTGATAAACTAAAAATTTTTTTTTCTAATTTTAAACTTTGATTTTGAAATTCTTGACTTAATTCTTTCAAATATTTGCTGTCTATTTTGATGCCGTTTTCTTCCATCAAAGATAAAGTTTCTATCAAAGGTCTATCTATTTTTTCATAAACAAATGAACATGACTCTCTCACAATCCTTTTTTGAAAAAATTGAAAAAGTTTAAATGTAATTAAAGCATCTTCTCCCGCATACTTTGTTGCTTCTTTTATATCTACATAATCAAATGTTATCTGTTTTTTCCCTGATCCAACAAGATCTTTGAATTTAATATTGGAATGATTAAAGTGCATAAAAGCCAAATCATCCATTCCATGCCTTGTTAAACCATTATCCAAAGCATAGGACATCAACATTGTATCAGCTACAGATTTAAATTTTATAGAATATTTATTTAAAATTCGAATATCATATTTTATATTTTGACCTATCTTTAATACACTTGGATTTGAGCACAAAAAATTAATCTCTCTAATAATCTCATTTTCTTTTATTTGGCTATTAATTATTTTTTTATCAAGAATATTTTTATGATTAATGGGAATATAGTATGCACAGCTTTCATTAAAACATAATGATATCCCAACTAATTTAGCTTTTTCAATATTTAAAGAGTCAGTTTCGGTATCTATAGCACAAATTCCTATATTATTTATTTCATCTATAACTGAATGAAGCTTTTCTATACTTTCAATAGTAATATATTTTGTTTTAATATTTGCTTTATTCTTAATATTTTCATCAAGATTTTTATTTATAAATGAATTATTCTCTAAACGTTGAATAATTGCTTTAAATCCTTGCTTAATTAAAAATTCACTTATACTTTTAGTGCTATTTTTTATAGAGCTGTATGGAATAATTTCTTTAATTGAAATTGGAAGTTTTACGTTTTGCTCTAACTTTACTAACTCCAAACTAACTCTTATATTTTGAGCAGATTCAACTATTATTTTTTTTCTTTTTTCTTGTTTAATTTGATTAGCATTTTTTATTAATCCCTCAATATCTCCAAATTCATTAATTAATTCTAAAGCTGTTTTAGGCCCAATGCCTGGGGCGCCTGGAATATTATCAATTTTATCTCCAGTAAGAGCTTGGATTTGAACAACTTTATTTGGTTCAACTCCAAATTTCTCAATTACTTCATTAATTCCAATTTTTTTATTTTTCATAGGATCAAGCATCTCCACTTTTTTGTCTACTAGTTGCATTAGATCTTTATCTGAAGATATTATTAATGAATCAATTCCATTTTTTTTTGCTAAGCAAGTATATGTTGCTATGATATCATCAGCTTCATATCCTTCTATTTCGAGTTGAGGAATATTAAAGGCCTTTACACTTTCTTTTATTAAATCAAATTGAGGAATTAAATCTTCCGGTGTTTCGCCTCTATTAGCTTTATAGGCAGGATAAATATTATTTCTAAAGTTTTCTCTTGCAGCATCAAAAATTACTATAAGTTTATCATTTCTGTAATCCTCTATTAACTTAACTAGCATATTAGTAAATCCAAATACTGCATTTACAGGTGTGCCATCCTTTCTAGCCATTGGAGGTAGAGCATAATATGCTCGAAAAATATATCCTGAGCCATCAATAAGTATCAATCTATTCTGTTTATTCATAGTGTTAAAAAGTATATAGTTTGTTTTTTATTTCATGTCTCATTTTAATTATTCTATAGAATCTTATAATTTAAATAAAACTTATAATAAAAATAATAAAATAGAAATAAAAGCTTTAATTGATTTTAATCTTAAAATCCCCAAAGGTTCAATTTATGGTTTATTGGGTCCTAATGGAGCAGGTAAATCAACATTTATTAATATATTAGGAGGTTTAGTAAAAAAAGATTCAGGTAAAATAAAAATTTGTGGAGTAGACATAGATAAGAGTATTAAAGAATGTAAAAAAAAAATTGGTATTGTTCCTCAAGAATTAAATATGGATCCTTTTTTTACACCAATAGAATTATTAGAGCTTCAAGCAGGATTATATGGAGTTAAAAAAAAAAATAGAAAAAGTGAAGAAATATTGAAAAATGTAGGTTTATTAGATCAAAAAAATGCTTACGCTAGAACTTTATCAGGAGGAATGAGAAGAAGATTGCTGGTTGCGAAAGCTCTTGTTCATAATCCAGAAATTATTATTTTAGATGAACCTACGGCTGGAGTTGATGTAGAATTAAGAAAAAATTTATGGAATTATATAAAAAATCTTAATTCAATGGGTACTACTATATGTCTTACTACACATTATTTAGAAGAAGCTGAAAATCTTTGTGACCATATAACAATTATTAATAATGGAAAAATAATAAGAAGTGATACTAAAAAGAACTTGCTGAATTTAATTGGTAAAAAAACTGTAAGCTTTATATTAGAAGATAATTTTCAAATTCCTTCAGCTTTAAATAAGTTTAATCCAGAATTAGTTGATAACAAATTGCTGGTAAATTATGATAAAAAAATGACACAACTTAAAGAAATAATACAAATATTAAATAATAATAAAGTGAATTTTAATGAAATAAATACTTATGAAAGTGATTTGGAAGATGTTTTTATTAACCTTATAAAAAACAATGATAAATAAAATTAGTTATTTTTTTATTTTTCTTATAATAATATTGCCAATAACTCTAATAACTGGTCCTGCTATACCTGACTTAACAGTAACATTTTCTAGTATTTTTTTTATAATTTATTTTTTTATGAAAAATGAAATTAATAAATTAATTTATTATAATTTATTTAAATTTTCATTTATATTTTGGTTTTTTTTATTATTTATTAGTGTTTTTGCAGAAAATCTTTCTTTAGCCTATAGAGATTCTTTAATATTTATAAGATTTTTAATTTTTCCTATTATTTTATACCTATTAATACTAGAGAATAAAAACTTACTTAATATTTTAATTAATATAATTTTTTTTAGTGTAATTTTTGTTTGTATCGATTCAATTTATCAATTTTTAAATTACGATCCTGAATATGGCTTTGGTAAAGATATATTTGGTTTTACCCCAAATTGGTATGGAAGATTAACTGGTCCATTCTATAATGAATTGGTGCCAGGAGCTTTTGTTTCGAAATTAGGCTTAATAGGTATTATATTTATTTTTAATAAATTTCAAAATATTAAGACTCAAAATATGATTATGATTATTTATTTAACTTTAATTGGTATTGTGACTTTTATATCCGGAGAAAGAATGTCTTTTTTAACATTTTTATTGGGTATATTTTTATTAGTTATCTTTTATCGACATAAAAGAATGATTTTCTTTTTTTCCTTGTTGTCAATTCTATTAGCTAATTTATTTATTTACAAAACTTATCCGTTTTATAATGATTATAAAATATTAGAATCTACTCCCCACCATCTTGGATTAAAAATTGAAAAAGAGTATAAATGCAATGATAGTCAGGGAATGTGCAAAAAAATATTAAATTTACAACCTACTTTTTTTGAAGTTTTAAAAAATTTTGATCAATCTGCATATGGGCAAATTTATATTTTAAGCTTAAAAATGTTTAATGACCACAAGCTTCAAGGCATTGGTTTAAATAATTTCACATATTTATGCAAAAATGATGATCGTTATAAAAATACAATGACAAATTATAATTGTACCACACATCCACATAACTACTATTTACAATGGTTGGTGGAAACTGGTGTTTTTGGTTTTTTGCTATTCATCTTGTATTTATATTTTGTTGTTAATTTTATTATAAGAAAATCCTCAAATAATTATTCAATTTTATCTATAGCAGTAATTGTGATTCTTTTTTGGCCAATTATGTCTACTGGAAGTTTACTTAAAAATTGGAATGGAATTATGACATTTTTTATTATAGGTTTGTGTTTATCTTTAAGTAAAATTAAACAAAAAAATTGATAAATCTGTTTTTTGTATTGCCCTTTACAATTTCACCAAATTTTTTTGATAAATATATACCAATAATAAAGCCCAATAATACAGTATATATTTTACCATTACCTTTACTAAATAGACTTCCTATAAAGCACATTAGATAAATAATTGAAGACGAGGCAATTTTTCTATGCAAACCAATGAAAAGGCCTACTATTAATGTCAATATCATCATCAATAGCTTGCCTAAACCTAAGCCAAAAAATGATCCAATATAAAGCATGTATGAAACGCTATAAAAAATAGAAAATTGTGTTGAAATGCTATTATCAATAAATCTTGTTTTAAATAAATAATAATGACTTTTAAATCCATCTATCCATGTTATTTTTTTTCCTTCATCAACAGTTCTGGCAAAATAAGAGATGCCGTATTCAAAAATATCAAAATTATTTTTTACAATTTGTGTTGCCAAATCGATTTCAAAACCAAAATCATTGATTGATAAATTAATTTTATTTTTTACATTTTTTGAAATAATTTTTGTACCACAATGAACATCACTAACAGATTGATGGAAAAGAAAATTAAAGATTATAGAGTTAACTCTGCCTACAATCTCATTAATAAAATTATTATTTTTTTTAATTTTGCCTGACAAATACCGTGTTCCAAATAAACAATCAATTTTTGAATCATTTTTAATAATCTTGTACATTTCGTAAGAATCTTGAGGGTCAAGTTCTAAGTCTGAATCTTGAAATAAAATATAATCACCAATAGATGCTTTTAAACCTTCTCTTAAAGCCATTCCTTTTCCTTGATTTTTATCAAAATTAATAAAGGTAATATTTTTATTTTGGTTTTTTTTTGAAAAATTTTCAAGCCATTCTTTTGATCCATCCGTAGAACCATCATTAATAAATATATATTCAACATCTTCATTTTTAAATGAATGAAATAACTTATCTGTTAATAAATTAATATATCTCAACTCGTTATATACAGGTATTAAAATAGAAAGTTTCAAACTTTATTCCTTTGGGGCATGTTTATTAAGAATTCTTTGCAAAGTTCTTCTATGCATTCTAAGTCTTCTTGCTGTTTCTGATACGTTACGATTACATTGTATAAAAACTCTTTGTATATGTTCCCACCTTATCCTATCCGCGGTCATAGGATTATCTGGTGGAGGTGGCAAAGTATCCTTTGAAGATATTAGAGCGTGATAAATTTGATCAATATCAGCAGGTTTTGGCAAATAATCTATTGCTCCTGTTTTAATAGCAGCTACTGCAGTTGCTATATTTCCATATCCAGTAAGTAATAATGATCGTGTATTAGGGTTTTTTTCTTTTATATGCTTTATCAATTCTAAACCAGAACCATCCTCTAATCTCATATCAACTATTGCAAAATCAAATTTTTTTTCATTAATTCTTAAAAAAGATTTTTTAAAATCCCCAAATGATTCAACATTAAATCCTTTTTTTTCCATTGAGGTAGACAGTCTACTTCTGAAAGGAAGGTCATCATCTATAATAATTAATTCATTTTTCATGCTAATAAATTATCTGTATTTAACATTATTTCAATATTTGATCCCTTGAAATTCTCATTATTTTTAATAATAATCTTGCCACCAATATTTTCTATTAAATTTTTTGCAATGAAAATTCCTAAACCCATACCATTTTTTTTATTCGATGAAATGTAGGGATTGCCTATATTATCTAGGATTTCTTTGGAAAAGCCTGGTCCATCATCAATTATATTGATTTTAATATTTTTATTATCCCAAGAAATATTAACCAATATATTGTTTTTGCAATGTTGAACAGCATTTTGAATAATATTGCCTACACCATACATTAATTCATCTTTATAAATTATTGTTGGTTCCTTTTTATTAGTAACTAGATTAATATTTAATTCTATATTACGTCTATTAAATTTATCAAAATTTATTTTTATTAAATTTGATAGTGTGATTTTATCAAAAAAACTATCTTTTAAATTTTGTGGATTTTGTGATAACTTGAATAAAATCTCTTTACATCTTTCTGCTTGAGATTTTATTAATTCAACTTCTTTTTTAATTTCAATATTTTCTATAAAAATTTTATTATTCTTCAAATCATCTAAGACTAAAAAAATAGTATTTAATGGCGTACTTAATTCATGAACAGCAGCTGCACTTAATGAACCAATTTCTGATATTTTTTTTTGATTTGATAAAGCTATTTTTGTTTCGTTTAATGCTTCTGAAATTCCTCGAGAAGAATCAGCAAATATATAAACATATACAGCTATAAAAATTAAAGAAATAATTAATGATAAAACTAATCCAAATGTATATAAACCTGGAACTGTAAATTCATCTAGCCAATTAATTTTAATATAATAAAAATTTAATAAAATAACAATGATGATAGATAAAAATGATAATAAAACTGAATAAATTATTTTTAAATATGAAGCTGAAATAATAATTGGAGCTATTAAAAGTAATAAAAATGGATTATAAATTCCACCCGTCAAATATAGAAGTATAGCTAACTGGAATGTATCAAACAATAAAAAATAAAATGCTTCTTTATCTGATAAATAATTATTTATTTTTTTTTGATAGATGCTTAACAGATTAACTATAATAGAAACTAAAATCGCCGAAATACATAAAATTAAGGGTATTTTAATATTAAAGTAGTAATAAACTATTAATACCGCAAAAAACTGCCCAGTAATAGCTATCCATCTAATATATATAAGATTGCTAAGTAGTATATTATTTGAGAACAACTTTGCAATGTCAGACATAATATCTAAATAAGATTATATGTCTAAGTTTGCAACTTTTAGAGAATGTTCTTGAATAAAATTTCTTCTACCTTCAACTATGTCACCCATTAAGGTTTCAAAAAGATTATTAGCTTCATTAACGTCATCAACCTTCACCGATAATAAAGATCTGAAATTTTTATCTAGTGTTGTTTCCCACAATTGTTCAGGATTCATTTCTCCAAGCCCTTTATAGCGATTAATCTGAACTCCAGATTTGCCCATTTCTAATATTTTTTCTATTAAATCAATTGGTCCGTTAATATTATATTCATTGTTTTTGTTTTTGATTACCGCAGCGCTCTTATTGTTGTGATCTAATATATAAAAATTGTTCATCAATTGATCTCTTATCGAATCTAGTGCCCTAGCTTCTGGAGTAATTAAAAAGTCTTTATCAATTATGTAAGTTTCTTTTACACCTCTTACATCTCTTGATATTTTTAAGGTTTGACCACTATGAAGTACTTTCCAAGTTTTTTGACCTATATCTGAAATAGCATTTAATCGTAACTGTAAATATTTTGCTATTTCCTTGCCTATTGATTCATCATTAATATTTTTTTGATTTAAACCTCTTATTACTGCAGCTTGTTCAATAACATTTTTATTATTTATTCTTCTCAAAAGAGGTAATATGTTATTTTTTGCTTCTCTAGATAAATTAATAATTTCTTTAAGATCTTTGCCTGATATCTGAACAAATTTTTTGTCACTTGTAGGTTTTAATAAAATTAAATCTTTTAAACCTTCATCAATTAAATATTCTTGCATTTCATTTTCATTTAAAAGATATTGAACTGAGCTACCTTTTTTTGCTCTATATAGAGGGGGTTGAGCAATATATAATCTTCCGGACTCTATCAAAGGTTTCATATGTCTATAAAAAAAAGTTAACAACAGTGTCCTAATATGGCTTCCATCTACATCTGCATCAGTCATAATAATAACCTTATGATAACGCATTTTATCTAGATCAAATTTACCCTCAGCTTTATCAGAATCTATATTTCCCTCTGGATTACCAATACCTGCTCCTATCGCGGTAATTAATGTTCCTATTTCATTACTGCTAAGAATCTGCTTTGGGGCTGCTCTTTCAACATTTAATATTTTTCCTTTAAGAGGAAGAATTGCTTGATTTTTTCTGTCTCGACCTTGTTTAGCAGAACCACCAGCAGAGTCCCCTTCAACAATAAAAATTTCAGATTCTTCTGGATTTTTTTCTTGGCAATCAGCAAGCTTGCCTGGCAAAGAAGTGTTATCTAAACCAGTTTTTTTCCTTGTTAATTCTCTTGCTTTTCTAGCAGCTTCTCTAGCATTTGAAGCTTCGACAACTTTATCAATTACTTTTTTTATCTCTCCTGGATTTTCTTCCATCCATTGTTCTAACTTATCCAAAGTTACCGATTCAACTACAGGTCTTACTTCTGAAGAAACTAATTTATCTTTCGTTTGACTTGAAAATTTAGGATCTGGAAGTTTAATAGAAATAATACATGTTAATCCTTCTCTTGCATCTTCACCAGCAACATTAAATTTATTTTTTGTTTTTGAATTTACATAATTAACAATACTTCTAGTTAATGCTCCTCTAAATCCAGCCAAATGAGTTCCACCATCTCTTTGTGCAATATTATTAGTAAAACACAGCGTATTTTCATGATAACTATCTGTCCATTGTAAAGAACATTCAATTGACACGTCATTTTTTTTAGAACTAAAATATATTGGGCCATTGTGTATTGGATTTTTATTCTTATTTAAAAAGATAACATACTCATTAATTCCACCCGAATAATTTAATTCAACTAATTTTTCTTTGGAAGATCTTCTATCTATGAGATTAATCTTTACTCCAGTATTTAAGAAGGCTAGTTCTCTTAATCTATTTTCTATTGTAGAAAAATTAAAATCAATATTTTTAAATGTTTTATTTGAAGGTAAAAAAGTAATTTTTGTTCCAGTATAAAAATTATTACTATCAATTTTCTTTGAATTACCAATTTCCTTTAATTTATTTTTTACAATACCATTTTCAAAATCCATAAAGTTAATTTTTCCATCTCTATTAATTTCAAGAGTAAGTTTTTCTGAAAGGGCATTTACAACAGATACTCCAACGCCATGGAGTCCACCTGATACTTTATAACTATTTTGATCGAATTTACCTCCAGCATGAAGTTCTGTCATAATCAATTGTGCTGCTGGAACTCCCTCACCTTTATGATTTTCTACAGGGATGCCCCTTCCATTATCTTCAATTGTTACTGTGCCCTCAGCATTTAAAATAACTGAAATATCACTACAAAATCCTGCAAGAGCTTCATCTATAGAATTATCAACTACTTCATATATCATTTGGTGAAGACCTGAGCCATCATCGGTATCACCGATATACATGCCAGGTCTTTTTCTTACAGCTTCAAGACCTTTTAATACTTTGATGGATTCTGAGGAATATACAGATTCTTGCATTATAATTCATTTATATTACAATATAAGGTCTTTGTAGATAAAAAAGAAAAAAAACTTTTTTCTGTTCCGGTCAAAAAAGTTTGTACATCTAAAGTTTTTATTATGTGTAGCAATAATTCTCTATTGTTGTTGTCTAAATGTGAACAAACCTCATCAAATAAAATAATTGGGCTTATCTTTTGTTCACTAATGAGCATGGTACATTGAGCTAAAATAATTAATAATACGACTGTTTTCTGCTGACCTGTAGAAAATTGATTAATATTGATGTTTTTTCCAATATCATATCCCACTATATCTGATTTGTGTGGACCAACCTTAGAGCCTCCAAGAAGTTTGTCAATTTCTCTACTAGCCTTAATTGTTTTTATATATTCTTCAAAAAGTACATTAGTATCATTTTTACATTGATTTAATAACAAATCATCAAGATTAATGTTAATCTTGTAATTGAACTTTTTTGCTATATCTAGCCTTTTTAAGGCTAGGTTTATTTCTTCAATGTATGTTAATCTTTCTTTGTAAATAATTATACCTAGTTCTACAATTTTTTTTTCTATATTATTTAACCATTCTATTTCACTGTTATAATCTTTTAATATTCTCGATCTTTCAGTAATATTTTTTTTATAATCATTAACTATTTTAAGATATCTTTTATTGCTATTAAAAATTAATCTATCGAGAAAATTTCTTCTAGCTGACGGACTACTAACAAATAATCTTTCCATTTCAGGTAAAAAATAGATTATTGAAAATAAACTCTCAAAATGTTCTTTTGAATCCTTTGAACTGCTTCCATTTACTATAATTTTTTTAGTTAAGCTTATTTTTTTTCTTTCATTAAAAACTGAAACTATTATATCGCCATGTTTGTGAAAAAAATTAGAATAAATTCTAAAATTATCTTTTTTAGATTCAAAGTTAATTAAATTATTGATCTTATCTTGTCGAAAACCTCTTCCTCTTTCAAATAAAGAAATGGATTCCAATATATTAGTTTTACCTGAACCATTATTACCAAAAAAAACATTACAATTTTGATCAAAATCCAATTCTAGGTTATTAAAATTTCTATAATTTTCTAACTTAATGTTTTTAAAATAATTCAAAAAAAATTAGACCCTCATTGGCATTAGAACATAAATCAAATTTTGATTTGAATCTTCAGTAGCTATCACTGGAGAAGATGAATCATTAAAACTTAATTTTATTTTTTCATCTGTTAAATGATTTATCATTTCTAAAATATATTTAGAATTAAAGCCAATCTCTATTTCTTCACCAGAGTACTCTGTGATTATATCTTCTGTAGCAAGTCCATTTTCAGAATCTGCAGAAGTCATATTCATTAAATCTTTTAGCAATCTAAATTTAATAACTGGTGACTTTTCATTCGTAATTGTGCTAACTCTATCTACAGCCATACAAAAATCATTCCTATTTATAGTCATAATATTTTTATTATCCTTTGGGATTACTCTTTGATAATCAGGGAAGTTTCCATCAATCAATTTAGAAATTAATACTGATTTATCTATAAAAAAAATAATCTTATTTGGATCAAGATCGATTTTAATTGTACCATTATAATCTGATAACAACTTGCAAAGTTCGTTAATTGTTTTTTTTGGTATTATAACTCCAGGTATATCTTCAGGCTTGTTATTAGATTCATAATCAATTTTTGCGAGTCTATGTCCATCAGTGGCAACTATTGATATATATTGATTGCCTCCAGACTCTCTCATATGAAAATATATACCATTTAAAAAATAACGTGTTTCTTCATTTGATATTGCAAAACGGGTTTTTTCAATTAATTTTAATAATTCTTGTGACTGAATAGAAATTTCTGATTTCAACTTATCAACTTCAATAATAGGAAAATCCTCTTTTGGAAGACAGCCTAAAGAAAATTTAGATTTTCCCGATCTAATAGAAAATATCTTTCCATCATTTGAAATAAACTCTACTTCGTTCCCATCAGGTAACTTTCTAATGATGTCATATAAGGTGTGAGCTGAAACAGTAACAAATCCTTCTTCTATAACATTGCAGTTTAATTGAGCTGTTATAGATATATCCATATCAGTAGCCGATAGAATTAAATTATTATCTTTAGCTTGAATTAATACATTAGATAAAACTGGAATTGTATTCTTCTTCTCAACAATACTCTGCACATAAGAAAGTGATTTAAATATACTGCTTTTTTCAACTGAAATTTTCATTATTTGAAAATTATAATGAAAAAAAGACTAAGAATCTATTAATCTTTTTAAAAGTTCTATATCTTCGTTAAAATTATTATCTTGAAACTTTAATTCTTCTATCTTTTTTACTGCATGCATTACTGTAGTGTGGTCTCTCCCTCCAAATTTACGCCCTATTTCTGGTAAAGATCTGGATGTGATTGACTTAGCTAAATACATTGCAATTTGTCTTGGTCTTGCTACAGACCTTGATCTTCTAGGCGAGTGCATGTCGGTCAGTCTTATATTGAAATGTTCAGCAACTTTTTTCTGAATTTCCTCAATTGTAATTCTTTTGCTATTAGACTTTAACAAATCTTGTAAAACACTCTGTGCAGTTTCAACTGTAATTGATGTTCCAACAAGAGTTGCATGAGCTACCAGTCTATTTAAAGCTCCTTCCATCTCTCTTACATTTGAAACGATTCTATGTGATAAAAACTCTAAAACCTTAGAAGGTATTTCTACTCCTCTTTTTTGAGCTTTTTCAATTAGTATGCCTAATCTTAATTCGTAAGTTGTTGGATGAATATCTGCTACTAATCCACATCCTAATCTTGATTTTAATCTTTCCTGTACTCCATCTAAATCTGAAGGAGATTTATCGGCTGATATTACTATCTGCCTATTTTGTTCTATTAAAGCGTTAAAAGTATGAAAAAATTCTTCCTGCGTATTATCCTTGCCGCTAATAAATTGAACATCATCAATCATTAAAACATCAATTGATCTAAATTGTTCCTTAAAAGCGGAGGTATCTTTATATCTTAAAGCTCTAACAAACTGATACATAAATTTTTCTGCAGAAAGATAAATTACTTTCCTTTCAGGATTGCGCTCTTTAATCTTCCATCCAATAGCATGCATCAAGTGAGTTTTGCCCAATCCTACTCCTCCATATAAAAAAAGAGGATTAAAATGAACTTTTTCTGACTCAGCTACCCTTTGAGAAGCAGCAAAAGCCAATTCATTTGGTTTACCTACAACAAAGTTGTCAAAAGTAAATCTTGGATCTAGAGGCGCTCCAAATTCATTATCTGATGAAGGGTATTGACTATTTCTAATGTCTAAAGAATTCTTCCAGTGACTATCATTTTGTTTTATTATTCTTGCTGTGCCTGGCACTACTCTGCCTCCCAATGGTTTAACAACAAATTTAATTGCATCTATATTTTCAACATGTTTTTTACATTGATTTTTAATCTTATCAGCGTAGTTATTGACAACCCAATCTCGTAAAAACTTTGTTGGAACAGAAAAGGAAATAGTTTGTTCTTCAATAGATAAAAAAGTTATTTGTTTTAACCAATTGTTATATGCGGTATCTCCAACAGTTTTTTTAAGGTCCTTTTTAAGGCGAGCCCAAATCTTATCGTCAAATTCACCAAAAGAACTTGTCATTCCCCCACCAATTTGATCTTTATTATAAACTTTGTGTCAAAGATCTAAGTACGCAAAGTTATTATCACCAATTTTATATATTAGACAGACAATACTCTTTAAGGATTTTTAGCAAGAAGAAAAGTATAAATTTTAAAAAAAAAATTAAATTTTATTTATTTGTTCTGATAGTGAGGATAACTTTCTGGACACATATTCTTTTTTAATTAGCCCTTTTTTGGCCGCCCTTGCTAATGATGAATTAATTTTTGCAAAAGATTTGTGTATTTCAGTAGTTTGCTTAGATAATATTTGTTGTTTAAAATCATTAATATTTTTTCTTATCTTTGACATCAATGATCTATTGACTTGATTGCGTTTTAGTGCCTGTCTAGATCGTTTTTTTGCTGATTTATGATTAGCCATTTATATTTTGACTTATATTTCTCAAGATACATTTGTCAATGTTTATAAATAATTATTTTTACTACTTTTTTTAAATAATTGAAGTTTAGGGCAATAAAAAGTTGATCTTCCATATTGAATGATTCTAATTATTTCATTTCCTTTAATTTTTCTTCCTTGCTTACTATAGACTTTAAAATTTTTTTGAAAGTTGCCAAGCGTACCATCGGTTGAGACATAGTCTTTTAAGCTTGAACCTCCAGATCTTATGGCTTTGATCAATATTTTTTTAATAGATCGAATAAGATTCTTAATATCTAACAAATTTAAATTGCAGCCTTGAACTAAAGGACTAATTTTAGCATCAAAAAGAATTTCACTTGCATAAATATTCCCTATTCCAGATATTATTTTTTGATTAAGTAATAATTGTTTAATTGGTACTATAGATTTTTGAGTTTTAAGCATCAGGTAGCTACTAGTTAATCTTTCATCTAAAGCATCTACACCTAAAATTTTAATGTATTTTTTAGAATAAATGTTTTTTGTTAAACTTAAATCAATAAATCCAAACCTTCTAGCATCGTTAAAGACTAAAATATTTTTTTTTGTATACAAAACAAGATGATCATGTTTTTTTTTATCATAATTGGATTCTTTATATAGTCTTAACCTTCCTGACATACCTAAATGAACAATAAGTGAATAGTGATTTTTTAAATCAATAATAATGTATTTACCAATTCTATAAACTTTAATAATTGTAGTAAAATTTAATAATTTTGAAATATTTGTTGGTATTTTATACCTAAGTTTTCTTGAATAAAATTTTATACTAGTTATTTTATAATTTATTAATATATTAAGGCCCTGAACAGTTGTATGGACTTCTGGTAACTCTGGCATAAAATATTTTATGAATAATCTAAAAACAAATTTTGGCAAAAGAAAAATTAAAATTTCTGAGAAAACTTCTCTTGTTCAATCATTATTTACTAATGTTTCAAAAAATTATGATTTGATGAATGATCTTATGAGTTTTGGGACTCATAGAATATGGAAAAAAACATTATTAGAAATAATGAATATTCGTAGTAATGAAAAAATAATTGATGTTGGTTCTGGTACTGGTGATTTGATTAAATTAATTACAAAAAAAAATAATAATAATGAGATATATTGTGTAGATCTTAATGCTAATATGTTAAATGAATGCAAAAATAAATTTAAAAATAACAAATATAATAAAATAAAGTTTATTAATGCAAATGCAGAGAACCTGCCTTTCCAAAAAAATATTTTTGATAAATATATAATATCTTTTTGTTTAAGAAACGTAACACATATAGAAAAGGCCTTGAGTGAAGCTCACAGAATATTAAAACCTGGAGGATCTTTTTATTGTCTTGAATTTAGCACACCAAATACAACTATAATTAATTCATTATATAATGAATATAAAAAAAAAATTATTCCTTTTTTGGGAGATAAAATTGCAAACAATAAAGATGCATATAAATATTTAGATGAAAGCATAAGTCTGTTCCCAAATCAGGAAAGTTTGTTAGATATGATAAATGATGCTGGATTCACAACTTCAAATTTTATTAATATTTTTGATGGAATTGTGAGTATACACAAAGGTTATAAAGTTTAATGAATTTATTGCTAATTATTACAAGATCAATCGCAGCTAAAAAATGTAAAAAAATAGTTAGTGAACTTTCTAAAAAAAAAATCATCATCGATATAATTGTCACTAAGTATACACAAAGGTTATAAAGTTTAATGAATTTATTGCTAATTATTACAGGATCAATCGCAGCTAAAAAATGTAAAAAAATAGTTAGTGAACTTTCTAAAAAAAAAATCATCATCGATATAATTGTCACTAATAGCGCTAAAAAAATTATAGATATAAATCCATTAAAAAAAATTATTAAAGGAAAAATTTATTTAGATTCTTCTGAAAAAAGAAAAAAAATGCTTCATATAAGACTAGCTCGAAAAGCGAGCTTAATTGTAGTATGCCCAGCAACGGCCAATATCATTGCAAAATATTCTAATGGCTATGCTGATGATTTAGCAAGCACAACTTTAATAGCTTCAGATAAACAAATAGTATTTGTTCCGGCTATGAACGTGGAAATGTGGAATAACAATATCAACCTAAGAAATGTAAAAAAAGTATTAGAAAATGGTGCTGAATTTATCGGACCAGATTATGGTAAATTATCTTGCGGGGAAACTGGGCTTGGTAGACTATCTAATGAAAATAAAATTATTCAAATAATATATGATAATTTAAAAAATACTCATAAACTTAAAAATAAAAACTGTATTGTCACTGCTGGACCTACTATAGAGGAAATCGACTCAGTAAGATATATATCCAACTACTCTTCTGGCAAACAAGGTTATGAAATTGCTAAACAACTTATACTTAGTGGAGCTAATGTTACACTTGTAAGTGGTCCTACAAATTTACAACCTCCTACAAAAACTAAAATAATTAAAGTTAAAACAGCTAAAGAAATGAATAGAGTTGTGCAAAAATATAATAAATTTGATATAGCAATCTTTACTGCTGCTGTTTCTGATATATCTCCAATAAAAACTACAAATAAAAAAATTAAAAAAAATCAATTAAAAAATATTATATTAAAGAATAATCCAGATATAATAAAAAATTTCTCCAAAAAAACATTTAAAAAAAATAACCTTATTATTGGATTTGCTGCTGAAACAAACAATCATATCTTAAATGCTAAAGAAAAAATGATCTCAAAAGGATGTGATTTAATTGTAGTAAATAAAATTAACAAGATTAATAATGTATTTAATTCTGATTATAATAGAGTTTCTATAATAGATAAAACTAAGATAGAACATTTTAAAAAAATGACAAAAAAAAATGTTGCAAAAATATTAGTTAATAAAATAATTAATATTTATATGGACAAATAATGACAAAGAGATGAATATTTCAGAACAAGAATTAGAAATCTTTTCTAGGCATCTTATTTTGAAAGAATTTGATGAAGCTGCTTTTAAAAAATTACAAAAGAAAAAAATTACTTTAATTGGTTTAGGAGGTATTGGATGTCCTGCTATTCAATATCTAGTTTCTACAGGTGTAAAAAATATTAAATTAATTGATGGAGACATAGTTCAGAAAAATAATTTAAATAGACAGTTATTATTTTCTATTAATGATATAAAAAAATCAAAAGCTGTTGTTGCTAAAGAGAGATTAAAAAATATTAACCCTGAATGTAATATAGATATTGAACGTTATAATATTAACTCAAAGAATATAAATGATGCTCTTAATAATTCATCATTAATAATTGATACTACAGATAATTGGAAAACTATGATTTTAATTAATAGGTATTGTGTAAAAAGATCGATTCCATTAATAAGTTCTTCTGCGATAGGATTTGATGGTCAGGTAATATTATTCAAAAACAAACCAAAAAATCATCTTTGCTTGCAGTGTATATTTCCAACTAATAAAGAGCCCGATATTTCTAGATGTGATTCTGTAGGCATAGCTGGTATAGCTGCAGGAATGACAGGTTTGGTAACTGCTCAAAAAGCATTAAATTTTTTAACAAATTATAAAGATGATAATTATATAACTATGATTAATGCAAAATCATTAAAAATAACAAATCTAATGATAGAAAAAAACAAAAAATGCCGAGTGTTTTAAAAAATTATTTTTATATTCAAGAATTGATTGATAATATTTCACAATTATATATCAGTACATGAATATATGAAAAAAAATTCATTCAACTATGACCAATTAATTGATTGTGCTAAAGGAATTTTATTTGGAAAAGGGAACGCACAACTTCCTCTTCCTCCCATGTTAATGTTTGATAGAATAACAAAAATAAACGAAAATGGTGGAAATTTTTCAAAAGGAGAAATTATAGCTGAGTTAGATATCAAATCTGATCTGTGGTTTTTTGATTGTCATTTTAAAAATGATCCAGTTATGCCAGGGTGTCTTGGGTTAGATGCAATGTGGCAATTAGTAGGATTTTATTTAGGGTGGCTAGGTCAACCAGGTAAAGGAAGGGCATTGGGCGTTGGTGAAGTTAAATTTACTGGCCAAGTTTTACAAACGGTAAGGAAGGTTACGTATCATATTTCTTTAAAAAGATTGATTTTGCGTAAATTAATATTAGGTGTTGCTGATGGAATTATGAAAGCTGATGGTAAACCAATATATGAAGTTAAGGATATGAAAGTTGGACTTTTCACTCCAAGTGAATAATTATGAGGCGCGTTGTTGTTACAGGAATAGGTATAGTATCTTGTATTGGCAATACTATAAAAGAAGTTGAAGAAAATCTAAAAAATTTAAATTCAGGTATAATAAAAGCACCAGAATATGAAGAGTTTTCATTTAGGAGTCTTGTTCATGGTAAACCTAATATTAATCTAGAAGATAATATAGATAGAAGAATATTAAGATTTATGGGTGATGGTGCAGCTTTTAATTACATAGCTATGAAAAGAGCAATTATAGACTCAGGTCTTCAAGACAATGATGTATCTAATGAAATGACTGGAATAATTGTAGGTTCTGGTGGTCCATCAACAAAAAATATGTTTAATGCTTTTGATATTGCAAAGAATAGGGGTTCAAGAAAAGTAGGGCCGTATATGGTCCCACGAACCATGTCTAGCACAAATGTTGCTACCTTATCTACACCGTTTAAAATTAAAGGGGTTAATTATTCTATTTCTTCAGCATGTTCTACTAGTAGTCATTGTATAGGTAACGCATATGAAATAATTCAAATGGGCAAACAAAATATCGTTTTTGCTGGAGGGGGAGAGGAGCTTCATTGGACTATGTCAGTCTTATTTGATGCAATGGGAGCGCTTTCTTCAAAATACAATGACACACCCAAAGAAGCTTCAAGGGCATATGATGAAGACAGAGATGGTTTTGTAATAGCAGGTGGTGGAGGTACTATTGTTCTAGAAGAATATGAACATGCTAAAGCTAGAGGTGCAAAAATATATGCAGAAGTCACAGGTTATGGCGCTACTTCAGATGGTTATGATATGGTTAAACCTTCAGGAGAAGGAGCGGCTCGAAGTATGAAACAAGCTCTAAAAAATATAAAAGGTAAAATAGACTATATTAATACTCACGGCACAAGTACTCCTGCTGGTGATATAGAAGAGCTATTAGCAATTAAAGAAGTTTTTAAGAATGACATACCTTTTCTTAGTTCAACTAAATCTTTAACAGGACATTCATTAGGTGCAACTGGTGTGCATGAAGCAATTTATTGTTTAATTATGATGAAAAACAATTTTTTATGTGGTTCAGCTAATATAAAAAAGATTGATGAGAAGGCAAAAAATTTTAATATCCTTAGTAAAACAATAAATAAAGATAATATTAACAATATTATGACAAATAGTTTCGGATTTGGAGGAACTAATGCCACCTTAGTTTTTTCAAAAATATGAATTTAAAAGATAAAAAAGGAATTATTTTTGGTATTGCTAATGATCATTCAATAGCTTGGGGCATAACAGAAAAACTAAATAGTTTTGGAGCAAACATTGCTTTAACCTATCAAAATGATACTTTATTGAAAAGAGTTGAACCTTTAGCTAAAAAAATTAATGCGGAGCATTTGATTCAATGTGATTTCGCAGAAAAAAATTCAATAAAAAATTGTTTTAATGCAATTAAAAAAAAATGGGAAAATATTGATTTTGTTGTTCACGCAGCTGCTTTTTCAGATAAAAATGAACTGAATGGGAAATATGTTGAAACTTCCAAAGAAAATTTTACAAACACTTTAAATATTTCGTGCTTTTCTTTCACAGAAATATCCAAATATGCTTCAGAAATGATGCCAAATGGTGGAAGTTTATTAACCATGAGTTTTTATGGAGCTAATAAAGTAATGCCTAATTACAATGTTATGGGAATTGCAAAAGCAGCTCTCGAAACAAGTGTCAAATATTTGAGTGTTGATCTTGGGAATAAAAATATACGTGTAAATGCTATTTCGGCAGGACCTATGCGAACATTAGCCGGTTCAGCTATAGCAAACGCAAGAGAAGTTTATAAACATACTGAAAAAAATTCTGCATTGAAAAGAAATGTAAAGCTTGAAGAATTAGGAAATTCTGCATTATATTTAGTCAGTGACATGTCTAAAGCTGTTACCGGCGAAATACATTATGTAGATTGTGGTTTTAATATAATTGGTATGCCTCAAGACTAATAATTTAAAATTTTATTATATCCTTTAGGATTATCTAAAAAAATACTGTCTATGCCCATATTAAAAAGTTTTATAGATTCTTTGGACGTAATATTTTTTGAAGAATATACAGATATATGAAAATTATTTTTTTTTAACAAAAAAGTAATTTCATTATTAACAATTTTAATATTTAATCCAAAAGAAAATATTTTAAATTTTATACATTTTTTAATTGTTATATTTATATCTTCATCAAATTTATCAATTAAGATACCTACTCTTGATTTAGGAAGTAATTTTTTTATTAAAATTATAGAATTCCAATCAAAACTTGAAAAATAATATTTTAAATTTTTTTTATTATGCTTAAATAATTTTGCTATTGCTATGACATTTTCTATTTCAAAACCTGTATTTGGTTTAAGCTCTATATTAATTCCAATCTGATTTTTTGCACATAGGTTTAGCACTTCTTCTAAAGTAGGAATGTAAATATTTTTTAAATTTTTATCAAACCATTTGCCTGCATCAAATTTATATATTTCATTATAATCAAATTCAATAGGGGTACCATTTACTAAAGTAGTTCTATATAAATTTTCATCATGCAACAATATTGGAATATTATCCTTGGAGATCTTTACGTCAATTTCAATCCATTTAAAGTTATGATCAATTGCTTTTTTAATTGAATATATAGTATTTTCTGGAGCAATGTCCCTAATCCCCCTATGTCCAATTAACTTGGGAAGAAAAAAGTTCATTATTTTTCAGATTCGACAGCTTTCATCGATAATTTAACCTTGCCCCTTGAGTCAATGTCTAAAACTTTAACTTTTACTAAATCACCTTCTGAAACAACGTCACCAACTTTTTCAACTCTTTCATTTTTAAGTTGACTAACGTGAACTAACCCATCTCTTGAACCCATAAAATTAACGAATGCTCCAAAATCCATAATTTTAACAACTTTTCCTTCATATATTTTGCCTATTTCTGGCTCCTCTACAATGCCATTAATCCAATCTATAGCTGCTTTACTTGACTCACCATCAATTGCTGCAATACTTATAAGACCTTCATCATCAATTTCAATTTTTGCTCCTGTTTTTTCTGAGATTTCTCTAATTACAGAGCCTCCCTTGCCGATAACTTCTCTTATTTTGTCTTTATGAACTTTCAAAGTTGTTATAGTTGGGGCAAAATTAGAGATCTTTTCTCTTGATTGTGTAATTGCTTTTGACATTTCCTCTAAAATTTTAAATCGACCTTCTTTTGCTTGAGAAAGCGCTTCTTGCATTATCTTTGGAGTTATACTTGTTATTTTAATATCCATTTGCAAAGATGTTATTCCATCTTTCGTTCCAGCTACTTTAAAATCCATATCACCTAAATGATCTTCGTCACCTAGGATATCTGAAAGGACAACATAATTATCATTTTCTTTTATTAAACCCATTGCTATGCCTGCTATTGGTTTTTCAATTGGAACACCTGCATCCATTAAAGACATTGAAGTTCCACAAACTGTAGCCATAGAACTTGATCCATTTGATTCTGTTATTTCAGATACAACTCTATACGTATATGGAAATTGTTCATTAGTTGGTAACATTGGATGTATTGCTCTCCAAGCAAGTTTGCCATGACCAATTTCTCTTCTGCTTGTTGAACCTACTCTACCTACCTCTCCTACAGAATAAGGTGGAAAATTATAATGGAGCATAAAGTTTTCTTTATATTCTCCCTCAATAGCATCAATTCTTTGCTCATCCATTCCTGTTCCTAAAGTTGTAACAACTAATGCTTGTGTTTCACCTCTAGTAAATAAAGCTGATCCATGGGTACGGCTTAATAATCCAGTTTCGCATACAATTGGTCTTACGGTTTTAGTATCACGTCCATCGATTCTGTTTCCAGTTTTAAGAAGCTCACCTCTAACAACTTCTTTTTCAACTGATTTAATCGCATCTGAGACTATTACGGCTGTAAGAGTTTCACTTAAGTATTTTTCTTCAATCTCAAGCTTAAGTTCATTTAATTTTTCTACACGTTTTTGTTTTTCAATTACTTTATAAGCATCATTAAACTTACTTCCATATTCATCAGCAATCAGCTTAGGAAGATTAACAATCTCACTATCTTTCTCAGGAATGTTCCATGGTTCTTTTGCAGCCTTTTTAGCTAAAGATATAATCGCATCAATTACTGGTAAGTAAGATTCTTGACCTAACACAACAGCTTCAAGCATTTTTTCTTCACTTAACTGATGTGCCTCAGATTCAACCATAAGAACACCATTTTTAGTTCCAGCAACAACTAAATCTAATTTTGAACTTTTTATTTCTTCAATTGTTGGATTAACAACAAGCTTATCATCAACTAAGCCTATTTTTGTAGCTCCCAAAGGACCCATGAAAGGTAAACCAGATAATGTTACTGCTGCACTACTTGCAATCAACGCAACAATATCAGAGTCATTTTCTTTGTCGTGTGATAAAACCGTACATGTAATCTGTGTTTCATTTTTAAAATCTTTATGGAATAATGGTCTTATTGGTCTATCAATTAATCTACAGATTAATGTTTCTTTTTCTGTTGGCCTTGCCTCTCTTTTAAAAAAACCTCCTGGTATCTTACCTACTGAATAATATTTTTCTTGGTAATTAACTGTTAATGGAAAGAAATCCATATCTGGTTTTACTTGTTTTGCAGCAACCACATTTGACATTACAGTTGTTCCACCATAAGTAACAATTACTGATGAATCAGCTTGTCTTGCAATCTTACCAGTTTCTAATATTAGTTTTTTTCCACACCAGTCTATTTCTACTTTATTAATTTCAAACATTTTTTTATTTTCCTAATTTGTTTATATTTATTTTATTAGCCTCTAATATTAAGTTTTTTTATAAGATCTTGATACTTAGATGTATCCTTTCTTGATAAATAACTTAATAATTTTTTTCTTTTATTTACTAAAGCTAATAGTCCTCTTTTCGAATGAACATCATTATTGTGATTTTTAAAGTGTTTAGTTAAATTATTAATTCTTTCACTTATAACAGCTATTTGTACCTCAGCTGAACCTGTATCATTTTTGTTAATTGCATACTTTTCAATAATCTGTTTTTTATTTTTCTTCTCTATCGACATCAAACCTCCTAAATTAATACTTTCTTTGGAACAAATAAATCTCCATCAAATTTACCAAACGATAAAACATTTTTTCCAATTGTAAGAAAAATTGTCTTCTTATCGTTTAAATTTAAAGTGTCCGAATGAAAATTAAATTTATTAATTTCAACAGACTTGCCATAAGAAATTTCTTTTATTAATTTCTCATCTTCTATTTCATAAGCCAAGATGTCGTCCAGCATTGATATAGATGGCTGAATTTCTTTAAATTCAGAAAGCGTTTGACTTATTTTTAACGCATCGTCCAGTAAAATCGAGTTGTTAGTACTAAATTTACCAACTTTTGTTCTTTTTAAAGAAAATATATGACCTTTTGTTCCTAATTCTGTTGCTAAATCTCTTGCTAAACTTCGAACATAAAACCCTGATCCACATTTAATAATTATTCTAGAAATGTTTGAATTAGTGTTAATTAATTTTGTATTAAACAGCTGAACTTCTTTTTTATTCGTTTCAAAATCAATATTTGATCTAAATAATTTATATGATCTGATACCATTTATTTTTACAGCAGATGCTTTTGGAGGATATTGGTAGAACTTACATTCAAAGTTTTTAAGAGCTTGTATTATTTCGTTATCATCAGGTATTTTTTTTGAAATATCAATTATTTCACCTTCTTTATCATCTGTAGAAGTTTCTTCACCCCATTTGATTTCAAATTCATATTCCTTAATTGAATTTTGAACAAATGGTATTAGTTTAGTTGTTTTACCAATGGCAATAGGTAGAATACCTTCAGCAAGTGGGTCTAATGTGCCAGCGTGACCTAATTTAATGATATTAAATTTTTTTTTTATTTTTTTAATAACATTAAAAGACGAAACATCTAATGGTTTATAAATATTTAACCAACCCTGTTCATTCATTTTTTAAATCTCTCATAACTTTAGCATCAGATAATAAATTCTTAACTTTTTCTGCTTCTTCAAAAGAGTTATCTAAATAAAATTGTATTTTTGGAGTAAATTTTGATTTAATTTTAGCTTTTGAAATTGACTTCTGAAATATAAATTTTTTTTCATTCAGATATGTTAATACATCTTCTTTTTTTGTGCCGCCAAGAGGCATAAAGTAAACAGAAGCTATTCTTAAATCTTTAGACATTCTTACAAAAGAAATTGTGATAGTTGCTATATCTATTGGAGAGTCGTAAAAATCTTCTTTAATTAAGCATTCACTAATGATTGATCTAATTAATTCTCCATAACGTATTTGCCTTTGCGTAGGCATTTGATTCGTGCTCATTGAATATTATTATAGTTTTCTTGCTGTCTCAATAACATCAAAAGTTTCAATTATATCATTAACTTTTATATCAGCAAAATTTTCAATCATAACTCCACATTCGTAACCATGATTAACTTCTTTAACTTCTTCTTTAAACCTTTTTAAACTACTAATTTCTCCGGTGTGGACTACTACATTGTCTCTAAGTAATCTAATTTTAGAATTTCTAGATATCTTACCTTCTTTAACAAAGCATCCTGCAATATTGCCTATTTTTGAAATTGAAAATACCTCTCTAATTTCTAAATTACCTGTAATATTTTCTTTAATATCAGGTTTTAATAATCCACTTAATAGATTTTTCATATCATCTATCAACTCATAGATGATTGAATAATATTTTATATCAACCCCATCTCTTTTTGCCGTATCTCTAGCTTGTGGAATTGCTCTAACATTGAAACCTATGATAAAGCCTTTACTTGAATTTGCTAAAGCAACATCACTTTCAGTAATAGCGCCTACCCCTTTAAAAATCACAGATGTTTTAACTTCTTCATTTGAAAGTTTAATAATAGAATTTTCTATTGCTTCTGCAGATCCTTGAACATCAGCTTTAATTATGACAGGCATAGTTGTTGCTTTTCCCAAGGAAATTTGTTCAAACATTTCTTCAACATTTGATTTATTTACAGTATTTTTTTTCTGTAGCTTTTTGTTTGATCTATATTCTGCTACTTTTTTTGCTATGTTCTCACTTTCTAAAACTATAAAATCATCTCCTGCCAGAGGATTTGAATCAAATCCTAATACTTCAACAGGTGTTGAAGGTGTTGCGCTTTTTACTTTTTCGCCTTTATCATTTACTAAAGCCTTTACTTTCCCCAATTCTGCTCCAGAAACAAAAATATCTCCCACTTTTAATGTCCCTTTTTGAACCAAAACAGTAGCTATTGAACCTTTACCTTTTTCTAGTTTTGATTCAATGATAACTCCTCTTGCTATTCTATTTGGATTTGCCTTTAAATTTAATAAATCAGCTTGTAAATTTATTGCCTCTTCTAACTTATTAAGATTCGTTTTTTTGGTTGCTGAAATTTCTACATCAAGAACGTCGCCACTTAATTTTTCAACAATTACCTCGTGACTCAATAAGTCATTCCTAACTTTATCTGGATCCGCTGATGGTAAATCCATTTTATTAATAGCAACTATTATTGGAACTTTAGCTGCTTTTGCATGTGAAATAGATTCAACAGTCTGCGGTTTTAAACTATCATCTGCAGCAACTACTAATATCACTATATCTGTTGTTTTGGAGCCTCTTGCTCTCATATTTGAAAAAGCTTCGTGACCTGGAGTATCTATAAAAGTAATTTTTTTTCCTTTATTGTCAATTTGATATGCTCCTATATGCTGAGTTATTCCTCCAGCTTCTCCTGATACAACATTTGAACTGCGAAATGCATCTAAAATACTTGTCTTTCCATGATCAACGTGACCCATGATTGTTACAACAGGAGGTCTTTTTTCTAAATTAGATTCTTCATCTTCTATGTCTTCAATTTCTTTAAGAACATCATCATCGCTAACTAATTTTACTTTGTGCCCTAATTCAGTTGCTACCAATTCTGCGGTGTCTGATTCTATAGATTGAGCTGCATTAGCCATAATTCCTAATTTCATAAGCGCCTTAACTACATCAGCAGTTTTTTCAGCCATTCTATTTGCAAGTTCTTGTACAGTAATTATTTCTGGTATAACAATTTCTCTTGCTATTTTATTTTCTTCTTCAAATTCAGTGGTTTTTTGTTTTTCTTTTTCTCGAGCTCTTTTTAATTTTGCAAGACTTGGAAATTTATCAAATTCCTGTTCTTCCCGCTCTAATATTTTATTAATATCTAATTTTGCATCTTCATCCTTAGATTTTAAAGTTGATCTTTTTGCTTGAGTTTTTTTATTTTCATTATTTTTTTTATTTTTTGATTGAAAACTTTTATTAGTTTTTGGTACAAAATTAGGTGGGGTAAAATTCTTAACTGGACTTGTTCTAAAAGAAGAAGATCCTCTATAATTTGATTGCGCCGCTGAAGAACTTCTTTGTTGATTATTTTTATTTCTAAAAACAATCTGTATCGTCTTCTTATTTCCTTGATTTTTATTAGAAGAACTAGAAGGTCCTAAATTCTTCCTAATCTGCAATCTACCAGTAGATGATAGTTTAAGGGGTTTTTTGTTTTTTTTATTGTCTTCCAATTATTACCCACCATTCAATAAATTGTTATAGTTCCTTATCTTCTTTAACGTCACTATCTTCTTTAACGTCACTATCTTCTTTAACGTCACTATCTTCTTTAAACCATTTTTCACGAGCTTTCATTATCATATCATTAATTGTTGTCTCATCTATATCCAATTCTCTAAAGATGCCTTCCGTCTTGTCTAAAAGATCGTAGGTTGCAAGCCCAGCAAATTCATCTAAAGTGCAAATATTATTATTTGCCAATAAGGCTAACATTTTGTTATTTATTCCAGATAAATTTTTTAATTCTTCATCGAAAATTTTTGCATCAATTATCTTTAGATCTTCTTTGTTTTGCTCATTAATATAACTTTTTGCTCGCTCAATTATTTCTTGAGATAAATCTTCATCAAAACCTTCTATTTTTTCTAAATTTTCCTGTTTTTCATTTACTATACTATCGATTGAAACATAACCTTCAGTGACTAGTAACTGAGCAATAACATCTTCAACATCTAATATCTCAATTAACATTTGTGTTTTAACTTTAAATTCCTCTTGCCTTCTTTCAGTTTCTTCATCTTCAGTAAGAATATCAATTTCTAAATTTGTTAAATTTGATGCAAGTTTTACGTTTTGTCCTTTTCTTCCAATAGCTAAACTTAATTGATCATTAGGAATTACTACCTCTACTTTATTTTTTTCTTCATATACAAAAATTTTACTTACCTCTGCTGGCGCTAATGCATTTGCTAAATAGGTAGCTTGATTCTCTGACCACATAACAATATCGATTTTTTCACCTTGCAACTCATTAACAACAGCTTGGACTCTTGAACCTCTCATTCCTACACATGCTCCAACTGGGTCGATAGTGCTATCTTCAGTAAAGACACTAACTTTTGCTCGTGATCCAGGATCTCTAGCTACACTTTTTACTTCAATTACTTTCTCAAGAATTTCTGGAACTTCTTGAGTAAATAATTTAGCTAAAAATTGAGGGTGAGTTCTAGATAAAAATACTTGATACCCTTTAGTGTCTTCTTTTACTTCATAAATATAAGCTCTAACTCTATCACCATTCTTAAAAGATTCTCTTGGAATGATTTCTTCTCGTTTAATTATTGCTTCACTTTTGCCTAAATCAATAATAAGATTTCCAAATTCTGTTCTTTTGACAACTCCTAATGCAATTTCACCAACTTTGTCTTTATATTCATTATATTGCCTAGCTTTATCAGCTTCTCTTACTTTTTGAATAATTACACCTTTTGCGTTTTGTGCTGCCACTCTTCCAAAGTCAAAAGGTGGTAACTCTTTAATTATATATTCACCTAATTGAATGTCTGATTTCAATTTTTTTGCTTCATCGATAAGTATTTGATTTTTTTCTTCTTCTTCTTCAATTGTATCTACTACTTTAAGATATGAACTTAAGTTTATATCGCCACTCTCTCTATCAATTTTAACTCGAATATCTCTCTGAAATCCATATTTAACTCTTGCAGCTTTTTCTAACGCCATTTCCATTGCTTCAAAAACTTCATCTTTTTCAATATTTTTCTCTTGTGCTACATTACTAGCAACTTGAAGCATTTCTTCTCTAATAACTTTAATTTTTTGTTTAGCCATATTTTTTACCAAAAAAAAGGCGGGAAATCCCACCTTTGAAATTATCCAAATTTATTCGTATATAGTTAATATTATTTTAAAACTCAAGCACTATATTTTTATTAATTTTATAAAAAAAGGAGATTTATTGGCTTTAAATGCTTTTTTGCAATATTTTGTTTCTGGTAAAATTTCTAAATCATACCGCCAGATATAGGGCTTATCATTTTCCCATTTAAATATTTTTTTAGCATAATAAATATTACTTAGAATAGAAAATAAATATGGTGTAGAATCAGTTGATATAAAAACTTTACCATCTGCCTTAAGCAAATAATGCATTTTTTTTAATAAATTTAAATTTATCAATCTTCGTTTATGGTGTTTTTTTTTAGGCCAGGGATCTGGAAATAAAATCCATATTTCATTCAAATATTCTTTGCTTTTTAATTCATCAAAAAATTTATTAATATTGTTTTTAAATATTTTAATATTTGTTATTTGTGTTTTATATATCTCGTTATAAAGGTTAATGTTTCCGTCCACAAAAACATCGCATGCTATGATCAATGAATTTGGATTTCTTTTGGATAAAAAAATTGTGCTCTCCCCACTTCCAGACCCTACATCAACAATTATGTTATTATTTTTATCAATGTCTTTATTGAGATTTAATAAATAATCTTTAACAACAACATTGGTAATTAGTTGATTTTTTTTTCTACCTTTATTTCTTCCATGTATTCTATATTTATGAATAATGTTACTCATTATTCTTTAAGTTAATAATTAAAGCACCCAAACTAATAAAAAATAAAAAAATAAAAATTAAATTATGAAAATATGTTAAATTAAACAAATTTTCAGGCTTATTAATATTTTTTGCTAATGTCCTTTTTTCATTTAGAGGAATATGAGAAATAATATTACCTAATTCATCAATAATAGCAGAAATTCCATTATTAGAGACTCTAATTAATGTTTTATTAAATTCAACAGCTCTTTTTCTTGTAATATAAAAATGCTGGTAAGGGCCTGATAATTCTCCAAACCAAGAGTCATTTGTAATATTGACAAGTAAATTGCTTTCAAAATTTTCTTTATTAATTAAATCATTAAAAAAAATAATTTCATAACAAATAATTGGAAGAATACTGATATTATTTGAAATTAGAATGTGTCTATTTTTTTCCCCAATACTGTAATCATTCTGACCTACAATTATATTAAAAAAATTTAAATACTTTCTAAAAGGCAAAAACTCTCCAAACGGAACAAGTTTTATTTTATCAAATTCTAGAATATTATTTTTTTGGATTGAAAATAAAGTATTAAAATACTTAGAATTATCTTTTTTTGTAGCACCAATAATAATAGTTTGATCTTCGTGCATCATATCTTGTAGAAATTTTAATTGATTTAAACTTTCTACAATATAGGGAAAATCATTTTCAGAAAAAACTAATAAATCAGATTTGTTCATTTGGATTATCTTAGTAATTTCTTCCATAGTATTTTGTTGTGATAAATTTTTATTTCTATCTAATAAAGAGGAATTTAGTTGAACTAATAGAATCTCATATAAATTATTTTTATTTTCTTTAGAAAAATTAATTCGATTAATAACTAAGGATGAAAAAGCAACAATTATTAATAAAGAAGTTACAAAATATATCTTTAATAAATAATTTTTTTTATTAAACAATATAAGAATTATATTTGTAGGTATCAAAAAAACTAAAATTATAAAAAAACTCAAACCATAGGTGCCCAAATAATAAATAAAATTTATAGTAAAAATATTACTGGAATATACTAATGAGTAAGTAATCCATGGAAAGCCATAACCAATACTCTCTCTGAGTATTTCACAAAGAACAAATAAAACGGGAATTAACATTAATTTTGAAAAGTTATTTTTGATAAAGCTTAAGATAAGTGTACAAAATCCATAATATAATGAGCAATATAGAACTAATAAATAAGATAAAATAAATAATTCACTTGTTTCTTTATAAATTAAAAAAGGTTCCTTGATCCAAATTAACGCAATAAAATTCAAAGCTAGTCCATAAAATAAACCACATAAAAATTTAAAAAACTTAGTTTTTCGCAAAAATTTTTGATCGGTTATTAAAAAGAAAAAGATTGGAAATGCCACAAATCCTAATGGAAGTATAAAAAAAGGAGGAAATAAAAATGAACTTAATAATCCGCAAACAACAAATTTAAATAAAGTTTGCAATTATATAATTTTACTAATTTCTAAAGTTTTAATTCGTCTCTCATCAGCTTTTAAAACTTTAAATCTAATTTTATTATTTAATTTAAAAACTTCATTTACTTTAGGAACTTTGTTCGCAATAAAAAAAACTAAACCCCCTACTGTATCAACTTCTTCATCTATTGAAGAATTAATGTCAATCGAAAATAGATTTTCTAATTCTAAAATCTTATATGAAGCATCAACAATAATTGTATTATCATTAATTCTTTTTAATTGATTTTCATTAACATCATCAGCATCATGTTCATCTTCAATTTCTCCAACAATTTCTTCAACTAAATCCTCAATAGTTATTAATCCGTCAACTCCCCCAAATTCATCTACGACTAATCCCATATGTATTCTTGATGATCGCATCCTTTTTAATAACTCAAGAATTGGTGATTTTGGTGCCACATACAACACTTCTCGCAATATTTTTGTTAATGAAAAATCCTTATTATTAATATTATTTAGTAAATCTTTTATATGTAAAAAACCTAAACTATTGTCTAAATTTTTTTCATATACAGGCATTCTTGAGTGCGCCTCATCTTCAACAACTAATAGTATTTCATTTAACGATTTACTCTTCTCGATTGCAACAATTTCTGCTCTAGGAACCATAATGTCTTCCACACTTTTGTCATTTAATTTAATAATATTTGTAATTAAATTTTCTTCATTTATATCTTCAATTTCCTGATTAGTTAAATTTATATTTTCGTCATCTTGAGTAATAAAACTCAATATATCTTCCTTGCTAGTTTCATTAATTAAAAGTTTTTTAATTAACCAATTTCTCCATGAAATTTTTTTTGTTTGATTTTTTTCCTGCATAAGAATTAATAAGGATCTTGGATCCCTAGCTTTTTTAAAATTTTGGTTTCAATTTTTTTCATTATAAAAAAATCTTTTAACTTATAGTGTATAAAGTTATTAATATGTAAAAAACTATGAATAATTAAATGAGTTATATGATTATAAAAATCAATATTATTATTCTTTGAATCTTGAGTAATTCTTTCTATTGAAAATATAATGTCGCAGTGTTTTTCTTTTTTTACATCCTTAACGTTATAATTTGATACAAAAGTTAATACATCTGTAGGTTTATTATTTTTTTTATATTTATTATTTAGTTTTTTTATAAATTTGTCATTAGCTAAAACAAAATTACAAAAATAATTACTAGTATTGGTAAACTTTAATTCTTTTTCATAAACTAATACTTTTTGTATTATTTTATCTATTTTTTTTAAGCGTCTAGGCCAATGATTAGATTTACATAATATAGAGTAGTTAATCATTTTTATTCATCATATGCATTTATAATTTTTCTAACAATATCATGTCTTACTACATCTATATCCTTTAAATATACAAATCCTAAGTCCTGAATTTTACTCAATCTTTTTTCAGCATCTAAGAGACCGGAATCATTTTTTGATACTAAATCGATTTGTGTTTTATCTCCAACTATAACCATTTTGCTATTTTTACCCAATCTAGTGAGAAACATTTTCATTTGAATTTTTGTTGTATTTTGAGCTTCATCTAAAATTATAAAACAATCATCTAATGTTCTACCCCTCATAAACGCTATTGGAGCGATTTCGATAATTCCATTATTAATTTTTTTTTCAACTTGATCATACGGCATCATCTCATACAAAGCATCATATATAGGACGTAAAAAAGGATCAACTTTATCTTTTAAATCACCAGGTAAGAAACCTAATTTTTCGCCAGCTTCGACGGCAGGTCTTGATAAAATAATTTTTTTAACTAAACCTTGTTGAAGAAAAGAAACTGCCTTAGCAACTGCTAGATAAGTTTTTCCTGTTCCTGCAGGACCTATTGCAAAGATTATATTTTTATTTTCTAATAATTGGAAATATTTTTTTTGATTCTGAGATCTAGGAATAATTTTTCTTTTTTTAGTTTGTATAAAAAAGTCAAGCTGAGAATTGTCGTTTATTTCTAATGACAACAGACTCTTTGTATCTTTAATTTTTTCTTCATCTATTTCAACTCCATTTTTAGCTTCAACAAAAAGCTTTTCTAATGCTTTTTTTGTTTCGATAATTGATATTTTGTTGCCAATAATTTTTACTACATTTCCTCTATATTGTATTTTAACATTGTTCATTTTTTCAAGTAAATGAATATTGCTATCTTCAACACCAAATAAGCTGCTTAAAAAATTATTATCATTAAATTCAATTTGTAATGATTCGCTGTTTTTTTCTGTCACACTAGTCCTTCTAAAGCAAAGTCTGTTGATCTAACAATTTTAGTGTTTAATATTTTTCCAATTATATTGTTTTCTGAGTTAGAAAATACACTTTGATTAAATATAGAACGACCTACATACTGATTGTTGTGACGTCCTTCCTTATCAAATAAAACTTTAATAGATTGATTAACAAAAAGTTTATTATAGTTTATTTGTTGTTCTTTTAATAATGATTGAAGAGCGCTTAACCTAGCTTTCTTGGTTAATAAATCAATTTCTTTTAAGTTTGAAGCAGGTGTGCCTGGTCTAGGACTATACATAAATGAATAAGCTATTGAAAAGTTTACTTTTTCTATAAGTTTCATAGTTTGATCAAAATCATAATCTGATTCACCTGGAAAACCTACAATGAAATCTGATGATAAGGCTATTTTTGGACAAACTGATTTTAATTTTTCTATAGTCTCAATGTATTGATTCACATCATGTTTTCTATTCATTTCTTTTAATATCTTATTAGAACCTGATTGAATTGGGAGATGTAAAAAAGGCATTAGTTTTGAATTTTTTCCATGAGATTCAATCAAGGAATTACTCATGTTTATAGGATGCGAAGTCATATATCTAATTCTTTCTATTTTATCAATTTCAGATAAAGAATTTATTAAATAAGATAGATCTACCTGTTTTCCTGAATTATTTTTCCCATGATATGCATTAACATTCTGCCCTAGTAGAATAATTTCTTTAACTCCATTGTTTACATATTTATTAACTTCATTCAAAATATCAGTAACTGGTCGAGAAAATTCTGAACCTCTTGTGTAAGGAACTACACAAAAAGAACAAAACTTATCACAACCTTCTTGTATTGAAACATATTCTGTAACTCTATTAGAGGATTGAAAAATTAGCTTGGAAAATTTTTCTTCAGGTAAAAAATCATCATTAATTATTTTATCTTTTTTTTTAATCATTTCAGGAAGCTTGTGATAAGATTGGGGGCCAACAATAAAATCTACACTTGGGGCTCTTTTCTTAATCTCCTCACCTTCAGCTTGCGCAACACACCCTGAAACTACAAGTTTATATTTTTGGTTTTTTTGTTTTTTTATTTTTTTTATTCTACCAATATCTGAATAAACTTTTTCTGCAGCTTTTTCTCTAATATGACATGTATTTAAAATTATCAAATCTGCACTCTTTGAGTCATTTGTTTCTTTGTATCCTTCTGATTGAAATAAATTTTTGATTCGATTAGAATCATAAACATTCATCTGACAACCATATGATTTGATATAAAATTTTTTATTATTCACATTATTCATTTATTTTTTTTTCAAAAATTAAAGCATCTTCTTTTATAGTTATTTTATTTTTATAATAATCTTTTCTTTTTCCAATCTGAAAAAAATAATTTTTTCGATATAAATTTATTGCGATATAATTTGATTTAGGCACTTCTAATGTGATTTTACTCAATTTTTTTGATTTTAAACTACTGATAAGAGCATTGATTAAAAAAGTTGCGTGCCCTTGGTTACGAAAATTTTTGTCAACATAAAGTAACAATATCTCATATTCTGATTTTTTTTCAACATAAATTAATTCACCTATCAAGTATGCAATCAAGATATTTGACTGCCATAAACCCAAAGAGTAGTTGTGTTTTTTATTAATCTGATTAATCAATTGTTTTTTAGACCAACCTAAATCTTGAAAATACTGAAATTCTTTTAAATCATTACTCAATGAGTCCAAGCAATGAGGAATATGCGATAAATTAATTTTTTGTATTTTTAACAAAATATTCTATGATTTTTTTTCTTCTATATATATTGGTTTAATTATTTTATTTTGTCTTTTTTTTAATATTTGCTTTAAGCTTGATTTAATTATTTGATCAAAACTTATAGTTTTATATTCATTTATATTCAGCATTTTAATTAATAAAGAATCCAATACGCTATTACTTATATTATATTCAAATTTATTGTTAAAAATACAATTATTTTCATGATTATAAATTATCTTATTTATTATATATTGATTATGAATTTTCGAATAACTGGAATAAAATTTTTGATTATTTGTAGAATTAATTAAGAATAAAGTTTTCTTATGATGCTGTTTAGGAGTTGCAAATTGAAGTAGTTCTAATCCAGAAACTCCTATTAGAGGAATTTTTAGTGAGATACTAATGCCATACATAAAAGCTATTCCAATTCTTAATCCGGTGTATGATCCTGGTCCTGTACAAACAATAAGATTATCAATTTTATCATTTAATATAAATTTTCTTTGCATTTTGAGAAATACTTGAACAATATTGTCACTAATTTTGTTACTATTTTTATTTAAAATCTGTATAGATTGAATACTATTTTTGTTAATTATAGAAAATTTAGGAATAGGCGAAATAGTATCTAAAAATAAGTTCATACAATGAAAAATTCTAAAAGTTATTTATATCCATTAATCTTATTTATCCTTTTTTTTGTTTTTATAAATAAAATATCCTTGGCAAACAATGTAAAAAATTCTGCTGTCGTATTTATGTATCATAAATTTGGTGTTTCTAAATATCCCTCTACCAATATAACTATTGAACAATTTAATAAACACTTAGAAGAGTTTTCAAAAAAAAAATATAATATATTATCATTAGGTTATATTGTAGATACCATAATTAATGACGGGAAATTGCCAGAAAATACTATTGCTATCAGTATTGATGATGCCGACAGATCTTTTTTAACTACAGGATGGCCTAAATTCAAAGAAAAAAAAATACCAGTTACATTATTTGTTACTACATCTACAATTTCTAAACAAAATAAAAATTATTTAAATTGGGATGAAATTAGACAATTAAAAAACGAAGGTGTGTTGATAGGTTCACACGCACATACACACAATCATATGGCTGACTTAACTACTGAAGAATTAAAAGCTGATATTGAGCAATCAAATAAAATTTTTTTAAAAGAAATAGGAGAAATTCCTTCTTTGTTTGCTTATCCCTATGGTGAAGCTAATAAAGAATTAATTGACTTATTGCAGGAGTATAAATTTAAAGTAGCTTTTGGCCAACATTCTGGCGTTATCAATGAAACATCTAACTTATATTTTTTGCCAAGATTTTCTCTTAATGAGAGATATGGCGACATTGATAGAGTAATGTTTGTAGCAAACACAAAGGGTCTTGGTGTATACGATTTTATTCCTGAAGATCCTAAAGTTAAAGAAAACCCTCCTTATATTGGTTTTTCACTCTTAGATAAGTCTTTAACAACAACCATTAATTGTTTTGTTTTTGATAATAAAGGTCAAGTAGATAGTGATGTATATAAGTTCAATGAAAGAATTGAAATAAGGTTAAATAGACCTCTAAATAAAGGAAGATCACGTATAAATTGTACTGCCAAAGATTCTAAAAATAATTGGCGGTGGTTTGGTCGTCAATTATATCTATAAATTAGTTGTAGATTTGATGTTATCGAACTGCAGCAAGTTATTTGTTTTAATAATTGAATGAATTGTCTTAATATAATCTACATCTTCAGCATAAAATCCTAATTTACCAACAAGAGAAAAAGAGTCAAAAGAATTATTGTTGTTTCTTTGTGCTTTTCTTAATTGTCTAAACTGATCGTATGCATAATGTGAATTAATATTATTAAAATAAGAAATTACACTTTGATCAATTGAAGAAAAATATTTAATTAAATGTTTCTTCCCCTCTTCTCTATCATGAGGGACTACACCTTTTTCATGATTATAAGTATATTCACCAAAAAGAGCGTTGTATTCCTTTGCAAATCTAGAAGAGCCCCAACCACTTTCATTTGCTGCTTGAGCTAAGACAATAGAATTAGGAATAACATCTACTGATAAAAGCAATTCATCAATTATATCTACTTTGTGTTTATTTTTATATTTAACCTTATATTTATTTGCTAAAAATTTAATAAATTTATTTTCTTTTTTATCTATTGTTTTATTCAAATTCAAAAAATCTTTAATTTTTAATAATCTTTCTCTTTCAACTAAAATGATTTGATTTTGATGAATAGCTAAAGGTAAAATCATTTGTATAAAATTCTTTTTCTTTTCGCTTATATGACTACTGTTGATCTTAAAATCATAATCATTATTTTTAAAATCCAAAGTGTTTTGTTTTGGCTTTAGTTTTACAAGTTGTTTTTCAATTTCAATATCTTTTTTGTTTGGATTAATAAAAAAAAGTTCATATTTAAAATGTGTTTTATCAATTTTACTTTTTTTATTTTGATAAATTTCATAAAAATTTTGATGTATATTTTTACCATAAGTCATTAAGAAAGATTTTGACATATCTTGCTTGTTAACAGTTGTAGTAAAATCAATAAAAAATGTAAAAAAAATAGGAACAAAAATAAATAAACTAGTAATTAAAATTTTTCTCTTATCAAATTTTTTTAAATAATTATTCTTTTCTTTCTTATGATAATTTCCATAAAGTCTTAAATATTCTTCATGATATGATTTATTAAATTTTGAATTATTCATTTACTTGCTGAACTTCTTTAACTTCAGGCACATAATGTTTCAGCATATTTTCTATACCCATCTTTAATGTTGCAGTAGAACTTGGGCAGCCAGAACATGCACCTTGCATTTGTAAAAATACGATTCCATCTTTAAAATCTTTATAAATAATATCTCCGCCATCCATAGCAACTGATGGTCTGACTCTAGTATCTAATAATTCTTTAATTTGCTTAACTAAATCAGAGTCATTTGAATTCTGAGTTTCACTCGTATTTGTTTTAACATTACTTGAACTATTAATAATCGGCTGATTGGAGTTGTAATGATCAGTAATTGCTGCTAACAAATTGGGTTTGAGATCTTCCCAATTTTCTTTTTCACCTTTACTGACTGTAATAAAATCATTTCCAAAAAAAACACCTTCTACACCATTAACTTTGAATATCCTGTCAGCTAATGGGGAATCTGCCGCTTCTTCTTTACTTCTAAAAAAAACAGTTCCATCTTCCAACACAACCCTACCTGGAAAAAATTTCAAGGTAAGAGGGTTCGGCGTTTTCTCAGTTTGAATAAACATGTCTTATTATATATAGTTTTATTATGTCATTCGTATGAAAAAAATGTGCAAATCTTGTTTTTTTGGGGAATTTAAGGCTTTGCAAAGCCTATAATATCATAAACATCTTTTAAGACCGAATCAGCCACAATCGTCGCTTTTTCTTTTCCATCTTTTAAAACATTATCCAAGTAAGCTTTATCAGCTAGTAATTTCTTTATTTCTTCTCTTATAGGACCTATTTTTTCCACAATTAGTTCTCCTAAATCATTTTTGAAAATAGAAAATTCTTTACCAGCATAGTTTTGAACTACCTCCTCTGTGGATAAATTATTTAGAGAAGCAAAAATAGAAAACAAATTTAATGCTTCAGGTCTTTTATTTAAATCTTGTAAATTTGAAGGAAGGGGATGAGGATCGGTTTTTGCTTTTTTAATTTTTTGAATAATTTCATCATTAGTATCGCATAACATTATTCTTGAATAATCAGATAAATCAGATTTGCTCATTTTTTTTGTTCCATCTCTCAAACTCATCACTCTGGTAGCTTCTCCAAATATTAAAGGTTCAGGAATAGGAAATAAATCAGTTTTAAAATCATTATTAAATTTTTGCGCTATATCTCTTGTTAATTCTAAATGTTGTTTTTGATCTTCGCCTACAGGAACATGCGTGGCTAAATAAATTAAAATATCAGCAGCCATTAAAGTTGGATAGGAAAATAAACCTACTGAAACATTCTCTTTATCTTTGCCAGCTTTATCTTTGAATTGTGTCATGCGGTTCAACCATCCCATTCTTGCTACGCAACTAAAAATCCAAGCAAGTTGAGTATGTTGAGGAACTTGGGACTGTAAAAATAAAACATTTTGTTTTGGATCAATACCGGAAGCAATAAAAGAGGCTATGACATCGCGTGACTTGTCAGCCAATTGTTCTGGATCTTGCCACACGGTAATTGCATGCAAATCAACAACACAAAAAAAACATTCATATTCTTTTTGCAATGAAACAAAATTTTTAATTGCACCTAAATAATTACCTAAATGTAAATCGCCTGATGGTTGGACGCCTGAGAGAATTCTTTTAGATGATGTCATATTTACTTTTGAATATATTCCCTAATTTCACTAATTTTTAAAACTTTTAACATAAAAATCATGCCTACATAAATAATTTTACAAACTATTATAATAAGAAGTAAAGCCATAATATTTGCCATCAAGCTATGATTTTGCATTTGATTAAACATTGACATATTTAAAAAATAACAAACCAGTCCCATTATTGCACTACCAATTATAATTTTCATGCTATTTGTCATCAATCTTGAATCAAGTGCTATATAATTTCTATATTTAAGAATAAAATATAGAAGAAAGACGTTAAACCAAGCGCTTATTGAAGTAGCAAGTGCAATTCCCATTTCGCGCATGGATTGTATCAATAAAATTGATAATAAAATATTCAATAGAACGGTGGCAATTGAAATATATAAAGGGGTCTTTGTGTCTTCTCGAGAAAAATAACAGGTTATAAGAACTTTAATTAAGATGTAGGCCGGAAGACCTAAGGCAAACATTGATAATACTTGTGCCGTATAAAAAGTATCTTCACTTAAAAAAGCTCCACGCTCAAATAAAATAAAAATAATAGGTTTTGATAAAATATATAATCCAATCGCTGATGGAAAAGAAATAAGTAGACAAAAATCTAACGATCTATTTTGCATTGTGTGAATTTTTGCAGAACTATTTTCTTTAATTGCTTTGGAAAGAGAGGGTAACAAGACAATACCCATAGCAATACCAAATATGGCTAGAGGTAATTGATTTAACCTGTCAGCATAATAAATATGACTAATGGCTCCTATAGGAAGAAAAGAAGCTATTATTGTTCCAACAATAATATTAATTTGAATAACGCCTGACCCTATGACCCCTGGGCCAAATAACGAAAAGAATTTTTTTAATCGATCGTTAATTTTTGGTAATTTTATTCTAGGGCGATAAAAATTAAGAACAGCTTTGTACATTAAAATAAATTGAAATAATCCTCCTATTAAGACGCCATAGGAAAGGGCATGTCCGGCAGAAGGTAATTGCGGTGTTAAAATAAACAAAGACAATATAAAACTAATATTTAATATACTTGGAGCAAGTGAACCTGCTGCAAATCTTCCGTGTACATTCATGATGGATGTAAAATGAGCCACTAAAGAAATAAAGATTAAATAAGGAAATATAATTTTTCCAAAATGAACAGCTAGATCAAATGCTTCTTGATTTGAAGAAAACCCTGGAGCCAAAATTTGAATGATATATGGCATTCCAAAGAAAAAAATAATGGTCAATAGAATGGTAACAAAAAGAAGTAATGACATTGTATTTTCAACAAAGTCTGCTGCCTCATGATCATCTTTTGAATCTATTACAACGCCAGAGAAAACTGGAATTAGTGCTGCGCTATAGGCTCCTTCCGCTAAAACTCGTCTAAAAAAATTAGGAATACGAAAAGCTACAAAAAATGCATCAGCTATTACAGTTGAGCCTAAATATTTAGCTATAAAAATATCACGAACAAAACCCAATATGCGACTAAAGAGAGTATAAAAACTAACTGTAAAAAATGATCTAAATAAAGCCTGCATAATCCAATTTTATAGTGTGATAAGTGATTTGTATAAATGTATTTTAGGGCTTAATTATGCCTAAGCTAATAAACAAAAATAATAGTAAATATCTTATTTTATCTTGTCGAATCTATTAAGTAAAAATATAACTTCGAACATCACTAGGGGGAATTATTTCGGATCTTAGCCTTATATACACAATTATAGGATTCTCTCTTGCTGCCTACTCAGTTATTGCAAACGATTCTGTGCAAACACTAGGTACATTCATGGCCTCTAACCAACGCTTTAAATGGTATTGGTT